>DASWNZ010000093.1:0-35544 GCA_036398975.1 Longimicrobium sp.
CCCCATTCGGGTACCCCGGGATCACAGCCTGCGTGCGGCTCCCCCGGGACTATCGCGGCTTGCCGCGCCCTTCTTCGCCTGTCCGTGCCAAGGCATCCACCGTGCGCCCTTTCTTCGCTTGGCCGGATTTCCTCCGGCCCCCACTCGAAAGCCCGCCTATCTCCTTGCAGAGACAGGCGCACACGTCAGACACACCATTGGTGCTGACCTTTTCCTACTACCCTTCCCATACCCGAATTTTCAAAAAACCGTTGCCAGCAAAAAATTCGCTGGCGAGCCCGTCAATGTATCATACTTGCTCGCGTTCGTCAACGGCCCGAGGTCCGTCCTGAGTCGTTTCCACGACGTCAGCCTCGCGAGGGGCGCCTAGTATATACGAGTCGACCGGAGCCGTCAAGCCCTTGTGGGAACCGGGTTTGGCCAGGTGGGTGATGTCGCGCCCACGCCGCCCGCGCGAGGGAAGCACGGGCCAGACGAGGCGCGTCGCGAGCGCCCACATCGCCATCGCGGCGAAGCCCAGAAGCTGGCCCACGGGGCGGATCGGCTGGTGGTCCGCGAAGACGCGGCGGGCACCCTGCGCCATGTCGCCCACTCCCAGCAGGTCGCCGGGCTGCGGGCCGACGCCCCACAGCACGGGGATCACGGAGTAGCGGAGGAGCGCCATCAGCAGCGACAGCGTCGCCAGCCCGAAGACGATGCGCCGGCGCGGGCCGCGAGAGAGCGCTCCCCACCCCGAAAGCGCCAGCGTGGCGACGACCACCCACTCCACAACGCCGGGCGGGGGAAAGAGGAACTCGGCGATCTGCGCGGTCGCCAGCGTGCCGTAGATGACCGCCGCCCACCCCGGCACGCCCGCGGGCGACATCCACGCGCGCCGCTGGAGCAGGACGTACGTCAAAAGGAGCGCGAACACTCCCTCGACGATGCCAAAGGTGCGGTACTGCACCCCGCTCTCCACCGGCGCGATGCCGGCGACCGCCGCCGCGCCCAGGAAGAGGAGCGCGGCCGCGACAGCGCGCTGGGCGGCCGTCATCGCTGCGGTATCCATTCGAGCGGACCGGGACGGAGCTTGCGCTCGAGGTTCGCCAGCAGCGCAGCCGCGCGGGTGCGGGTGGCGGGCGCCAGCGGCACCGAGCCGGCGCGCTGTACCGCCGCCTTCGCCTCCTGCAGGAGCTGCGTGTTGTCGCCGCGGTACCAGGGGGCGGCGCCGGCGGCGAGCATCAGCTCCGCGCGGTCCAGGGTGGCCGTAGCCCAGATCTCGGTGGCCATCGCCGTCTGCGTGGAATCGCCGGCGTTCTGGCGGGCGGTCCACGCTTCGCCCTCCGCCTCCGCGTAGCGCGCGATGGCGCCCGCGGTGTCGCCCGTGGCGGCGGCGCGCATGGCGGCCTGCACGCGCTCGCGGGCGCGCGAGACGCGCGGGGTGAAGGCGTCCGGCGCGACCGCCACCCACGTCCTGCTCCCCACTTCCGCGGCGGTCTGCGGGGCGCCGCGGTAAAGGAGCGCCACCGCCACCGTGAGCACGGCCAGGAGCACGAGCCCCGGGATCACCCCGGGGTCTCGCAGCGGGTTCGCGGGGGCGGTGGGCTTGGTCATGACAGCGCCGGGAGGCGGGGGTCGAGCAGGGCGCTGACGTCGCTGTACTTCACCGCGAACTCGCCCAGCGGGCCGCGATGCGTGCTGTGCCAGTCCGAGCCGCCCGTGCGCAGCAGGCCCAGCGTGTTGGCCGCCGCCTCGAAGAGGTGCGACTCCACGGGCGGAGTGTTGGGGCGGTAGCACTCCAGCCCGTCCAGCCCCCAATCCGCGAAGGCGCGGACGTACTGGTCGAAGATGGCGATCTCCGGGTGCGCCCACACGGCGACGCCGCCGGCCGCGTGGATGTCCTCGATAGCCTGGCGCACGCCGGGGAAGTCGCTGCGCACGAAGGCGACTCCCTTGTCCCCGATGTAGCGCTCGAACGCTTCTGAGTAGTAGCGGGTCTGGCCGCGCTCCAGGAGGGCCCGGGCCAGGTGCGGGCGGCCGATGGCGGACGAGTCCGGGCCGGCGGCGCGCTCCACGTCCGCGTAGTCGACTTCGATCCCCATCCCGTTGAGGTTCGCCACCATCCCGCGCATGCGGTCGGCGCGGCGCTCCACGGCGCTCACCTGGTGGCGCGTGACCGAGGGGGCGTGGTGGTCGATGAAGTAGCCCAGGATGTGGATCTCGTGGTCGCCCTCGCGCGTGCTCATCTCGATCCCGGGCACCAGCTGCAGCGGGTGCGCGGCGGCGGCCTCGAGGGCCTCGTCGACGCCGGCGACGGTGTCGTGGTCGGTGATGGCGATCACGTCGAGCCGCGCATTGGCGGCCATCTGCACGACCTGTGCGGGTGAGCAGTGCCCGTCGGAGGCGTGGGTGTGGATGTGCAGGTCGATCCGTTTCATGCATCCCCAGATTGAGATATCACCGGCGGGCCCCGGTCGCCCGCCGGTGAAGGATGCATCCCCCGCGCCCGCTTGGGAAGGCACCGGCCGGGGACCGGCTCAGGGCCGGCGGTTGAAACCGCTGCAACAACCGCGGGTCGCCGGGGGCTAAAGCCCCCGGCTAGAACCACGCGAAGGCGGCTGAAGCCGGCTCGTGCAGGCGCGCATCGGAGCCCGAGTCCGCGCAGGCGGACTTTGCGCGGTTTCAGCCGCGAATTCATTCGCCCCTAAACCGACGCCTCGGGTAGATGGCATCCGCGCGTGGCCGGGCACGGGCGGCCACGCGGGGCCGCCCCTACGGGATCTGTGCGCAGGGGCGATGGTCGAGGACGGAGGAGGGTGGGCGCGATGAATCGCGCCCCTACGGTGTGGCGGGGCGGCGGCGGGCGGAGGCGGATGGTTGCCGGGAGTCCGCGAAGGCGGACTTTGTGCTGTTGTTGCAGCGAGTTCACTCGCCCGGTCGTAACCAGAAACAGCCCCCGGCACGCTTCCGCGCCGGGGGCTGCCTTTCGGTGACCTTCACCCGTCTTCAGGCGGCGGTGGCGCGCTCGCTGAGGACGGTGATGACGTTGTCGACGACCTGGAGGAAGCCGCCGGAGACACGGAACTGCAGGGTCTCGCGGCCGTTCTCGATGCGCAGGATGCCCTCGCCCAGCAGCGCCATCAGCGGGGCATGGCCGCGCAGGATGCCGAGCTGGCCGTTCCACGCCGGGGCCACCACCGAGGTGGCGTCGCCCTCGTACACCGTCTGCTCGGGCGAGAGGACGGAGACGCGCATGGCGCCCCCGGCCGTGCCCGCGGCGGGGGCCGCCATCAGCCGCCCTGCTCCAGGCGCTGCGCCTTGTCGATGGCGCCCTGGATGCCGCCCACCATGTAGAAGGCCTGCTCCGGGAGGTGGTCGAACTCGCCGCTCACCACGCGCTCGAACGACTCCACGGTCTCCTCCAGCTTCACGTACTCGCCCGGCGTGCCCGTGAACTGCTCGGCCACGAAGAAGGGCTGCGACAGGAAGCGCTGCAGGCGGCGCGCCCGGCCCACGATCACCTTGTCCTCTTCGGTGAGCTCGTCCATCCCGAGGATGGCGATGATGTCCTGCAGCTCCTTGTAGCGCTGCAGGATGCGCTGCACCGAGGTGGCCGTGCGGTAGTGCCGCTCGCCGATGTACTGCGGGTCCAGGATCCGGCTCGTCGAGTCGAGCGGGTCCACGGCCGGGTAGATGCCCAGCTCCGAGATCGCGCGCGAGAGCACCGTCGTGGCGTCCAGGTGCGCGAAGGCGGTGGCCGGCGCCGGGTCCGTGAGGTCGTCGGCCGGCACGTAGATGGCCTGCACCGAGGTGATGGAGCCCTCGTGCGTGGAGGTGATGCGCTCCTGGAGGGCGCCCATCTCGGTGGCCAGCGTCGGCTGGTAGCCCACGGCCGAGGGCATGCGGCCCAGGAGCGCGGACACCTCGGAGCCGGCCTGCGTGAAGCGGAAGATGTTGTCCACGAAGAAGAGCACGTCCTGCTTCTCCACGTCGCGGAAGTACTCGGCCACGGTGAGGCCGGTGAGCGCCACGCGCAGGCGCGCGCCCGGCGGCTCGTTCATCTGCCCGTACACCAGCGCCACGTTGCTCTCGGCGAGGTTCTCTTCCTTGATGAGCCCCGCTTCCTTGAACTCCAGCCAGAGGTCGGTGCCCTCGCGGGTGCGCTCGCCGACGCCGGCGAACACGGAGCGGCCGCCGTGGCCGCGCGCGATGTTGTTGATCAGCTCCTGGATGACGACCGTCTTGCCCACGCCGGCGCCGCCGAAGAGGCCGATCTTGCCGCCCTTCACGTACGGGGTGAGGAGGTCGATCACCTTGATCCCCGTCTCCAGCACCTCGGCCTTGGCTTCGAGGTCCACGAAGCGGGGCGCCGGGCGGTGGATCGGCCAGCGCAGCGTGTCGGCGGGGATGACGCCGGACTCGTCCACCGGCTCGCCGAGCACGTTGAGGATGCGGCCCAGCGCGGGAGCGCCCACGGGCACGGTGATGGGCGAGCCCAGGTCGAGCACGTCCATGCCGCGCACCACGCCGTCGGTGGACTCCATGGCCACGGCGCGCACCTGGTGGCGGCCGATGTGCTGCTGCACCTCGAGGGTGATGTCGAGCGCCGGCTGGTCGCCGCTGGCCGCGCGCGTCACGCGAAGGGCGTTGTAGATGTCCGGAAGCTGGCCTTCGAACTCGGCGTCGATCACCGGGCCGATGACCTGCACGACGCGGCCCGTCTTGACGGCGGGGGTCGGGATGGTGGCCTGCTCAGGGGCAATGGTAGCCATTTGGGTCTCCTGTTTATTCGAGGGCGGCGGCGCCGCCGACGATCTCGGCGATTTCCTGCGTGATGGCGGCCTGGCGCACCCGGTTGTAGGTACGGGTCAGGGCGTTGAGCATGTCGCCGGCGTTGTCGGTGGCGTTCTTCATTGCGGTGCGCTGGGCACCGTAGAAGCCCGCCGTGGTCTCCACCAGCGCCCGGTACACCCCGTTCCGCACGTACAGCGGCAGGATGCGCCCCAGGATCTCGTCGGCGCCGGGCTCCAGCACGTAGTCCACCTCGCCGCCGCGCCCGGTGTCTTCCGGCGCCTGCACGGGGAGGAGCTGCAGGGTGGTGGGCGGGGTGGAGAGCGCCGAGTTGAACTTGGCGTACACCACGTACACCGCGTCGAAGGTGCCGGCCACGAAGCCGTCCATCAGCGAGTTGACGAGGCGCTCGGCGTCCTCGGCCGAGGGGCGGTCGCCGATGTCGCTGACTGCGTTCCCCAGCGTCTCGCCCTGGTAGCGGAAGAAGGAGATCCCCTTCTTGCCGGCCACGTGGAGCTCCACCTCCACGCCGCGCCCCCGCAGGTCGCGGAGGAGGTTGCGGCCTTCGCGGATCAGGTTGGCGTTGAAGGCGCCGCTCAGCCCGCGGTTGGAGGTGAGCAGCAGCACCGCCGCGCGCCGCACCGTCGCCGGCTGGCGGAGGAGCGGGTAGCGCGCCGCCAGCTCCGGGGTAAGGAGCCGCCCGATCACCTCGCCGAGCCGCTCCGCGTACGGCCGTGCGGCGGCCACGCGGTCCTGCGCGCGCTTGAGCTTGGACGTGGCGACCATCTCCATCGTCCGCGTGATCTTGCGCGTGTTCTGGACCGAGCGGATGCGGCCCTTCAGTTCTCTGGCCTTTGCCATGATATCGTCGGTAGAGTGCGTTCGTGCGTCAGTGCGTCAGTGCGTTCGGTGCGGCTCACTCCCGCACTTACGCACTCGCGCACTCACGCACTTTCCCGTCAGTAGCTCTGCCGCGCGCCCGCCGCGTTCCCTTCCGGCCGGGCGGCGAGGCGAAGCTGCTCCTCGCTCATGTGCCGGTCGGCGGCGGTCTCGTTCAGGATCGGCGAGTTGGCGTACGTGTCGGTGCCCACCGGCGAGTGCGGGTCGGCAAAGAGCTCGGCGTAGTGCTCGATGGCGCGCACCAGCGCCTGCTCGTTCTCCTTGGACAGGTCGCGCGTGTTGCGGATGTCGTCCAGGATCTCCGGGTGCTGCGTGCGCAGGAAGATGTGGAAGTCGCGCCCCCACGGCTGCACCTGCGCCACGTCCACGTTGTCCAGGTAGCCGTTGGTCAGCGCGTAGATGGTGGCCACCTGATACTCCACCGCCATCGGCGAGTACTGGCCCTGCTTCAGCACTTCCACCGAGCGGGCGCCGCGCGCAAGCTGGCGCTGCGTGACCGGGTCCAGCTCCGATCCGAAGGCGGCGAACGCCTCCAGCTCGCGGTACTGCGCCAGCTCGCCCTTGAGCTTGCCGGCCACCTTCTTCATCGCCTTGATCTGCGCCGCGCCGCCCACTCGCGACACCGAGATGCCGACGTTCACGGCCGGGCGCACGCCGGAGTAGAAGAGGTTCGACTCCAGGAAGATCTGCCCGTCCGTGATGGAGATCACGTTGGTCGGGATGTACGCCGACACGTCGCCGGCCTGCGTCTCGATGATGGGGAGCGCCGTCAGCGACCCGCCGCCCATCTCGTCGGACAGCTTGGCCGCGCGCTCCAGCAGGCGGCTGTGCAGGTAGAAGACGTCGCCCGGGTACGCCTCGCGCCCCGGCGGGCGGCGCAGCACCAGCGACATCTGCCGGTACGCCACGGCCTGCTTGCTGAGGTCGTCGTACACGCACAGGGTGGGGAGGCCCTTCCCCTGCTCGTTCTTGGTGTACATGAAGTACTCGGCCAGCGCGGTGCCGGCGTACGGCGCGATGTACTGCATGGGCGCCGGGTCAGACGCCGAGGCGGCGACCACGATGGTGTAGTCCATGGCGCCGGCGTCGGTAAGGCGCTGCACCACGCCCGCGATCGTCGAGTTCTTCTGGCCGATGGCGACGTACACGCAGACGACGCCCTGGCCCTTCTGGTTGATGATGGCGTCGATGGCGACGGCCGTCTTCCCCGTGCCGCGGTCGCCGATGATCAGCTCGCGCTGCCCGCGGCCGATGGGGATGAGGGCGTCGATCGCCTTGATCCCCGTCTGCATCGGCTCCTTCACCGGCTGGCGCAGCACGATGCCGGGCGCCACCACGTCCACCGCGCGGCGGCCGACGGAAGGGATGGGGCCGCGGCCGTCCACCGGCTCGCCGAGCGGGTTGACCACGCGGCCCAGGTAGGCCGGGCCCACCGGGATGTCGAACACGCGGCCCGTGCGGCGGACGCGGTCGCCCTCCTGGATGACCGTCCAGTCGCCCATCACCACGGCGCCGATGTTGTCCTCTTCCAGGTTCAGCGCCAGGGCGCTCACCACCTGGCCGGTCTCGGTGGCGGTGACCTCCAGCAGCTCGCTGGACATGGCGCCGCCCAGGCCGTAGATGCGCGCGATCCCGTCCTTGACCTCAAGGACCTCGCCCACCTCTTCGGCGGTGAAGTTGTTCTCGAACCGCTCGATCTCGCCGAGCAGGACGTTCTTGATCTCGCTGGCCCGGAGCTGGGTATCGACCGCCATCGTTCTTCCTCGTTTCAGGTCCGGCGTGCGCCGCCGGTGCTCATCAGTATGCTTGCGTGCTGCCTGTTAAACCGCTGGGTCCCGCCGGTTCGAACAGAGAAAGTGCCAAGTGCCCAGTGCCAAGTGCCCAGTGCCCACTCGGTCCCGAAGTTACTGGGGACTCGGCACTCGGCACTAGGCACTGCTTTTCACGTGCCGGCCGGGAGGTACGCTTCCATCAGCCTGCGGCGCAGCCCGGCCGCCTGGCTGCGAACCGAGCCGTCCAGGATCTGGTCGCCCACCTTGAGCACCATCCCGCCCAGCAGCTCGGGGTCCACGTGGAAGGTGGGGATCACGTCGCGCCCGAAGCGCGTCTGCAGCGACGCGCGGATCTCCTCCTGCAGCGCGGCGTCCGGCGCGTGCGAGATGGTGACGTCCACCCGCAGGCGCCCCATCATCTCGTCCACCCGCTCGCGGTACGCCAGGGCGATGTCGCGAAGGAGGTTGTCGCGGCGCTTGTCCACCACCACCAGCACGAAGCGCAGAAAGAGCTCGGGGACGCGCCCGCCCAGCGCGCCGCGGAGCGCCGCCTTCTTGGCGTCCATGGAGATGGCCGGCGCCGACAGGAAGGCGCGGATGCGCGGCTCCGTGTCCAGCAGGCTGGCCAGCTCGTCCGCGGCGGTCTGGAACTCGACGGCCGTGTTGGCGCCGCCGTTGCGCTGCGCCAGGGTGAGGAGCGTGTCCGCGTAGTTGCGCGCGATGACCTCGGAGCGCACGGGTCAGACCCCCGCGCCGAGGGCCGGCTGCGTGGCGACCTGCCCCAGGTACTCGCGAACCAGGCGGCGGTTGTCCTCGCCGTCCAGGTTGCGGCGCACCAGGCGCTCGGCGGCGCGCATGGAGACGTCCACGGCCTCGCGGCGCACGGCCTGCAGCGCGCCCTCGCGCTCGGCGGCGATGTCCTGGCGGGCGCGCTCCATCAGGGCTTCCTGCTCGCGGCGCGTCTCGGCCAGCATCTCGGCGCGGATGCGCTCGGCGCTGGTGCGGCCCTCGTTGACCGCCTCCTGCACGCGGGCGCGGGTCTCCTCCAGGATGCGCCGGTTCTCCTCCATCATGGCGGCGGCCTCGGCGCGGTCGCGCTCGGCGGCGGCGGCCAGCTCGCGGAGGTTCTCCTCGCGGGCCTCCACGGCGCCCAGGATCTTGGGGAAGGCGAACTTCGACAGCACCGCCAGGACGACCACGAACACCACGATCGTCCAGAAGGTGAGCCCGATGTTCGGCGACAGCAGGCCGGGCGCCTCCTCGTGCTCCTGCGCGATCAGGGGCGCGGCGGAGCCGAGGAGGAAGAGGGCCGTGAGAGCGATGGTGGAGCGACGCATATCCGTTTGCCGGTTCGAGTCCGGTTCGATAGAAAAAGAACGATCTGCCAGGGTGGCCGGCCGCCGCGAGCTTCCGCGGCGGCCCGCCGGGTCCAGCTCAGCCGCGCAGCGCGGCGAACACGCCCGACTGCACCAGGAACGCGACCACGATGGCGAACAGGGTGGCGCCTTCCACGAAGGCGGCCAGGATCAGCGCGCCGGTCTGGATGGTGCCGGCGATCTCGGGCTGGCGGGCCATGCCGTCCATCGCGCGGGAGCCGATCAGGCCGATGCCGATGCCGGCACCGATGACGGCGAGGCCGGCGCCGAGGGCGGCACCAAGGAGACCGTTGCTGAGCGCGCTGGCGGTGTCCGCCACTGCTTGCATCATCATCATGAGAATCCCTCCAGGGATCTTGGGATGGTTCGTGTCGGGCTCCGCTCCTCCGGTCCTCTCGGCCGGTAGACGCCAGCCGGCATCGCTGCCGCGCGCCCTCCCCGGGGGCCCATGCCCGGGTACTGTACGACGGGGGTGAGCGGTCCCCGCCGGCGGCTTGGTGCGAAGCTGGGAGCAAGCCGCGGACTCCCGGTTGTTAGTGCCTGGTGCCTAGTGCCTAGTGCCTATTGCAGTTACTTGGCAGAGCACTGGGCACCTGGCACTGGGGTTAATGCGCATGCTGCATCAATCCGATGAACACGCTCGTCAGCATCGCGAAGATGAACGCCTGCAGGAAGCCGACGAAGATCTCCAGGAAAAAGATCGCGGTGGCCATCAGCACCGGCGCGACCGCCATGGCGAAGCTCCCGAAGACGAAGATCAGGGAGATCAGCGCAAGGAGCACGATGTGGCCGGCCGTCATGTTGGCCATAAGCCGGACGGCCAGCGAGAACGGCTTGGTGAACTTGCCCAGCAGCTCGATGGGCGCCAGCGCGATCGCCATCCCCCACGCCGCCACCGGGTGCATCCCCTTCGGCACGAAGAAGATGGTCGACAGGTAGCCCTTGAAGCCCAGAGCCCGCATCCCGCCCACTTCGGTGGCCAGGAACGCCATGATCGCCAGCCCCGCGGTCACCGAGATGTTCGCGGTGGCGGTGGAGCCGTACGGGATCAGGCCCAGCAGGTTGTTGAACAGGATGAAGAAGAAGAGCGTCACGATGAACGGCGCGTACTTGTCGTAGCCGTGCGCGATGTTCGGCTTCACCACCTCGTTGCGGATGAAGAGGACCATCGCTTCCACCATGTTGTAGCGCCGGCCGCGCGCCAGCCCGCGGTCCGCCGCGCCCGCCCGCGCTCCGCCGTACAGCAGCACCGCCAGCGTCAGCAGCCCGGCGATCACCAGGAAGACGAGGTGCTTGGTGGGGGTCAGATCCAGCGGGCCCACCATCAGCGTGCCCTTGGCCGGGAGGTGCACCGCCGTGCCAGGCAGCTCGATCTCGCGCGCGTCCAGGATGTGATGGAGGAAGTCGATCCCCTCCTCTTCACCGTGCGCGGCTTCGGCGCCGTGGGCGGCCCCGCCCTGCTCGTGGCTCGGGTCCATCACCTCGGCGGCCTTGCCCTCGGGCGAGTGCGGATCCACCACCGGCCCCTGGCCGGCGGCTCCGTGCGGCGCGGCGGCCGGGGGCGTTCCGTGGTCCTGGGCGTGCGCGGCGGCCGTGGTGGCGCCCGCGAGGGCCAGGAGGAGTGCGATGCGTGCGAACATTCAGCTCTTCTTCGTTGTGCCGGCGGCCAGGGCCACCGGCTCGAGCAGTGTGGTTGCGAACAACACGGTCACCAGCGAGAACAGCGTGGGTGCGGCCGGCAGGTGGGTGGCCGGCACCAGCACCAGCGCGGTCGCCACCACCAGGATCAGCCGCCCCAACATCCCCACCCCGTACGCCGCCAGCTGCTTTCCGGGGAAGGCCACGCGGGCCACCAGCAGAAAGAAGAGCTGGAAGACGCACGCGATCGCCACCCCGACCGCCACCCCCGTGCGCGCGCCCGGCCCAGCAAGTGCCACGCCGCCCGCGTACACGAGCGCCCCGATCGCCAGCACTGCCACGGGAAGGAGCCAGGGGGACCTCACCTGCCCCCCTTGCGCGGGTCCTTGGGATCGATGGCCAGCCGGCGGTACATGTACAGCAGGCTGAGCCCGAACCCCAGGAATACCCCGATCATCAGGAGCCACGGAGAGGTGCCCAGCCGCTCGTCCAGCCACTTCCCCAGGAAGAGGAACGCCAGCAGCACCGCCACGAATTGCACCCCGATCCCCATCATGTCGGCGGGCTTCGGGGCTCCGGTCTTCCCGGCGTTCGGCGGAGTGCGGCGAGGCTCGTCCACTGTGCTCCAATCCTCTCCAGGGTGGTTCGGCGCGGCCAATATAGGAGCTTGTGAAATTTTTCGCAAGCAGGAATATGGGTGCTTGTGAAATTTTTCGCAAGCTCCTTTTCATCGCGGCCGGGGCCTTGCTTGACGCCCCGGAACGGGTGCGTCTATCTTGCCCCGCCGGCCCCGCGGAACTCGTTGCGGCGCCGCTCCAAAGCCGCCGTCGCGCCCTCGTGGCGAGCACGGCACACTCGAGCCGCCGCCGCCCAATGCGCCGCATCCTCCCCGCCCTGCTCATCGCGCTCGCCGCGGGCGCCGCGGCGTGCCGCCCGCCCGCGGGTCCGGCGCCCTCCGGCGCGCCGCCGCTGGAGACGAGCCGCTACACGGGCCCGCTGGTCTCGTCCTTCCAGGTGGAGCCGGCGGGGGACAGCGTGCGCTTCTCCCTGCAGCTCACCAACCCGACCAACGCGCCGGTGCGGCTGAGCTTCACCAGCGGGATGACGCACGACTTCGCGGTGCGCGAGGGCACGCGCGACGTGTGGCGCTGGTCGGCGGACCGCTCCTTCGTGCAGGCGCTGATGGAGGTGTCGCTGCGCGCGGGGGAGACGCGCAGCTACACGGAGGTGTGGCGTCCCGGGCCGGGGCTGCGCGGGCGGCGGCTGACGGCGGTGGCGTGGCTGACCTCGACCAACCACCCGATCCAGCAGTCCACCGCGTTCGCCCTGCCGTGAGCCGTTCCCGCATTCCCGCGGCGCGGCCGTTGCCGTGACCACTCTGTCCGATGCCGCGCCGTCGATGGCGGACGTGCTCGCCGCGGCGCGCCGGCTGCAGGGGATCGTGCGGCGCACCCCGCTCGAGCGGTGCGACGGGCTCTCGGGCGATGCCGAAGTGTTTCTCAAGCTGGAGGGGATGCAGCGCACCGGCTCCTTCAAGCTGCGCGGCGCCTACAATCGCGTGGCGACGCTGCCGCCGGAGGCGCGGGCGCGCGGGCTGGTGACGGCGTCCGCCGGGAACCACGGGCAGGGGGTGGCGCTGGCCGCGCGGCTGCTGGGTGCCCGCGCCCTCGTCTTCGTCCCCGCCTCCGCCCCGGAGACCAAGCGGCGCCGCATCGCCCGCTACGGCGCGGAGCTGGTGCTGGTGGAGGGTGGCTACGACGACGCGCACGCCGCCGCCGAAGCGCACGCGGCGGAAACCGGGGCCGCTTTCGTGCACGCGTACAGCGACCCGATGACGGTGGCCGGCCAGGCGACGGTGGCGCTGGAAACCTTCCAGGAGCGTCCCGACGTACGAACACTGGTGGTGCCTGTCGGCGGCGGCGGGCTGGTGAACGGCACGGGGATCGTGGCGCGCGCCCTGGCACCCGGCGCGCGCGTGGTGGGGGTGCAGACGCACGAGACCGGGGCGATGCACGCCTCGCTGGCCGCCGGCACGCTGTGTTGCCCGCCCCAGGGTGCGACGTTGTGTGAGGGACTCTCCGGCGAGACGGACGCGCGCAGCCTGGAGCTGGCCCGCCGCGTGGTGGACGAGGTGGTGCTGGTGAGCGAGGACGCCGTGCGCCGCGCCATGCGCTGGCTCTTCGTGGAGGAGGGCGTGGTGGCCGAGGGATCGGCCGCGGTGGCCGTGGCGGCGCTGCTGGAAGGCGCCGTGTCCGCGCCGAACGGGCCGGTGGCGGTGATCCTGAGCGGGAGCAACGTGGACGCCGCGCGGATTGCGGAGGTCCTGGGGAGCGATTGATGGCGACGATTTTGTCATTCGCGGGGATTCACCCGCGCATCCACCCGAGCGCCTTCGTGGCGCCCACCGCGACGGTAATCGGCAACGTGACGATCGGGGAGGAGGCGAGCATCTGGTTCGGCGCCGTCATCCGCGGCGACGAGCCGGAGCACGAGATCCGCGTGGGCGCGCGCACCAGCATCCAGGACAACTGCGTGGTGCACGTGAGCCGGCAGGGCGCCACCCTCATCGGTGCCGACGTCACGGTGGGCCACGGCGCCGTCCTGGAGAGCTGCACGGTGGGCGACGGGGCGCTGATCGGCATGAACGCCGTCGTCCTGCAGCGCGCCGTCGTGGGCGAGGCGGCGCTGATCGCGGCCGGCGCGGTGGTGGGTAGCGGCGCCGAGATCCCGGCGCGGCACCTGGCCGCGGGATCGCCGGCCAGGGTCAAAAAGGAGCTGGAGGGCGAGTCGCTCCGCTGGGTCACCAACAGCGCGGCGCATTACGTGGATCTGTCGCGGCGGTACATGGCGCAGGGCGGGGATAATGGGAGAACTGAATGAGCAATGACTTCGGCGGGCAGGACGCGCGCCCGGGACCCTCGTACGCCACGGCCTCCGCGCCGCACCCCGCACCCCAGCGCACGCGCGCGGAGGGGATGGAGGAGCTGATCCGCACACTTTCCCTCCTCCCCGGCCCCACCGGCCAGGAGGACGCCGTGCTGGAGTGGGTGGCGCGTGAGTGGCGCACGGTCGGCGAGGTGACGCAGTCGCCGGTGGGGAACCTATTCCTCCACATCCCCGGCCCCGGCCCGCGCGTGCTGCTGGCGGCGCACGCGGACGAGCTGTCGCTGATCGTGCGCTCTATCACCCCGGACGGCTTCCTGCGTGTCCTGCCGGGCGAGCGCGACGTCTTCTCCTTCCCCTACTTCCTGGGCGCGCCGGTGCGGGTGCTGGCCGACGGCGGCGAGCTCCCCGGAGTCGTGGCGACCACCACCGGCCACGCCATGACACCGGAGCAAAAGGACCGCGTCCGGCTGGGGTGGGACGACCTGTTCGTGGACGTGGGTCTCACCGCGCGGGAGTGCGGGGAGCGCGGCATCCGCATCGGCACGCGCATGGTGTGGGACTCGCCGCCGCGCAAGCTGGGCAGGCTCCTCGTGGGGAAGGCGATGGACGACCGGCTGGGCGTGGCGGTACTGGTGGAGCTGGCGCGCCGGCTGGCGGTGCAGGCGCCGCGCTTCGACGTGACGCTCGCGCTCACGGTGCAGGAGGAGATCGGGATGGTGGGCGCGTCGTCGCTGGCGCGCGACGGGCGCGCCTTCGACATCGGCTTCGTGATCGACAACGGGCTGGCGGGCGACATCCCCACCACCTCCGGCGAGCACGTCCCCGTGCGGCTGGGCGGCGGCCCGACGCTGGTGCACCGCGACTCCTCGGTCCACTACTCGCGCCGCCTTATCAACGCGATGCGCGAGGTCGCCGGGCGCAACGGCATCCCCATCCAGGAGATGGTGCTCTTCCACTACTCGTCCGACGGCGCGCACCTGGTGCGGCAGGGGATGGAGGCGCTCCTTGTGGCGCCCCCCATCCGCTACTCGCACTCCCCATTCGAGGCGGTCGACCCCAGCGACGTGGAGGCGACGGTGCGCCTCTTCGAGCTCTTTCTGACGGGAGCCGCGCCGGGGTGAACGCGGACGTCGTCGTAGTGGGCGGGGGGGTGATCGGGTGCGCCGTCGCCCGCCACGCGGCGCGTGGCGGGCTGCGCGTGGTGGTGGTGGAGCGCGCCACGCCGGGGATGGAGGCCTCGCACGCCGCCGCCGGGATGCTCTCCCCGCTCGCCGAGGCCGACGCGCCGGGCCCCTTCCTGGACCTCCTCCTCCGCGCCCGCGCCATGTACCCCGCCTTCGCCGCCGCCCTCGCGGAGGAGACGGGGATCGACGTCGGCTACGGCGATGCGGGGACGCTGTACCTGGCGCTGCGCGACGAGGACGAGGCGGAGCTGGAGCACCGCTTCGCCTGGCAGTCGGCGGCCGGGCTGTCTGTCGAGCGATTGGATGCGGAGGCAGTCCGCGCGCTGGAGCCGGCGGTGTCGCCCGCCACGCGCTGGGCCCTGCGCTTCCCCGGCGACCACCAGGCCGACAACCGCGCACTTGGCCGCGCGCTCTGGGGCGCCGCCGCGCGCGCCGGCGTCGACTTCCGCCTCGGCGCCGACGCCGTCGCCCTGCTGCGCGACGGCGATCGCGTCGCGGGTGTAATGCTGGCGGGCGGTGAGCGGATCGACGCGGGCGCCGTGGTGCTGGCGGGGGGAAGCTGGGCGGGGCGGATGGAGGGCCTTCCCCGCCCCCTCCCGGTCGAGCCGGTGCACGGCCAGATCCTGGCGCTGGAGTCGATCCCCCCGCTCTTTCGCCACGTGATCGACTCGCCGCGCTGCTACCTGGTGCCGCGCACCGAGGGCCGCGTGCTGGCCGGCGCCACGGTCGAGCACCTGGGCTTCCGCAAGACGGTCACACCGCGCGGCCTGCTCGGCCTCCGAGCCGGCGCCGTCGAGATCGCCCCCGCCCTCGCCGATGCCGCGGTGGTTGAGACGTGGGCCGGTCTGCGCCCCGGCACCCCCGACGGCTTTCCGATCCTCGGCCCGGACCCCGAAGTCGCCGGCCTCCACTACGCGACAGGCCACTTCCGCAACGGCATCCTGCTGGCGCCGCTGACCGGCGAGCTGGTCGGGGAGGGGCTGCTGGGGCGGGTGGATGGCGCGGTGGCGGAGTTTGGGGTGGGGAGGTTTGGGTAGGCCCTCACCCCAGCCCCTCCCCCGCCTGCGGGGGCGCAGGGCGGGTGAGGGGGAGAACTGCTGCCTGCGCCGCGTAGATCCCGTAGGGGCGCGATTTATCGCGCCCGTGCCCGCCCTCGCTCCACCGCACGAAGCCGGTAGGGGCAGACCTGCGTGTCTGCCCACCGCCCGCCACACCTCCACCCCTGCCCCACCGCGCACAGATCCTCGTAGGGGCCGCCCCACGTGGCTGCCCGTGCCCAACCCCGCGACGAACCCTGCCGACGCGCACCAACGCACGCCAACCGCCCCTCCCCCAGGCAGTTTTTGGGGGAGGGGCCGCGAGGAACGAGCGGGGGTGGGGGCCCCTCAGCGCCGCAGCACGCGCGAAAAGAACGGCAACACCCTCGTCCGCAGGCGCTCGGCGACGTGGCTGCCGTGGGTGCCGTCGTACTCTTCGAATCGGTGCACGACGCGCGCGTCGGTGAGGGCGGCGTGGAGGGCGCGGGCGGTCGGCGGGATGTGGCGGAGGCCGTCGCGCGTGCCCACGTCGAAGGCGATGCGCGGGCGCATGCGGTTGGCGGCGAAGCTCTGCGCCAGGCGCGCGGGCGTGTGCTCGTTCCACCGCGCGAGGGCGTCCCCGCGTCCAGGGGCGAACGGCAGCGCTAAGCCGAGCGGGTGCGACGGGTCAGGCGAGTGCAGCGCGGCGACGGCGACGAGCAGCTTGCTGCCAAAGGGCGCCGCCGCCACCTGGTCCGGCGTGCGCAGGGCGAGGGCGGCGGCGCGCGGCGCATCGCCGAAGTCGGCCAGGAGCTCGGGTCCCAGGCAGCACGGGCTGAGCGCGTACGCCGCGCCGAAGACCTCCGGGTGCTCGGCCGCGCGATGCAGCGCCGCGTGGCCACCCATAGACCACCCCGCGATGCCGCGGCTCGCCGGGCGCGCGAGAGTACGGTAGCGGGAGTCCACGTGCGCCACCACTTCGCGGACGAGGAAGATGCCCCAGCGTCCGGTGGCGGCGGCGTTGGCGAAGAACGATCCGCCGAACCGGTTCCCGCCGTCCGGCATCACCACGATCATCGGCCTCACCGCGCCGGAGGCGATCAGCGAGTCCATCGCCGCGCGCAGGGCGAAGCGGTCCGTCCACTGCGACGGGCCGCCGTCGAAGCCGTGCAGCAGGTAGACGACCGGGTAGCGGCGCGAGGTGCGCCCGTAGTCCGGCGGCAGGTAGACGGAGACGGCGCGATACGGCGAATCGCCGAGCGGGTTGTCGACTAGCACGGTCGAGAAGACGGTGTCCGCCACCACCCGCCCGGCGGCGGCCTCGGGCGCCAGCCGCGGCGGGACACAGGCTGCCGTGGCGAGCGCCAGCGCGACGGCCGCACGGCAAACAGCAGGTCTCACGCGGAGGCGCGGAGAACGCGGAGACAACGACAGGAACAGCATCATATAGAAAATCTTCTTCTGTTGCCTTTCTCTGCGTCTCCGCGTCTCCGCGTGAGATGCAGTTTCGCCGTCCTCAGATGCCCACGAACTCGCGGAGGTACCACTGGACGATCGCGCTCCCCCACGGCTCCGCGATGGCGGCGCCGAGGGCGAGGAAGATGCCAAATGGGACGAGCTTCTTCGTGCGCCACGAGATCGGGCCGAAGATCAGCGTGCCCAGCAGCGCGCCCAGGAAGATGGTGAGGAGGACGCCCGGCATGCCCACGAAGGCGCCCACCATCGCCATCATCTTGATGTCGCCCCCGCCCATCGCCTGCTTCTTGAAAGCGCGCTCCCCCAGCTCCGCCACCACCCAGAGAAGGCCGAAGCCCAGCAGCGCCCCCAGCACGGACTGCTGCGGCGTGATGCCGCCCGGCGCGAAGGAGAGCGCCAGGCCGATCGCCAGCCCGCCCCACGTGAACTCGTTGGGGATGATCAAGGTGCGCGCGTCGGTCAGCGCGATGCCCAGCAGGAGGGTGAAGAAGATGGCGGACGAGAGCGCCTGCCAGCTCACCCCGTGCCGCAGCACCGCCGCCAGCCAGAGCGAGGCGACCGTCAGCTCGATCAGCGGATACTGGATGGAGACGCGGGTGCCGCACGCCCGGCAGCGGCCGCGCAAGAAGATCCAGCCGAAGATGGGGACGTTGTCGTACCAGCGGATCTGCGTGCCGCACGCGCCGCAGCGGGACGGGGGGCGGATGACCGACAGCCCCTCCGGCCAGCGGTACACGCACACGTTCAGAAAGGAGCCGATGCAGGCCCCCAGCAGAGCCGCGTAGCCCCAGATCAGGTAGTCGGGCGTCAATGGATGGTCAGCGAAGGAGCTCGTGGAGGAGGATGGCGCCGGCCGCGGCCACGTTCAGCGACTCGGCCCGGCCGCGCAGGGGGATGCCCATCGTGACGTCGGCGCGGCGCAGGGTGTCGACCGAGACGCCGGCGCCCTCGTTGCCCAGCACCAGCGCCGCGCGCCGGGGAAGCGACTCGGGCGGCGGCGCGCCCACCGCCGACGCCACGGTGACGACGCCGTGCTCGCGCAGCCAGGGCTCCAGCACGTCCCAGTCCGCTTCGACGACGGGGAGGCGAAAGGAGGAGCCCATCGCGGCGCGCACGGACTTGGGGTTCCAGGGATCGACCGTCCCGGGGAGGGCGACCACGCCGGCCGCCCCCAGCGCCTCGGCCGTCCTCACCAGCGTGCCGAAGTTGCCCGGGTCCTGCACCGCGTCCAGCACCAGGAGGACGGCGGGGTCGGCGTCCAGCGGGATGGCGGCCAGCCCGGCGCGCGGAATCTCGGCCACCGCGAGCACGCCCTGCGGCGTCTCCGTGTCCGCCCAGTCGCGGAAGCCGCGCTCGTCCACCTCGTGCACCGCGATGCCGCGCGCCTCGATGGCGGAGACCAGGCCCCGGCCGCGGGGCGTGTCCCCCAGGGTGGACGACGCGACGGCGAAACGGACCGGAAGTGGGGACGCCACAAGGTCTTCCACCGTGCGCACCCCCTCGGCCAGGAAGAGGCCCTCTTCCTCGCGCGCGCGCCGCTGCCGCAGGGTGCGCAGGAGGCGCTCCTCGCGGCGGGTCAGCATTGGCCCGTGGATGGTCCGCGTCTTGCTTTTCGAATGGGCCGTAAGCCCACAATCCAAAGCATGGAGATCAAGATGGCACTTGCACTTAAGGCTCGCGCACGGCGGGGGGCCGCCGTGCTTGCGCTGTGCGGCGCGACGGTCGCGGGCGGCTGCGCCACCGTCAGCACGCAGCAGGAGGTCCAGCTCGGTTCGGACTACGCGCGTCAGATCAACCAGCAGCTCCCGATGGTGAACGACGCGGCGACGCGCAACTACATCAACACGCTGGGCAACCAGCTCGCCGCCGTGGCCGACCAGCGCGGCATCCGCTACACCTTCCAGGTGGTGAACTCGGACGCCATCAACGCATTCGCGGTCCCGGGCGGCTTCATCTACGTGAACCGCGGCACCATCGAGCGCGCCCAAAACCTGTCCGAGCTGGTGGGCGTGCTGTCGCACGAGATCACCCACGTATCGGAACGGCACAGCATCGAGCAGCTCCAGCGGGCGCAGGGCGCCAACGCGCTCATCTCAATCCTGTACGGTGGCGTCCTCCGGCGCAACCCGGGGGCCATCGAGCGGGTGGGCGTGCAGGGCGTGGGCACGGCGGTGTTCGCCGGCTACAGCCGCGACGCGGAGCGCGAGGCGGACCGCGGCGCCGTCAACATCATGCTGCGCGCCGGGTACGATCCGCAGGGGCTGGCCACCTTCTTCCAGACGCTGATGGGCGAGCGCCAGCGCAACCCCAGCAAGGTGGAGACGTGGTTCGCCACGCACCCGCAGACGCAGGAGCGCATCGCCAACGTGCAGGCGATGATCCAGGCCACCCCGGGCGCCAGCAACAACCCGCGGCTGGTGAGGGACAACCAGGCGTACCAGAACTTCCGTGCGCGCGTGCGCTCGCTGACTCCGCAGCCGCAGGACCGCAGCCGGTGAGCGCCCCGGGCGGCTCGCGGCTCCGGGCCCGCGCCCTCGCGGCGCGGGTCCGCCGGACGACGGCGGCGGCCGCCCTCCTCCCCCTTCTCGGCGCGTGCGTGAGCGAGAAGCAGGAGCAGGTGCTGGGCGACCAGATCGCCGCGCAGATCAACACGCACGTCCCGCTGGTGAACGACGCGCCGCTGACGCTGTACGTCAACGACCTGGGACGGATGATCGCGCGGCACAGCGCCCGGCCCAACGTGCCGTACCGCTTCTACATCGTGGACACGGGCGGGGTCAACGCCTTCGCCCTCCCCGGCGGCCACATCTACGTGAACCGCGGCCTCATCGAGCGTACGCGCAACGTCAGCGAGCTGGCGGGGGTGCTGGCGCACGAGATCGGCCACGTGGCGGCGCGCCACGGCGCGGAGACGATGCAGCGGCAGATGAGGACGCGCTCCATGTCCGGCATCCTGTACAAGGTGATCCTGGACCGGGAGCCGCTCCTGAACCAGGAGGCGCTGGACATCGGCGGCGCGGTGTGGACGGCGTCGCACTCGCGCAACGACGAGCAGGAGGCGGACAAGCTGGCGGTGAGCTACCTGATCGCCTCGGGGGTGGATCCGAACGGGATGCTGAGCCTCTTCAACGGCTTCGTGAAGGAGGAGGCGACGCTTCCGCAGGGCGGCGTGGGCCAGTGGTTCGCCACGCACCCGGCAACGCTCCAGCGGCTCAAGATCACCCGCAACGAGATCCGCGTGCGGCGCCCGGCGGCCAAGAAGCAGCTCGCCACGCAGGTCCCCTCGTACGAGGACTTCCTGCGCCGGCTGCACGCCCTTCCCCCGCCGCCGCCCATGATGCCGGGCGCGCCGTCGCTCGACCCGGCGCAGCAGCTTCCCTGGCACAAGTAACGCGCGACCCCGCTCTCACCGGCGGGGTCTTGTGCTCTCAATCAACACCTTTACACGCGAGCATGACCGAGCGCATTCCGGTGGCCCTGACCATCGCCGGCTCCGACTCCGGGGGCGGCGCGGGGATCCAGGCCGACCTCAAGAGCTTCCACGCCTTCGGCGTCTTCGGCACCAGCGCGCTGACCGCCGTCACGGTGCAGAACACCCGCGGCGTTACCGGCGTCCACCCCATCCCGGTGGACATCGTCCGCGCGCAGATTCGCGCCGTCGCGGAGGACCTGCACCCCGCCGCCTGCAAGAGCGGTATGCTCGCCACCGCCGAGCTGGTGCGCGCCGTCGCCGAGTCCATCCGCGAGCACCGCCTCCCGCACTTTGTCCTGGACCCGGTGATGGTCGCCAGCAGCGGCGACCGCCTGCTGGACGAAGACGCCGAGCGCACCGTGGCCGACGAGCTGGTGCCGCTGGCCGCGCTGGTCACGCCCAACCTCGACGAGGCCGCGATCCTGGTCGGCGCCCCCGTGGATGACGTCGACGGGATGCGCCGCGCCGCCGCCGCGCTGGTGGAGATGGGAGCCCGCGCCGCGCTCCTCAAGGGCGGCCATCTGCGTGCTTCCGAGCTGGTGGACGTCCTCTTCGACGGCCACGACTGGCACGAGTGGCGCCGCCCCAAGCTGGACACCCGCAACACGCACGGCACCGGCTGCACCCTCTCCGCCGCCATCGCCGCGGGCCTGGCGCACGGGCGGCCCCTGACGCGCGCGGTTGAGGATGCGCTGGCTTACGTGAGCCGGGCGATGCAGGCCGCGCCGGGGCTGGGCGGGGGTCACGGGCCGCTGAACCACATGGTGTAGGAGCCCTCAGCACGGCCCTCACCCCGCTCGTACCTCGCTGCCCCTCTCCCAAACTGCTGGGAGAGGGGCGTTTCGCGTGCGTTGGTGCGCGGCGCGTGGGTCATGCGCGCGGGCGGGCACGGGCAGCCACATGGGGCTGCCCCTACGGATTTCGCGGTGCGGAAGGCGAGATTCGGAGCCGGGCAGGGGGTGGGCAGACACGCAGGTCTGCCCCTACGGATCTGTGCCGCGGGCGAAGGTCGAGGAACGCGGGGGGGGGGCGCGATGAATCGCGCCCCGCGCGCCGGTCACGGAGTTCTCCCCCTTACCCGCCCTGCGCCCCCGCAGGCGGGGGAGGGGGCGGGGGGAGGGGGCCCTCCGCGACCCAAGCCCCCTCTCTCGATAACAGAGGGCGGAGCCCTCTCCTGTTATCGGGAGAGGGGGCAGGCGAGTGTAACGAGCCGGGGGTGAGGGCCCCTCCTCAAAACGAAACCCCAAACGTCAGGTACCCCCGCGGCTTCGGCCGCTCGCGCAGCACGATGTCGTCCTGCACGACCCTGACGGAGCGGAGCGGGAAGCCGATGCCCGCGCGGACGGGGAACGGCGGGACGTAGGAGATGCTCAGGTTCAGCCCCAGCTCCGCGCCGACCGACGCGATCGTCGACGCATCGCCGCGAGCGCTGCGGGTGAGGCAGTCGTCGCTGCACCAGGTGCGGCCTGCGTCCACGAACGCCGTGCCCCAGAGCCGGTCCAGGTACACCGGCATGACGCTGCGGCCGCGCTCGATCAGCGCC
Source organism: Longimicrobium sp. (assembly GCA_036398975.1). Classification (GTDB taxonomy): domain Bacteria; phylum Gemmatimonadota; class Gemmatimonadetes; order Longimicrobiales; family Longimicrobiaceae; genus Longimicrobium. The sequence goes on from DASWNZ010000093.1 coordinate 22,034, forward strand.
AGCGGGAAGCGCCACTCCAGCGTCCCCGCCACGGCCCGGTCGCCAAAGAGCACGCCTTCGCGGTAGCCGCGCACCGGCAGGTCCAGCTCGCTCCCCATCGTCACGAAGGTGGAGAGGGGGAAGGCCGACACCCCGCCCTCCGTGCCGCCCACCGAGTAGCCCGGAGTGAGGCTGCCGTGGTCCGCGCCGCCCGCCACGCGCAGGCCCAGCACGTGGCGCGCGTACCCCCATCCGCGGAGGGGGATGTAATGCTGCGCCCGCGCCGTCGTGCGCACGTAGCCGCGGACGGCGTCGCCCTGGCCATCGCCGGGGCCGTTGTCGAGGACGACGTCGTCCAGGTAGCGGCGCCCCTCGACCGAGGCGGCGGCCACGAAGCCTTCTTCCTGGCTCACCGAGTACTCGTAGCCCCGCGCGTTGGAGTACCCCAGCGTCGCCGCGCCCCCGGCCTCGGCGGGCGGGTTCGGCGCGATGGCGGCCACCTCGGCTTCGCGGAAGGAGTAGTCGCGCTGGCGGGCGCCCACCCCCAGGCTCAGCCAGCTGAACGAGCGGAAGCGCGGGCGCGTAAAGGTGGCCACCAGCGACGCGGACCGCTCCCTCTCCAGCAGCGTCGCGGTGATGGGCTCGTCGATTGGGCTGACGGTGGCGAACGTCCCCACGCGGTCCCACTCCTGGAACACCGACGCGCCGATCACCGGGTTCCCGAGCCCCGTGAAGAGGTAGCTCGCGCCCGCCTCGGTGCGCGTCTCGCGCGGATGCACCTGCGCGTGGGCCTCGTAGCTGTGCCGCTGGATCACGTCCTGCCCCCCGATCGCCACACCGAGCCCCGTCCCCAGCGCCTCGTCCGACTCCAGGATGGGCGACCACGAGGTGGGGAGCAGCGACGGAAGCGGCGAGTAGGCGCGTGCCGCCCCGCCCGCCGTGCGCTGTGCCAGATCGGCGCCGGCGCCGGACTCGCGCACCTCGACGCGCAACGGGGGCGCGGCGGTCCAGCGCGCGGGTTCGAACGGCATGCGCGCCAGGTGGTACCCGTCCGCCCGGTACAGCGTCAGCGCGATCCAGCGCCCGTCCGGCGACACGTCCGGATCGAAGGCGCCCGTCAGCACGCTGGTGATGCGCTGGAGGCGGCCCTCCGTGAGGTCGTACGCGTACAGGTTGGAGATGCCGCTGCGGTCCGAGCTGAACACCACGTAGCGCCCGTCCGGCGACCAGGCGGGCGAGCTGTCCACCGCGCGGTCGCTGGTCAGCTCGCGCACCACGCCGCCGGTGGCGGCATCGAGCACCACCACGTCGTACAGCGCCCCCGTGCGCCACCGCGAGATGGCGATCCGCGTCCCGTCCGGCGACCAGCGCGGGCGGGTCCAGTGCACGTCCGGCGAAGGCCCGACGAGGTCGCGCGCGCCGCTTCCGTCCGCCTCCATCACCACCGGCACGTTGGTCCCGCCGCCGCCCCGCACCGCGACGATGCGGCCGGATGCGCGGTGCACGTCCGGCTCCAGCAGCCGCGCACCGCTGGTAATGCGGTCGCGGTCGCCGTTGGGGCGGATGGCGTAGAGATCCGAGTAGTAGCGGTAGGGATCGACCGCATCGAGCATCGCCGTCACCAGCGACCCATCCGCCCGCCACGCCGATGCGCCCAGCGAGGTGCGCGGGTCCAGCACCTGGACCCCGCCTTCGGTCCACAGACGCGTCGAAGTCTCCTCGCGCCCCGTGGAATGGGCAAAGGCGATCGTCCGGCCGTCCGGCGACCAGCGCGGCCCCTCGGTGCGGCGGCCCTCCTGCACCAGCACCTCCGGGTCGGTGAGCCCCTGGCGGCGCAGCGAGTCGGCCAGCGCCGTGTACTCGGTGCGCAGCGAATCGCGCCACTCGTTCCACGTGTCGGTGAACTTCTCGCCGTACGCGCGCTTCGCGGCTCCGTCGGTGCCGTACGAAAACGGTACGCGGCGCCCCATCGCCTCCACCCAGTCACCGTGCTTCTCGTACCCGAAGCGGTCACCCAGGTAGTCCATGAAGAGCGAACCGTACACGTAGGGCGCGCTCCCGCCCGGCCAGGTCACGGGATACCCGGTCGCGCGGTCAATGGAAAAGAACTCGTCCTCCAGGATCGCGGTGCGCAGCATCATGTCGTAGAGCGTCGCGCGCACCCGTCCGGCGCGCGTCATCCGTGACTCGAGCGCGGTGGCGAGCCCCTCCTGCGTCCAGCGCGGCACCAGGATGTTGGGGAACCCGAACGGCGTGCGCCCGAACACTCGTCTGACCAGCCGCGGAAAGCCCGCCGCGTAGTCCAGGTGGAAGATGTGCACGAGCTCGTGCGACACCACCAGCTGGAGCCAGTCGTCGTAGAAGGCGAGCTCCGGCGTGTCCACCGGCGGGTGCGCGTACACCACGATGCGGTTGCTGGGGAGCGGCGTCGCATACCCGTTGGAGAAGTCGACGTTGTCGCTCAGCACCAGGTCGATTCTCTTCCTGGGCGCCTGCACCAGCACCTCGCGCAGCGCCGCGTGCGCCGTCTCCGCGCGATCCGCGGCGCGCCGGGCCAGCGGCTCCAGCGCGGGGGTGAAGTGAACGCGGAAGTGCTCCGTGTCCAGCGTGCGCCACTCCACATTCGGCGGCACCTGCGCCCCAACCGGCAGCGCAACCAGGAGCGCCACGAAAAACAGCGCGAGACGGCGGAGGGTCATGGTGAGGGATGGCGGATGAAGGTTGATCTGCTCAGATGCCACATTTCACGAGACCGCTTCAGCGGTCTTCGCGTCGTTCCAGCCGGGGGCTTTAGCCCCCGGCGCGTCACACGGTGTCGCCGCCCCGCGCCCCCGCAACCTGCGAAGGCAGGTGTCCCGCGGTTGTTGCAGCGGTTTCAACCGCCGGGCCTCTTCACCTCACCGCCCGCTCCCGCAAAAACGCCTCGACCGCGCGGAAGTGCGCCCGCGCGATGCGCTCGTGCACCTGCGGGTTGCGCAGGGCGGCCTCCTGCTGCGGCACCATCAGGAACATCGACTCGGTGAGCGTCGAGGGCATCCAGGTGGGGCGCACCAGCGCGAGGTCGGCGCGGGCGATCCCCAGGTCGCGCAGCCCCAGCTCGCGCAGGATCTCGCGCTGCATGTGGCGCGCGAGGTCCAGCGACTGCGGCGCGTTGTAGAACGCCGTAGTGCCCGAATTCGTGAACGGGTTCACCCCATCGGGGAACGCGTTGTTGTGCACGGAGACCAGGAGCTGCGCCCCCGCCTGCTCCGCCATCACCGGCCTCACCCCCAACGCCACCGCCGCCGAATCCGGCCGCGTCTCCGTCACGCGCGCTCCGGCATCGCGCAGCATCCTCACCAGCTGCTTGGAGATGGCGAGGTTCGCCTCCGCCTCCGTCAGGCGCGTGGGGCCGATGGCGCCGCCGGGCGGGTGCCCCGCGTCGACCGCGACGTGGATCCCGGCCAGCGGACGCCGCGCGTCGATGGCCGGCGGACGGCGCACGCGCACCACCAGCGTCCCGTCGCGGTCGTAAAAGGTGCGCCACCCCCACGCGGGGCTCGCCAACTCCATGCGGACGTAGTACAGGTCGTCGCGCCCCTGCTCCCAGGTGGCGCGGCGCACGAAGGGGTCCTCGGTGCCGTAGTACAGCCAGTTGGTGCGCGACTCGCCGCCGAACACCTCCACCGTCAGGAAGCTCCCCTCCAGCAGCACGCGTGCGGGGAGACGCTCCGTCATCGCCAGCCGCAGGTCCACCCACTCCGCCTGCGGCACCACGCGTACGGCGCCGATCGTTCCCCGGGCCTCGGGCGCTCCGGCGGGAAGGAGGCGCACCGAACGCGCATCCACCCACACCGACTGGTCCTCGGTCAGGCGCACGCGGTACGCACCTTCGCGCTCGCCGGTCAGGGTGAAGCGCGTGCCGTTGGGAAAGGTCCAGTGGTACGGCGTGCCGGAGCCGGGGATGGCGGTCGCCACCGTCAGCGAGTCGGGGCGGTCGCTCGCGGCGATGGCGGTGCGCGTCTCGCCCGGGCCGAGCACGGCGAGCGAGAGCTCCAGCGGAGTGCGTACCGTGTCCGCGCCGTGCACCAGCTCAATGGTGGCGGTGCCGGCGCGCCCCGTCTCGGCCAGCGTGGGGACGCCGACCTGCCGGTCGCGGGAGAGGAGGGGCGCCACCGCCGCGAAGCTCCCCGCGTACTGCGTGTACTCGCGCGTGGCGGAGCGGTCCTGCAGGAACCCCTCGTCGCGCTCCAGCGTGCGGGTCTCCACCAGCGGCGCGGTGGAGCCGTCGGGGAAGACGATGCGCGCCCGCCCACCCGGAGCACCGCGGAAGCGCACCGTCACCCGCTCGCCGCGCTGCACCGTCATCGCAGCGCGCGGCGCGAGGGCCGCGATCCCGGCCGCCGTCTCCCCAGCACCGGCGGGGAGGCGGATGCGGCGGACGGCGGTGGCCTGCTCCGCCCCGGCGCTCGCGGCCACACGGTACACGCCGTCGCGCGGCACGGGGACGAACGCGAGGAAGGCACCGTTCGGCGCCACCTCCACCGCGTCGCCGTTGATGGTCAGCCGCGCCTCCCCCGTCCCCACGCTGCCGAAGACGAAGTTGCTGTCGCTCGCCGTCAGCCGCGCGTCCTCGGCGGGGTAGACGACGTCGATGCGCAGCGGCCCGCGCACGGCGGGAATCGGGGGTAGGGTGCCACTCAGCGGATCGGTGGAGGCCATGCGCGTCCCCTCCGGAGCGGGACCCGAGCCGGGGGTGGACGCGGTGCACGCCGCGAGCAGCGCGCCCGCGGCGAGTGCCGGCGCGCGGCGGATGAACGGGGTCGGCATTCGGTTCGTCATTCCAGGCTTGCGCGGCGAAGCTCGGCGGCGTCGGCCACCTCGCCGTCGTGCGGTGCGGCGCCGCGCGGAACGTCGCGGTTCCAGGGCGCCACGTACGGGAGCATCAGCAGCACGGGAATCCCCGCCACGATGCTCAGGATGAAGAACTGCGGCCACCCGGTGCGCTCCGCGATGCCGCCCGAAGGCGCCACCAGAATGTCACGCGCGAACGACATGAAGCTGGAGAGGAGCGCGTACTGCGTGGCGGAGAACTGGCGGCTGCACATGATCATCAGGAACCCCACGAAGCCGGCCGTCACCAGCCCGCCGCAGAAGTTCTCCACGATGATGGCGCCCGTCAGCAGCCCCACGTCCTTTTCGATGATCGACAACCCGTAGTACACCAGGTTGCTGAGGAGCTGCAGGACCGCCATCAGCCAGAGCGCGCGGTTGATCCCGATCTTGGCCACGACGGCGCCGCCGGCCAACACGCCCACGATGGTGGCTCCGAGCCCCAGCACCCCCTGGACCGCCCCGATCTCCGTCAGCGTGTAGCCGGCGGAGATGAGGAAGGGGGTGTACATGTTCTGCACCAGCCGGTCCGCCAGGCTGTACAGCACGATGAAGAGGAGGAGCACCAGCCCCGTGGCGGGACCCGCGCGGTTGAAGAACTCCATGAACGGCTTCCACACCGCGTCCACCAGGCTGACCGGCCGCCCCTCGCGCAGCACCGGCTCCGGCGCCACGAATGCGGTGGCGATCCCCACGATCATCAGCAGCCCCATCGCCACGTAGACGTACGGCCACGGCATCCGGTCGGCCAGCATCAGCGCGATCCCGCTCGTCAGGATCATCGCCACGCGGTAGCCCACCACCTTGAGCGAGGCGGCGGCGGCGGTCTCACGGTCGTCCACCACGTCGATGCTGTACGCATCGACCGCGATGTCCTGGCTGGCGCTGAAGAAGGCGATCAGCACCGCGTTGATGAAGAGGAGCCGCAGCCCCTGCTTGGGATCGTGCAGCGACATCGCCATGATGGCGAGGGCGAGCAGCACCTGCGTGATGACGAGCCACCCCCGCCGCCGCCCCAGAAAGGGCGGGACGAAGCGGTCCATCAGCGGCGCCCACAGGAACTTAAGCGAGTACGGCAGGGCCAGGAGGCTGACCTTGCCCACGGTGGCCAGGTCCACCCCTTCCACCGTCATCCACGCCTGCAGCGTGCGGCTGGTGAGATAGAGGGGGAGGCCGGAGGAGAAGCCGAGGAAGAGCAGCGCCGCCATCTTGGGCTGTCCGAAGACGCCCAGCAGCGACCGGGAGCGGGTGTCGGCGTTCAACGAGGGGCCCTCGTTCGAAGCGTGGGACTGCGTTTGCGGCGCGTGGCTGTGGGTGGCGGCGAGCAAGAAGGGGACCGGCGGGGGGCGCGGGCGTACGAATGGTTTGGTGCGCGCGGGCTCCCCCTCTCCCCGGCCCTCTCCCCCGCAAGCGGGGGAAAGGGTGCACTCCGCCTGCGGGCGGCATCTGTTCGTAGGGGCGCGCGCCCGTGCCCGCCATCGCCCCGCTGCCCGCCTTCGAACACCAACCTTGTAGGGGCGGCCCCGCGTGGCCGCCCGTGCCCGCCCCCGCACCGAACCCCTGCTACCGGCACCAAACCCTCGTAGGGGCCGACCTGTGTGTCTGCCCTCCCCTGCCCTGCCTCGTTGCCCGCGCTTACCGGTCCATCCCCGCGTGCAGCCCCGCCAGCCCGCCGCTGCGCCCCGTCAGCCACGCGACGGCCGCCTGCTGCATCATCCCCTCGCCGCCCCACGCGGCCAGCAGGTTGCGGGCGTCGGGGATCTCGTCCGCCAGGCGCGGAAGGCTGAACAGGATGACGGTCGCCTCCGGATGCGCCTCCATCACCTCACGGACGCGCTGCTGGGCGGCCTGCGAGATGCCGGGACGCCCCTTCCACGCGCGGATGTCGGAGTACACCACCACCAGCGGCTCGCCGTCGTCCGAAAGCTCCACCCCCGCCTCGCGCAGCGACGCCGGAAAGGCGACGCGCGGGTACGGAGGCCACGGGCCGCCCAGGTCGTCCTCCACCTCGATCAGCCGTACGGGGCCGCCGCCCAGACGGGGCGTGCCGCGGATGACGCGCAGCGAGCGTACGGCGGTCTCCAGCGACCAGCGCCGGTCCTCGTCCGCCCCCACGTCACCCATCGGCCCGCCAGCCACCCGCTCCGCGGCCCGCGCGATGCGGGCCAGCGCATCCTCCACCCGCGCGCGCGGAAGGCGCCCGTCGTCCACCGCGGCCTCCACGCCCTGCACCACCGCGTCCAGGTCGTCCGGGTAGAGGAGGACGTCGCACCCGGCGGCGACCGCCATGATGGCGCCCTCCACCTCGGTCGTCCCCGCCGTCAGCCCTTCCATGATGATGGCGTCGGTCACCACCAGCCCGTCGAAGCCCATCTCCTCGCGCAGCAGCGTGGTCAGGATGGGGCGCGACAGGGTGGCCGGCGCGTTGGTAGGGTCAAGGGCCGGGTAGCAGACGTGCGCCGTCATGAGCGAGCTGACGCCGGCCTCAACCGCCTGGCGGAAGGGGAGCAGGTCCTCCTCAAGCTCCTCTCGCGAGGCGTGCACGCAGGGGCGCTCGATGTGCGAGTCGCCCACGGTGCGGCCGTGCCCGGGGAAGTGCTTGGCGCACGAGAGGGCGCCGCCGCGCGTGCACCCCCGCACCCACGCCGCCACGTTCGCCGCCACGCTCTCCGCCCGCGTCCCGAACGCGCGCGAGCCGATGATGGGGTTCTCCGGCTCCAGGTCCACGTCGGCCACCGGCGCGTAGATCCAGTTGACGCCGAGCGCCCTCGCCTCGCGCGCGGTCAGCTCCCCCGCACGCTCGCACGCCTCCGGCTCCCCCAGCGACCCGATGGCCGCGGCGGGCGGGAGCGGCGTGGCCCCGCGGAACTGCTGCCCCGCCCCGCGCTCCAGGTCGCTCGCCACGAGCAGCGGGTGCCTCGACCGGCGGTGCAGCTCCTCGGTGAGGGCACGCACCGACTCCGTGTCCCCGTTGAAGAGGATGAACCCCCCCACGCCGAGCTCCAGCCCGTGCTCGATCGTCTCCCTGTACTTCTCGAACCCATCTTCGGCGCTCCACCGCACCGCGGGAAGCAGCAGACGTGCAACGTTCAACGAATCGCTCCTGGTTCTGGATAGGAAGAACAGCGGCCTCACACAGAGCCACAGAGATGCACAGCAAGAACTTCAAGAGGTTCCTCTGCGTCTTGCAGTGCCCTCTGTGTTCTCTGTGTGATGCTTTTTACGGTCTCACCGGCGGCTCCGTAGGCCCGGGCGGGAGCACGAACGGCGCCATGCCGGGCGCGCGCAGCACGAAGCCCTGGCGCAGCTCGCCCACCACCATGCGCCGCACCGGCGACGCGCCGCGGTGGCGCTCGGGACGCGCGACGGCGCTCACCAGGCCGAGGCGCTCCGTCGGGCCGCCCGCGAACGGAGCCCGGATCACGCGGTACACCAGGCTGGTGCCCCCCGCCGTGTCTTGCCGCTCGGAGGGGACCTCCTGCAGGAAGACGAAGCGGTCCGTGAGCGGAAGGGGGCGCGGCGCGATGCCAGGCGCCACCATCCGCGTCTCCCCGCTGCGCAGGTCGCGGACGTGGATCATGCGCCCCGCCTCGTAGACGACCATCGTACGGGCGCTGTTCAGGAAGGCGGGGACGACGCTCTCCACCACCTCCACCCCCTGCGCCAGCGGCACCAGCCGCGCCCGCGGAAGCTCCACCCAGAGCGACCCCACCCGCAGCCCGCCCACGGTGTCCGCCGACTCCGTGTGGAAGACGATCTGCGGGGCCGAGTCCGCCACCGTGGTGCGCAGCTCGCCGCGGGCGTTGCGCGCGAGAGGGCCGCCGCGCGATTCGAAGAGCGTGATGAGCTGCTGGGCGATGAGCTTCACCTGCGGGTCCGGCTCGCGCGCCACGACCGAGCGCAGGAGGGTCACGTCCTCCACGTCCAGCCCCTGCAGCGCGTTCAGCCGCACGCGCGGCGACGGGTCGCCGACGGCGGCGCGCAGGGCGTTGCGCGCCTGCGGCGAGTCGACGGCGAAGCGCTGCACCCCCGCCACCGCCGCCAGCCGCACCCCGTCGTCCGCGCTGGAGATCAGCACGCGGCGCAGTAGAGTGAGCGCTCCGGGCGAGCCACGGTCCGCCAGGAGCGTGACGGCGTTGGCGCGCACGTGTTCCGCGACGCCGGGATCGAGCACCATGCGGATGAGCACCTCGTCCAGCTCGCGCCCCAGCACCTCCAGCCGTGCGCGCTCGCGGTAGTACGCGGGCGAGGGCGTCTCCGCGTCCAGGATGCGCGTGACGCGCGCCTGCAGGCGGTCCGGCCGCGGGCCCGCGCCACTCCCCGCGATCCAGCAGCCGGAAAGCACGACGAGCAGCGGCAGCGCCAGGAGGCGTGCCGGCCAGGGTGCCGTTCGGGTGCGCGGGCGGACGAGCTTCACGCGTTCACTCGCAGTAAGCCGGGGGTGAGCGAGCCCAGGACGCGCGGCCCCGCCGCCCCCGTCGCGGAGGGGAGGTTGGCGGGGATGCCGCGCAGGTGGGCCCAGGCCAGCACGGCGAAGGCCACCGCCTCCTTCGCCTCGGGATCGACGCCCAGCGAGGCGCCGTCCACCAGCGGCAGCGGGTGGAGCAGGGCTCCGATGCGCCCCACCAGCGTCGGGTTCATCGCCCCGCCGCCGGTGAGGATCACCTCGTCCAGGCCGCGCGGAATGAGCCAGCGGTGGTACGCGTCCGCGATGGTGCGGGCGGTCAGCTCAGTCATCGTGGCGACGAGATCCATCCAGTCCTGGTCTCCCTCGGGCTCCAGCAGCTCCACCAGCCGCGCGACGAACGGGCGGCCGAACTCCTCGCGCCCGGTGCTCTTGGGCGGCTCCGCGGCGAAGTACGGGTGGCGCAGGAGGTCGGCCAGGAGCGGCTCGTCCACCGTGCCGCGCGCGGCCAGCCTGCCGTCGCGGTCGAAGGTCAGCTTCCCCCCCGTCGCGATCTCCACCGCCGCGTCGATCAGCGCGTTCCCCGGTCCCGTGTCGAAGGCGAACACCTGCTCTCCTGACCCGCGAGGCGGCACTCGCGTCACGTTGCCGATCCCCCCGATGTTCTGCAGGGCGCGCGCCCGGTCCGGAACCGAGAAGAGAAGCTGGTCCACCCACGGCACCAGCGGCGCCCCCTGCCCCCCCGCCGCGATGTCGCGCGTGCGGAAGTCGGACACAACCGCGATTCCCGTGCGCTCCGCGATCGTCGCGGCATCGCCAAGCTGGAGCGTGGCGCCGCGGCGTTCGCCCGCCGGCGGCCGGTGCCACACCGTCTGGCCGTGCGAGCCGACTGCGGCGACCTGGGAAAGATCAACGTCCGCCTCACTGCAAACCCGCACAACCGCCTCCGCCATCCACTCGCCCAGGTCGGCGTGCAGCCCGCAGAGCGCCTCGGCGGTGCCGGCCAGGATCCCGTCGTGGATGGCCGTGCGGCGCGCCTCGTCGTACGGCAGGGTGATGGCGTGTACGACGCTCGCCTTCACGTCCTCGATCCCCTCCCCCGCCACCTCCACCAGCGCGGCGTCCACCCCGTCCAGCGAGGTGCCGGACATCAGCCCCACGATCAGCATCGCGCTACCCCCGCCCCGCCGCGCGCACGGCGGCCAGCATCTCGCCGTCGCCGTGCGCCATCGCCTGGAGCACCTGGTAGGCGGTGAGGGTGTCCTCGCGCCCTTCGATGGGGGACTCCCACTCCCACACTTCCAGCCCGCGCCGCTGCACCTGGGCGAAGTTGCGCTCCCTGAGCTGCGCGAACCCCTCCGCCAGCTCGCCCGCGCTCGGCTCGGGGCCGGGGAACAGGGGGATGGCGCGGTTCATGTGGACGGGGCGCCCATCGCGCAGCTTTTGGAGCAGCTCCGTCCACCAGATCTCGTTGCCGATCACGTCGCGCAGCACCTCGCGCACCACGGCCGAGTCGCCGCCCGCGTCCTCCACGGCCAGCCGCATGGCGCGCGGGGTGATCTCCAGGCGCACCAGGAGCTCCTCCCACTCGACTTCGGAGGGCGGGCGCGCGGGAAAGCCGAACGGCGCGAACGTCACCGCGTGCTCTTGAGCACTTCGCCCAGCCGCCCGCCCGCCCGCAGCAGGATGCGGGTGGACTCGTCGCGGCCGGTGCCGCACCAGAACATCACCATCGCCGTCTTTACGCTGCCGCCGGCGCGCGCCAGGAGCCCGCGGGCGGCGTCGCGCTCCAGGTCGAGCGTCTCCATGAGGATACGCTCGCTGCGGTCGCGCAGCTTCTCGTTGGTGGCGCGCAGGTCCACCATCAGGTTGCCGAACACCTTCCCCGTGCGGATCATCGCGCCGGTGGTGAGGGTGTTGAGCACCAGCTTGGTGGCCGTCCCCGCCTTCATGCGCGTGCTCCCCGTCACCACCTCCGGGCCGGGGAGCGGCGCGATCACCACGTCGTGCGTCTCCAGCATCCAGTCCGCTGGTGGCGTGCAGAGGAGGAACCCGGTGCGGGCGCCGCGCTCCTTTGCCCGCGCCAGCGCCCCGTGCACGTACGGCGTGGTGCCCGATGCCGCGATGCCGAAGGCGAAGTCGCCCGTCCCCACCTCCATCTCGTCGACGATGCGGGCGCCCTCCTCGCGGCTGTCCTCGGCCCCCTCGATGGCGTTGGTGAGGGCCTCGTATCCCCCGGCGATCACCCCGCGCACCAGGCTGGGGTCGATGCCGTAGGTCGGGGGCATCTCCGATGCGTCCAGCACGCCCAGGCGGCCGGAGGTTCCGGCGCCGAAGTACACCAGCCGCCCGCCGTTGCGGAAGCAGTCGGCGGCGATCTCCACCGCCTCGGCGATCTGCTCCAGCTGCGTGGCGACGGAGGGGGCGATCTTGTGGTCTTCGTCGTTGATCACCCGGACGATCTCCAGCGCCGAAAGGCGGTCGATCTCCGTGGTGGCGGGGTTGCGCTGCTCGGTGAGGCGCGGGTCCAGCGGGGGTCTCTGGGTCATCGCGTCGAGTGGGAAAGGCGCGGGACCGCCCCGCGCACGCACGCCCCAAACGTGGGCGGAGATCGGCCCCGATGCAAGAGCGCAGCCGTTGCGTCGGGTGTTTACGGGGGCTGGCCGGGCGCGGGCGGCGGGTGTAGCATGAAAGACAGTGCCAAGTGCCCAGTGCTCAGTGCCTAGTGGTACAAACGCTGTTACTGAGCACTAGGCACTAGGCACTAGGCACTAGGCACTGCTTTCTAGGCACCAGGCACTGCTGTTCTTTCACCCGTACCGCCGATTCCATGAACCTCCGCCGCGCCGCATTGCTTCCCGTCCTTCCGCTCATGGCCCTGGTGATCGGGCAGGGCGGGGCCGCTCCCGCGCGTGAAGGTGTCGCGCAGGACACCTCGCGCCTCTTCGCGTCGGCGTGGGAGCACCCGCGCGGGGCGATCGCGCCGGTACGGTCCACCGCTGGGATGGTGGTGACGACCGACCGCATGGCGAGCGAGGTGGGGGCCGAGATCCTGCGCCGCGGCGGCAACGCGGTGGATGCGGCGGTCGCCACCCACTTCGCGCTCGCCGTGGTCAACCCCGAGGCCGGCAACATCGGCGGGGGCGGGTTCATGGTGGTGAGGATGGCGGACGGGACGACGGCCTCGCTCGACTTCCGCGAGATGGCGCCGGGGCGGGCCACCCGCGACATGTTCCTGGACGCGGCGGGGAATGTCACCAGCAAGTCCACCGAGGGGCACCTGGCCGCCGGCGTCCCTGGCTCGGTGGCGGGGATGTGGGAAGCGCACAAGCGGCTCGGGCGGCTTCCGTGGGCCGAGCTGGTGGAGCCGGCGGTGAACCTGGCCGACGGGATCGTGGTGCACCAGCGGCTGGCGCAGTCGTTCTACAACAACCGCAAGGAGCTGGTCAAGAACGCGGAGACGATGCGCATCTTCACCCGGCGCGGCGAGCCGCTGCGCGTGGGCGACCGACTCGTGCAGAGTGACCTAGCGGAGACGCTGCGCCGCGTGGCCCGCAACGGGCGCGACGGCTTCTACACCGGGCGCACCGCCGAGCTGGTGGAGGCGGAGATGCGGCGCGGCGGCGGGCTGATCACGCGCGAGGACATGGGGCGCTACCGGGCCGTCTGGCGCGACCCGGTCCGCTTCCGCTACCGCGGCCACGAGGTGATCTCCATGCCGCCCCCCTCCTCCGGCGGGCCGACGATGGCCGCGATGCTCAAGATCCTGGAGGGGTACGACCTGCGGCGGATGAGGTTCATGGGCCCCGAGCACGTGCACCTCTTCGCCGAGGCCGCGCGCAGGGCGTACGCGGACCGCAACGCCTACCTGGCCGATCCCGACTTCGTCCCGCAGCCCACCGCCCGGATGATCTCGGACGCCTACGCCGCCACCCGCCGCGCCACCATCCGCCGCGACCGCGCCACCACCTCCGCCGAAGTGGCGCCCGGCCTCGGCGCGCCGCCCGCCGAGGGGACCGAGACCACGCACTACTCCATCATGGACCAGCGGGGAAACGCGGTGTCGGTCACCACCACGATCAACTCGCTGTACGGCAACCTGGTGACGGTGCCCGGCGCGGGCTTCCTGCTCAACAACGAGATGGACGACTTCACCGCGAAGCCGGGCACGCCGAACCTGTTCGGTCTGGTGCAGGGGATCGCGAACAAGATCGAGCCGGGCAAGCGGATGCTGTCGTCGATGTCGCCGTCGATC
>DASWNZ010000094.1:0-53141 GCA_036398975.1 Longimicrobium sp.
CGACACGTCGTCGAGGGCGGTGAGGACCACCGCGCCGGCCATGATGATCGTGAGGCCGGCTGCGGCGAGCGGGGTCAGAACCTCGCGGATGCGAAAGAGTCCGGGGAGCACCAGGCCCAGCGCGCCCAGCACCTCGCAGACGCCTATGAAGCGCAGGAGCGGGACAGAGACGCTCGCCTGGGCCTGGAGCACCTCGAACGGGGTGATCAGCTTCATCACGCCTGCGAACAGGAAAAGCAGCGCGAGCACCACCTGCACGCCCCACAACAGCACTTCCGAAGCCTTGTGCGTGCTCGCCGCCAGGGTCTGCTCACTCGCCAGTGTCGTGGACGTCATCGTTCGTATCTCCGCGCAGGGTCTGGATTGGCCGGGTGTTCAGCCCCGGGTCTACCTGTACGACGAAGGAAGGGGTGACGGATCGACATGCGCGGGACGGTGCAGGGGAGAGCACGGGCAGCCACGCGGGGCGGCCCCCACCAGATCGCGGTGCGGGGGCGGGGATTGGGTGCGGGCAAGGGAGGGCAGACACGCAGGTCTGCCCCTACGGGGATCGGTGCGCGTGGGTCGATGCCTCGCGAAGGGCGGGCGCGATGAATCGCGCCCCTGCCACGAATGCCGTGGCAGGGGCGGAGTGCACCCTTTCCCCCGCTTGCGGGGGAGAGGGCCGGGGAGAGGGGGACCCCGCGCGGCTCGATGCCCGCCGAGGCGGAGGGGCCCTCTACGGCTTCGGCGCGGCCTCTGCGGGCGGGGTGGCCGGCTCGGTGCGGCCGGTGCGGGCGGCCTGGGCTGCGGCCGGGTCGGTCACGTCGCCGCGGGCCTGCTGCACGGCCTTGTCGCGGGCCGCGCGCACACCCTCGCGCTCGAATCGGTTCACCCACTGAAGCACGTCCGCGGGCGGGGTGTACCGGGGCTTCCTGCGCGACTGCGCCTCGCCGCGCTCCAGCCCGGGGAAGATCGCCTCGTACTTGGAGCCGGCGCTCCAGAGCACCCAGTCGTCGAAGCCCACGTCGTAGACGCCCTGCTTCTGCTGGCGGAGTTGCTCGGGGCCGTACGGCTGGTGGTTCTTCCCGAGCCAGGTGGCCGAGAACGCCTGCAGCCAGGGGATCACCCGCGCGGGCCGCACCCCCGCCTCCTGCAGCCGGTCGTTGCGCAGCCGCGCCATCCCCGCGCTCTTGAAGAGCGTCTCGTACGGCATGTGGTCCGGCCGGCGCACCCCCGGCAGGTGCGTGGGGAAGTAGTGCGACGGGTACATCATGGGAAGGATGTGGTCCGCCGTGGCCGCCACCGTCTCCCACTGCTGGCCGATGTTCACGTCGCCCGCCTCGTTGGGCACCAGCCCGAAGACGTCCGCCGTAACGGTGACGCCCAGCGGGTGCAGGCGGCGCTTGGCCTCGTTGAGGAACGCCGCGATCGCGTCCGCGCGGGCGCCGCGGGCCCTGGGGTGCACCTGCGGCGGCAGGCTCCGGTACGGTTCGGCGAAGCGCACGTAGTCGAACTGGATCTCGTTGAAGCCGGCGCGCGCCACCTCCTCCGCGATGTCCAGGTTGTAGTCCCACACCGCTTCTTCCCAGGGGCTCACCCAGGTGTTCCCCGCCTTGTCCACCCACAGCCCGCCGCCCGGGCGCCGCACGGACCACTCCGGCTTCGCCTTGGAGAGAATCGGGTCCTTGAAGACGACGATGCGCGCGATCGTCCAGATCTTGTGCGCCTTCAGCGTGTCCATCAGCGCGGGAAGGTTGCGGATCGCCACCTCGCCGGGCTGCGCGAGCTGCTTGGGAAGCTCCAGCGTCGTCTGGTAGCGGATCCCCAGCTCGTCCTTGACGTCGATGACGAAGGCGTTGATCTCCGTCTGGTCCGCCATCGCGAGGAGCTTGGGGAGGCGGGTGCGCGAGCCGGCCGCGTACGCGTTGATGTAGAGTCCGCGGATGACGGCCGGGGCCTTGGCGCGGATCGCCTCGTTGCCAACCGTGCTGCGGTCGTCGCCGGGCGCGGCGGCGGCGCGGCCGGTGTCCGTTGCCGCCTTGGTCTCGCCGCCCGCGGCCGTGCCCTTGTCCGCCGCGCCGCCCGCCTTGTCGCCGCACGCGGCCCACAGGGGAAGGGCGCAGAGCAGGGCGAGCGAAAGCCTGGTCTTCATCGAAGTGTGCATCGTCTGAGGGTTCCGTCCGTTGATGTTCAGGGTGCCGCGGCGGACCACACGTTGTTGGCGCGGTTCACGTCCGGCAAGGTGCCCGCCGGGTCCACTTCGACGCGCACCGGCGCGGCACCGAGCGGCAGGGTGAAAGTCGCCGTGCGGGTGCGCGCTCCGGTCCAGCTCTCCAGCGGGATGTCCACGCTGGCCGACGCGCCTCCCTCGCCGGTGGCGGTCACTCGGATCGGCGCCGGGATGTCGCCCAGGTCCGTGATCGTCACCTCCACGCCGCCATCCACGGCACGCACCGGGCCCACGGCGAAGTCGAGCGTCCCCGTCTCGAACCACCAGGGATAGAAGAACCAGTCCAGATCGCGCCCGGCCACGCGCTCGAACGTGTTGAAGAAGTCCCACGGGTACGGGTGCTTGAACATCCACTCGTTGGCGTAGGTGCGCATGGCGCGGTCGAACGTCTCCGCGCCCACGACGCCGCGCAGCGCCACCAGCATCGTCCCCGGCTTGCTGTACGCCGCCACCGTGCGCGCGCCGTACGGCGAGACGAGGTCGGTGTGGCGCATGAGCGGCACCTCGTTGTCGCGCCCGGCAACGCGCAGATACGCGTCGCGCGTCTCGTCGTGCGCGCGCGTGCCGGGGAAGAACGCCTCGCGCGCCTCGTCTTCGTGGAACGTCGTCAGCCCCTCGTCCATCCACGCGAACGACGCCTCGTCCGAGCCCACCATCATGGGGAACCACTCGTGCGCCAGCTCGTGCGCGATGACGCTGTACAGGTCCGCGCGCTCGCGGGCCCGCGGGATGAACACCAGCATCGGGTACTCCATCCCGCCGATCGGCCCCTCCGCGATGGTGGCCTGCGGATACGCGTAAGGCACCAGCCGGTCGCTGAAGAAGCCGATCGAATGCTGCCCGAAGCGCGCCGCCTCGTCCCAGTGCGGCGCGCCCGCTCGGTAGAGCGCGTGCACGAGCACCGTCCGCCCCGCCACGGATGTGCGGGCGGCGTCCCACAGGTAGCGATCCGATGCGGCGAAGGCGAAGTCGCGCACGTTCTCCGCACGGAAGCGCCAGGTGAGGCGATTGCCCGTGCGTGTGGCGCGTCCGGCGGCGCGCTCCGCCTCGGTCACCACGCGCACGATGCTGTCGGTGGTGGCGGCGCGGGCCAGGCGTGCGGCGGCGTCGGGGGTCAGCACCTCGCTGGGGTTCTGCAGGACGCCGGTGGCGCCCACCAGGTGCCCGGCGGGGAGGGTGATGGACACGTCGAAGACGCCGTACTCCAGGTAGAACTCGCCGTCGCCCAGGTACGGCGTGGCGTCCCACCCGATCACGTCGTCGAGCGTCGCGACCTGCGGATACCACTGGGCCACGTTGAAGGCGCGCCCGCCAAGCGCGTCCTCGTACGCCGTGCGGAACGTCCCCGCCTGGGGGATGCGGTGGCTCCACTCGATCTCCAGCACCGTGCTGTCGCCGGTCGGGATCGGACGCGGAAGGGTCAGCCGCGCCAGCGTGCCCGCCACCTCGTACCCGGCCGCCGGGGTGCGCACCGGCGTCACCACCCCGATCTGCCCCGCGGCGACGGGGCGCAGCTCGCGTCCCTCTACCGCCACCCGCCCCAGCGTCACCCCGCCAGTCGGCGCGATGATGACGCGGTTCCGGCGCGCCGTCTCGGTGAAGACGTTCTGGTACAGGTTCAGGACGACCGAGGTGAGCGCCTGGGGCGAGCGGTTGCGGTATACGATGCGCTCGCGGCCGCGCAGCACCGCGCTCGTCGGGTCCAGCTCGGCCTCGATACGGTACGACACCGCCTGCTGCCAGTAGCGCGGGCCGGGCTGCCCCGTCGGGGTGCGCGTCCCCGCCTGCAGCGCCTGCCGGTACCCCTGCGTCGTCGGCACGGCGCGCAGGATGGGGCGGGTGATGGTGTCGCGCGGTGCCGGCTCCGCGGCGCGGCGCCCGCCCGGCGCGCACGCCGATGCGAGGAGCAGAACGATTGCGGCTGTCTTGTGCACGTACGGTTCTCCGGGTTGTGGTGCGCCGGGGAATGTACGCCCGGGAGGGGGAACGGGGAACCGCAGGGAGCGGACTCGAGGATTAGGGCGCGAGGAACCCGCGTGGGGCCGTGCGTCCTCCTGTCATCCTGAGCGACGCGCCGCTCCGACCTCCACCGGTCCGCGAACTCTGGCGCGGAGCGAAGGATCTACTGCGCGTGGCGAGGGGCTCGTCGTCGTGCGCCATCCTCTTGCCTCGCCGGCTAGATCCTTCGGTCGCCGCAGAGAGTCCGGAGCGCCGCGGTGTTCGGTGCGGGCGGCTCCCTCAGGATGACAATGAGGGGGGGCGGGGGCTATGTTTCGCAGCCCCGGTGCTATTGTTTCCGACGAGGATGCAAACGATGAAACTGGACCTCAGCGGCGTGTTCGCGCCCGCCACGACCCCCTTTGACCCGGTGACGGGCGACGCCGACCTGGTTTCGCTGCGCGCCAACGTCCGCGCGTGGATGGAGGCGCCGCTTTCCGGCGTCGTGCTCTTCGGCTCCACGGGCGAGGGGCCGCTGCTGGACGAGGACGAGCGCGCGCGCCTCACCGCCGGCGTGCGCGGAGTGCTGGATGCGGGGCGCCTCCTCCTGGCCGGCACCGGCGCCGAGTCCACCCGCGCCACCCTGCGGATGACCCGCGCCGTCGCCGCCGAGGGCGCCGACGCGGTGCTCGTGCAGCCGCCCGGCTACTACCGCCCGCTCCTGACGCCCGAGGCGCTGCGCGACCATTACCTGGCGGTGGCGGAGGGGTCTCCGGTGCCGGTGATCCTGTACCAGGTGCCGCCCCGCTTCAGCGGCGCCGAGCTCCCCGCCGGGCTCGTGCGCGAGCTGGCCAAGCATCCCAACATCGTGGGGATCAAGGACTCGCACGGCGACCTGCGCACGCTGGGCGCGCTGGTGGAGGCGTGCGGCAAGCGATGCCAGGTGCTGGCCGGCAGCGGCGCCATCCTCTACGCCGCGCTGGAGATGGGCGCCGTGGGCGGCATCCTGGCCGTCTCCCTCCTCGCCCCCGCCGAGTGCGCCGAGCTCGCGCGCGCCTTCACCGAGGGCCGCCTGGGCGACGCGGGCCGCCTACAGGAGCGACTCGCGCCTCTCCACCGCGCCGTGGTGGCCGAGCTGGGCGTCCCGGGGATGAAGGCCGCCCTGGAGCTGCTCGGCATGCACGGCGGCCCCCTCCGCGCGCCGCTCAAGCCGCTGAAGAGCAAGGACCGCGAGCGCGTCCGCGAAGCGCTCCAGGCGGCGGGCCTGGGCGCGGCTGCGCTCTCCTGAACAACGAGCCTCACCCAGAGCCACAGAGGCAAGGCGAGAAGAACGGAAAGAGGTTCTCTGTGCCTTCGCTGTCCACTCTGTGCTCTCTGAGTGAGGCTTTCCGCGTCGGCCTGTTTCGTGCCTCCGCCGCCCGGCTCGTGTTTCTGATACCCGAGCCGTGTGGTGCATGAAAGGGGCGATCTGGTTTCTGGTGGTGGGCGTCCTCCTGGTCGCCATGGCGCTCTCGCGGTCGATCGTGGCCCGGCTGCCGCTCTCCACCGCGATGCTCTACCTGGGGGCGGGGTTCGCGCTGGGGCCGTACGGGGCGGGGCTCCTGCACGTGGACGTGTACGAGCAGTCCGCCATGTGGGAGCGCGTCACCGAGATCGCGATCCTCGTGTCGCTCTTCGCGGCCGGGCTCAAGCTGCGCACGCCGCTGCACGACGGCCGCTGGATCCTCCCCGTGCGCCTCGCCACCCTCTCCATGACCATCACGGTCGGGCTGGTGACGCTGCTGGGGGTGTTCGCGATGGGCCTTCCCGTGGGTGCCGCGGTCCTGCTGGGCGCCATCCTCGCCCCCACCGATCCCGTGCTCGCCTCCGACGTGCAGGTGACGCACGCCGCCGACCGCGACCGCCTGCGCTTCGGCCTCACCGGCGAGGCCGGCCTCAACGACGGGAGCGCCTTCCCCTTCGTGATGCTGGGTCTGGGGCTCCTGGGGCTGCACGAGATGGGGGAGATGGGGTGGCGCTGGTTCGCGGTGGACCTGGTGTGGGCCGTCGTCTCCGGGCTCGCGGTGGGCGCCGTGCTCGGCACCCTGGTCGGGCGGCTCGTCCTCCACCTGCGCAGGGTGCACCGAGAGGCCGTGGGGCTGGACGACTTCCTGGCGCTCGGCCTCATCGCGCTCGCCTACGGGGCGGCGCTCCTGGTGCACGGCTACGGCTTTCTCGCCGTCTTTGCGGCGGGGCTCGCCCTGCGCCGCATCGAGCTCCGGGAGTCGGGCGGCGAAGCTCCCCCGGCGGACGTCGCCGCCGCCGCGCACTCCACCGATGTGGAGGAGATCGCGACCGACAAGGAAACGGCGCCCGCGTACATGGCGCAGGCCGCCCTCGGCTTCACCGAGCAGCTCGAGCGCATCGGCGAGTTCACCGTCGTCCTGCTGCTGGGCGGGATGATCTCCTGGCACTTCCTGCCTGCCGTCGCGCTCTGGTTCATCCCCCTCCTCTTCCTCGTCATCCGCCCGCTCTCGGTATACGCCGGGCTGCTGGGGTCGCGCAGCACCGGCCTGCAGCGCGGGATGATCGCGTGGTTCGGCATCCGCGGCATCGGCTCCGTCTACTACCTCACCTTCGCCATGCAGCACGGCCTCCCCGAGGAGCTGAGCCGCCCCCTTGCCGAGCTGGTCCTCGCCACCGTCGCCGTCTCCGCGGTGGCCCACGGCATCTCCGTCACGCCACTGATGGCGCTCTACGGCCGGCGCACGAAAAGCTGAGGATCGCGAGCCACAGAGAACCTCTTCTTCCGTCCTTTCGGTATCCTCTGTGTCTCTGTGTGAGGCCGTTGTTCCCCGGTGCCGAGGCCGCTAGCTTGTCGCGCGCCGCACCGGAACCCGCAACCCATGCACCCGCATCCGTCTCATGGCCGAATACAGCAACGTCAAGCTCGAAGTCCAGGACCGCATCGCCACCCTCTCGGTCAACCGGCCCGACAAGCTGAACGCCCTCAACGAGCAGACCATCCGCGAGCTGGGGCAGGCGATGGAGGAGATCGCCCGGCGCGAGGACGTGGGCGGCGTGATCCTGACCGGCGTGGGGGAGAAGGCGTTCGTGGCCGGCGCCGACATCGCCGAGCTGGCGAAGATGGGCCCGGTCGACGGCATCGAGGTGAGCCGGCTGGGTCAGCGCGTCTTCCGCTCCATCGAGCTCTCGCGCAAGCCGGTGATCGCGGCCGTCAACGGATTCGCGCTGGGTGGCGGGTGCGAGCTGGCGCTGGCCTGCCACCTCCGCGTCGCATCGGAGAACGCGAAGTTCGGCCTCCCCGAGGTGAAGCTGGGGATCATCCCCGGCTACGGCGGCACGCTGCGGCTGCCGCGCATCGTGGGGAAGGGCCGCGCGCTGGAGCTGATGCTGACCGCCGAGATGGTGGACGCGCAGGAGGCCTACCGCATCGGCCTCGCCAACAAGGTCGTCCCGCTCGCCGAGCTGATGGACGCCGCGCGCGCGATGATGAAGGGCATCCTCAAGAACGGCCCCGTCGCGCTGGGCCTCGCCATCGAATGCGCCACTCGCGGCATGGAGATGTCGGTGGACGACGGCCTGGCGCTGGAGTCGAACCTCTTCGGCCTCCTCGCCTCCACCACCGACATGCGCGAGGGGATGACGGCGTTCCTGGAGAAGCGGCGGGCGGTGTTTACCGGACGGTAGGGAAGTGCGTGAGTGCGTTAGTGCGATGACGAAGCAATTGTCACCCGCGCTCCACCGGCTGCTGCTGGCGTCGCCGGTGGGGCCGCTGCTGGTGGAGCACGACGGAGCGGCGGTGCACGCGGTGCGCTTCTGGGAGCAGGGGAAGCATCCGCCGGCCGGCACCCGCGTGGAGCCCACCCGCGACGATGCGCTCGGCTGGGAGGTCGCGAAGCAGCTGCGCGAGTACTTCGCCGGCACGCGCCGCGACTTCGACCTCCGGCTCGCCGCGGAGGGAACGGACTTCCAGCAGCGCGTGTGGGATGCCCTGCGCGCGATCCCCTTCGGCCGCACCCGCTCGTATCGCGACGTGGCGGCGGCGATCGGGGTGCCGCGCGGCTCGCAGGCGGTCGGCCAGGCCAACCGCCGCAACCCGATCCCCATCGTCGTCCCCTGCCACCGCGTCCTCGATGCGAAAGGCGGCATCGGCGGCTTCATGGGCGCCGGCCCCGACGGCCCCGGAAGCGCGATCAAGCGCTGGCTCCTCGCCCACGAACGCTCCCTCTGCCCCCCCGAGGAAGCCGCCGCACCCGACCTGTTCGACACGCCCTGACCCGTTCCTTTTTACAAGGGTGGGAACGCGCGCCGCCGCATGCGTGAGTCCGCGAAGGCGGACTTCGTGTGGTTCCAGCGGCGAATCCATTCGCTCCTGGAAGCGGGCCGTCGAACATGCACAGGCCACGGGCAGCCACGTGGGGCTGCCCCTACGGGTTTGTGCGCGCGTCGCGAGTACCGAGGCAGGGAGAGGGCGGGCGTGATGAATCACGCCCCTACGAGAATCTTCTGGCGGCGCCGACCTCCCGTGCTCAGCGCGGATCCCCGAGTCCGCGAAGGCGGACTTTGTGCTGTTGTTGCCGCGAGTTCACTCGCCACCGCCGAATCCATGCACCTCGCCCGCCTCCACCTCCGCAACTACCGCAACTTCGCGGAGCAGGTGCTCGAAATCCCGCCGCAGGGAGTCGCCATCGTGGGCGACAACGGGCAGGGGAAGACGAACCTGCTGGAGGCCGTCTACTACCTGGAGATCTTTCGCTCCTTTCGCGGCGCGCCCGACGAGCAGCTCGTGCGCTTCGGCGAGGAGGTCTTCCGCGTGGAGGGCACCCTGCGCGGAGAGGACGGCGAGCGCACCCTGGCCGCCGCCTTCGAGCGCCGCCGCAAGAAGAAGAAGGTGACCGTCGGCGGCGCCGAGCCGGAGCGGTTGGGGGATGCGCTCGGAAAGGTGGGCGCCGTGATCTTTTCGCCATCCGACGTGGAGATAGTAGCCGGCGGGCCGGGGGAGCGGCGGCGCTTCCTGGACATCGTGCTCTCGCTGGCGGAGCCGGGGTACCTGGGCGCGCTCCAGCGGTACCGGCAGGCGCTCTTCCAGCGAAACACCCTGCTTCGCCAGGCGAGCCCGCCCGCGCTGGTGGAGGCGTGGAACGACCCGCTGGTCGCAGCCGGGAGCCGCGTGCTGGAGGCGCGCGCCCGCTGGGTGGCGGACCGCGCCGCCAGCTTCGCCGCGCATTACGCCCGCGTCGCCGGCGGCCAGCCCGGCACGCTCGCCCTTGTCCCCTCCGTCGAACTCGGGGAGGACACGCCCACCGTCGCCGGCATCGCGGCGGCGTTCCGTGAGAAGCTGGAGCGCGTGGCCGAGCGCGAGCAGCGCCGCGGGATGACGCTGGCCGGCCCGCACCGCGACGATCTGCGCTTCGCCACGTACGCATCGGACCAATCTTTGCTGGAACTGCGAACGTACGGCTCGGGTGGCCAGCAGCGCACCGCCGCCATCGCGCTCCGCATGGTGGAGGCGGAGACGATCCGCGAGACGCGCGGCCGCGAGTCCGTCATCCTGCTGGACGACGTCTTCGCCGAGCTCGACCCGGGCCGGTCGCAGCGCATCGTGGACTGGATCGAGGGCGAAGAGGGTGGCCAGGTGATCCTCACCTCCCCGAAGCCGACCGACTTCCACGTGCACGGCGACACGCTGCCGCGCTGGACCATCAGGAACGGAGTGGTGTCGCCGCTCTGAACCGCCACCCACGGCACGCCCGTGTACCGCACCTGCATCTACTGCACGGCCGACCTGGGCCAGAACGAAGCCGTCGAGGGGTTCCCCGTCGGGCGCATGCTCGCCTTCGATGCGGCGCGCGGGCGGCTGTGGGCCGTCTGCCCCAAATGTGCGCGCTGGAACCTGGCGCCGCTGGAGGAGCGCTGGGAGCCGGTGGAGGCCGCGGAGCGATCCTTTGTGGATGCGCGCCTGCGCGTGCAGTCGGAGAACGTGGGGCTGGCGCGCCTTCCGGACGGCACTCAGCTGATCCGCGTGGGCGCGGCGCTCGCGGGCGAGGTCGCGGCGTGGAGGTACGGCCGCGAGCTCCAGCGCCGCCGCTGGAAGATCACGGCGGCCTCGGTGGTGGTGCACGCGGCCGGGGTCGTCGCTCCCTGGGTGTACCTGGGCGTCATGGGGGCGCAGGTGGCCAAGGGGCTCCAGGTAGTGCACCGGATCCCGGCCGAGCGATCCCCTGCCGGCCAGCCCATCGTCATCCGCCGCAGCGATCTCTCCCGCTCCTGGCTCCAGCTGGACGACGAGGGCGACCTCGCGCTCCACATCCCCGGCATCCTTCCCGCCGAGCGCGACGGCAAGCACTGGCACGTCCCCTCGCTCCTCCTGCGCGGCGAGAACGCGCGACGGGTGCTCTCCCGCACCATCCTGGACGTAAACGCGAGCGGCGCATCCGCGTCCAGGGTGGAGCAATCGCTGGGGAAGCTGACGGAGAGCGGCTCGTCCGATGAGTACCTGCGCACGACGGCGGCCCGGGTAGTCGGCCTGAACGTCCCCGACTTCGGCTTCCGCCGCCGCAAACTCCGCGAGGTCGCCGGCTGGCTGCGCGGCGAGCGGCGCGACCGGCCCTTCAACCCCAGGAAGCTGGACGCCCCCGGCTCCCTGGCGCTGGAGATGGCCCTCCACGAAGAGCAGGAGCGCCGCGCCCTCGAGGGTGAGCTGCACGCCCTGCAAGCCGCCTGGCGCGAAGCCGAGGAGATCGCCGCCATCGCGGACGGGCTGGCAGTGTAGGGAGCCTCAGGCCCGTCTCCCAGCCCGATCTTGCAAACCAGGCAAGTTGCCGCGATAGTTGAGCAGGCTTGCCAATCGAGGAGGGGCGATGGCGGTGATGACGTACACGGAAATGCTCGGGGGCTCTGCCGTGCTCGGCACCAGGGTGGAGACGCCGCTCGAGTGGGTCGGCGTTCTCGAAGGAGGCTTCCCGACGCGGAGTGTCGACGCGGTGATCGAGGCGGGTGTCCTCAGCCGTGAGGAGGCGGAGGACCTCGTCATCCCGCGCCGCACCCTGTCGCACAGGAAGCAGCGGGAGCAGCACCTGACGCTGGAGGAATCCGACCGGTTGGCGCGGATCGTCCGGGTCAGCGCGC
This sequence comes from Longimicrobium sp., assembly GCA_036398975.1. Taxonomy (GTDB): domain Bacteria; phylum Gemmatimonadota; class Gemmatimonadetes; order Longimicrobiales; family Longimicrobiaceae; genus Longimicrobium. The sequence goes on from DASWNZ010000094.1 coordinate 11,282, forward strand.
GCGCGTTCGACACCTTTGGGGATGAGGACGACGCTCGGGGCTGGCTGCGCGACCCGAACGGGGCACTGGGTGGTGCGACGCCGCTTTCACTTCTGCGAACGGGTGAGGGGGCCGTGCTCGTCGAGCAGATCCTGGGGCGGATCGATCACGGCATCTTTACCTGATGCCCGCTCGTTCGTTTCGGATCGCGCGCGCGCCGTACGCCGACCTGAGCGGTGAGGGAGCGCGGCTCTACGGCGGGCGGTGGAATCGTCCGGGACTCCCGGCGGTGTACACCGCCAGCAGCCGCGCTCTATCCGTCCTGGAGATGCTGGTTCACCTTCAGCCGCGGCGCCTTCCCCGCGACCTCCAGCTCTTCACGGTCGAGATGCCGGATGACGTCCCGAGCGAGACTCTCGCCGTCGACGGCTTCCCGGCGGATTGGAGGGCGATCGGATCGTCGTTCTGCCTCGACGCCGGCGACGAGTGGCTGCGCGGGACGAGCGAGGCGGTGCTCTGGGTGCCGTCCGCCGTCGTGCCAGACGAGTACAACGCGATCCTCAACCCGAACCACCCTGACGCGGCACGCATTCGGGTCGTGCACCGGCAGCCGTTCGAGTTCGCTCCGCGGCTACTGGCGCTGGGTGGCGTGAGCCCGGGCCACAACTGAGACGGGTGAGGATTGGCTATCAGACGAAGCCCCCGCGTGAACTTCGCGGGGGCTTCCGTGCATCATCCGAAGTCAGCGTCCAGAGAGCGGGCCGAGGGGGAACGGCTCAGACACGCGCATCTCGTGTGGAACCTCCGTCTCCGTTGCGCGCGCCGGGCTGGAGGGGCCGGTGTGCAGGCCGTAGACGATGAGGCGGTAGGTGCCCTTTTCGATGCGCTCCCCCACGCCGATCCCCACCTGGAAGGTGCGGGTCTCGCCCGCCGGGATCACGATGGGCGCAGAGTGGCAGGCGTCGGTGGCTACGATCCAGGCGCTGGTCCAGACACCGTCAGGGCGATGCTCCAGCCCCCAGGGGAATGCGCCGTTGCAGTTGTCCAGGTAGAGCGGATGGCCGGCGGGCGCACTCAGGCTGATGCGCAACGTCCGCTCGTCGGGCCGGTTCAACACCGTCACGAACGATGCCGGGCGTGGCTCGGCCGCCGGCGGCGCTTCGGCCTTTGCGGGGCCCTTGCGCGGCTGCTCGCAGGCCGCCACCAGCAGGAGTGCCAGGGCGGGGAGCGCAATCTTGAACGGCCTCGGTCGCATCCCCATCATGTGACGAGGCCGGGGAATCCCGGCGACCGCGCGTCCTCCCACGCGATCCAGCGCTCGATGGACTGCTTGTACCCGTCCGGCATCGGCAGACTTCTCACCGCTTCAGGGGCGAAGGCACCCACTTCCTTGTGTTCGGCGCTGTGCGTCAGCGCGGCGAACGGGGCGGGGTAGCATCCGTAGGTGACGATCAGGACCTCCTCGCCAGGAAGCACTTCGTAGAGCCACGAGTCGATCAGCGGGCCGACGCGGACGGAGATCGCGAGCTCTTCCTCCAGCTCCCGCGCGACGCACCGGTCCGGAGCCTCCCCGCGCTCCAGCTTGCCGCCGGGCAGCTCCCACTCGTCGCGCTCGTTCTTCAGGAGCACGACCCGGCGGTCCGGCGTCAGGACCACCCCTTTGACGGATACCGGGAATCGATGGTGCACGGCTCAGCGGGGGAAAGGGATCGCGTCCGTACCATCCGAGTTGCTTGGGAGCAGGAACATGATAACCCGCGTAGAGGCTCTCGCAACCGCAGGATGTCAGACGCTGCACTTCATGCTCGTCATATCTCACCGCGCGCGCGGCATATCCGATGCGAGCCGGCGTGCCCGGGATCTAGGCGATGAACGTCACGCACTCACGAAGCGGAGCTCGATGCCACCCACCAACCCGACCCGCACGTTGCACACACGGCGACTACTCACGCTGGTGGCGCTGCACTGCCTGATCGCGATCCCGGCGTCGGCGCAGGCGGGCGCGTCGTCCACGCCGGAGGCACGCGTGGTGGAGGCGGTCTGCCACAAGCAGGTCGTCGTGCTTGGGGAGCTGCCCAGCCACGGCGAAGCGCGCGGGTTCCAGGCAAAGGCGCGCATCGCCCAGCGGCTGATCGAGCGGTGCGGTTTCGACGGGGTGCTCTTCGAAGCAGCCATCTACGACTTCATCGGCTTCCAGCAGGCGGTGGCGCAGCGCCGGGCCACGCCGCTGCAGGTCGACAATGCGATTGGCCGCTTCTGGTGGACGCGCGAGTTGGCGGACTGGCGCCGTTGGCTGTTCCGGAGCGCGGCCTCGGGCACGCTGGTGCTGGGCGGGCTTGACGACCAGGTGAGCGCGACGTCGGAGTACGCACGCGCCACGCTGCCGGGCCTGGTGGGCGCATCGTCAGGCGCCGAGTGCGAGCAGGCGGTCACCAGGAACCTGTACTGGCGCTACGACGCGGCGCACGCCTACGACGAGCCGGAACGCGTGCGACTCCACCGCTGCGCGCGCGCCGCGGCGGACGCCCTGGCCAAAAGCGGCCCAGGCACGCCCCAGCAGGTGATGGCCGAGAACCTGGCCGGCCTCTTCCACCGCCAGCTCGCCCCGGCCGAGGCGCGCACCCGTGACGAGGTGATGTACCGCAACTTCGTCTGGCAGAGCGGGCACATGACGCGCGGCAGCAAGTGGATCGTCTGGACGGCGACGGTGCACGCGTCACGCCGACAGGGCGCCATGACGTACAAGCCGCTTGGCGCCTGGCTGGCCGAGCGGTGGGGCGACCGCCTCGGCGTCATCGCCTTCACCGCGCTCGCGGGGCGGTCGTCCAGGGCGGGAATGCCCAGCGAGGCGCTACCGGAGGCGCCGCCGGGCTCGCTCGAAGCCCGGGCGCTCGGCACGCGCGCTGCCTGGGCCTATCTCGACCGTCGCGCGCTGCGCCGGATCGGCAGCGCACCGTCGCGGCTCTTCGGCAGGTACACGTCGGCCGACTGGTCCACCCACTTCGACGGCGTGGTCGTGTTTCGCGAAGAGGTCGCTCCCGTGTTCGAGTTCCCACGGTGACTCCGGGCTAGACGAAACTCCTGAGTCGGGTACGCGGCGCGCCCGCCGCGCGCTGGATGGACCAATCTGGTGCAAGACCTTCCAAACCGGTGCAGGGGCCGCGGTGCGTGCGGTCCGTCCGCATTCGGCGCAACCGGATGCGATGCAGAGGGTTGACGAACCCGCGGACGCCAGCCGTTTGCGGGCCTCCGCTGTGCACGTGAGGGCACCACCCCAACACAGCCGTGCCCCCGGGGGAACCCGTCACCCGTACGGAGCCCATGCGAAACGTGCGTACCCTGGCAGTCGTCGTCAGCGCCGCAGCGGCACTGGCCGCCTGCGACGCCCCAACCCGCTCGGCCAGGACCGAGCAGCCGGCGGTGGCCACCGCCGGCCGGCTCGACCCCATGTTCGCGCGCGCCGCGAGCGAGTTCACGGTCCCGGTGGAGCTGCTCAAGGCGGTGGCCTTCACCGAGACCGGCTGGCAGTTCGCCCGCGGCGAGCACAGCGACATGGAGGGGATGCCGGCCGCGTACGGCATCTTCGCGCTTCGCGGCGAGCGCCTGGAACGCGGCGCCCAACTCGCCGGGGTGACCCTGGAGGCGGCGCAGACGGACGTGGAGTCCAGCATCCGCGCCGGCGCGGCGCTGCTGCGTGCCGAGGGCGAGGCGCTGCGCGTGGCCGGGTCCGACCTGGGCGCCTGGGCGCCGGCGGTGGCGAGCTTCAGCGGCATCTCGAACGGCGAGGCGAAGTCGGAGTACGTGCACGGCGGCGTCTTCCGCGCCCTGCGCGAGGGCGTGACCGACGTGCCGCACGCCACCCTCGCGGCGCGTCCGGGCGTCCGCGCCGCGCTCGCCCTGCCGGTCGGTGGCCCGCGCCTCACCGCCGAGTACGCCCCGGCCATCTGGAGCGCGTCGCCCAACTACACGGCGGGCCGCTCGTACTCGCTCGCGCTGGTGGTGATCCACACCTGCGCCGGCAATTACAGCGGCTGCTGGAGCTGGCTGACGAATCCGTCGTCCGGCGTGTCCGCGCACTACGTGGTGGGCCAGACGGACATCGGCGGCGGCGTGACCGAGGTGCGCCAGCTGGTGGACGAGGACAACACCGCCTGGCACGTGGGCAAGTACTGGCAGGGCTACCCCACCAACCCGCGTTCGGTGGGCATCGAGCACGGCGGCTTCTCGTACGGCAGCAACGGCTACGGCCCGTGGCCGGCGGTGCAGTACAACACGTCGGTCAAGCTGACCTGCGACGTGGTCAAGAGCCGCGGCATCATCCGCGACCGCGACCACATCATCGGCCACTACCAGCCGGACCCGGTGAACCGCGCGCACGACCCCGGCCAGGGCTTCCCCTGGGCGGACTACATGAGCAAGATCAACACGTGCGTGAGCGGCTCCACCGGCGGCACCGCCATCACCGTGGACAGCCACGCGGGCACGAGCGGCACCACGGCGCGCTTCTCGGCCTCGTCCAACTGGATCTCGTCCGCGGGGACGTCCGGCTACTATGGCTCGGGCTACTACTACGCGAGCACCGCGGCTGTGAGCGATGCGGCGAACTTCGAGTTCTACCTGCCGGCGGCGGCCACGAAGGCGGTTTCGGCGTGGTGGACCTCCGGCACCAACCGCTCGGCTTCGGCGCCGTTCATCATGTACAACGCCAGCGGCTCGGAAGTCGGGCGGCGCTCAGTGAACCAGCAGGCGGGCGGCGGCGCCTGGCAGTCGCTGGGCAGCTACTCCTTCTCGGCCGGCTGGAACCGGGTCTCGCTCTCCCGCTGGACCACCGAGGGGTACGTGGTGATCGCAGACGCGGTGAAGGTCGAGTAGCAACGCAGGCGAGCAGCCGGCCCGGGCTGTCCGGCCCGGCCGCGCAGTTCAGTCGATTAACGACGCGGGGCCGACCCTCTAGTCGATGTGGCGGGGGTCCCGCGAAGTCCTCTCACGAACGCCGAATGCCCTACTTCTCCCGCCCCCTCGCGTTCTGCACCGTGGTTCTGTTCGCCGCGGGATGCGGTGCAGATGCCGGCGCCGTTCCCGGCCAGCCCGGTGCGCCGCCGCCCGCCGCCCTGCTCCCCGCCGATCCCGCGGACACGCTCTCGCTGGCCGAGCGCGACTCCATCGCGGGCCGCATCGCCTTCATCGCCGAGCGCGACGGGAACAAGGAGCTGTACTCCGTGCGCCCCACGGGCGGCGATGAGCGGCGCCTGACGCAGCGTGCCGAGCAGGACTTCCCCGGCCCCGTCCGCCCCGACGGCTCGGAGCTCCTGGTGATCTCGCTGGAGGGGGATGGGCCGACCCGTGTGGAGCGCTTCTGGGTGGCATCGGGCGGCAGCGGCCCGCTCCGCCCGCTGGGCCCGCGCGGCGCGCTGATGCGCAACCCGAGCTGGGGCCCGGGCGGCGAATGGCTGGTGTACGAGAGCAACACTCGCGACGGCTACCGCGACATCTACCGCCTGGACCGGGCGACCGGGCGGGTGCGTCCGCTCACGAACGATCCGGAGGGCAACTTCCGCCCGGTCGTCTCACCGCGAGGTGATTGGGTGGTCTTCGGCTCCAGCCGCGACAGCGTGTCGGAGCTGTACCGCATGCGCCCGGACGGAAGCGCGCAGGAGCGGATCACCCGCACCCCGCGCGACGAGTGGGCCGTGCGCTGGTCCTCCGACGGCGGTCTCCTCGCCTTCCTGAGCGACCGCGACGGGAGCGACCGCGTGTACCTGAGCTATCCGGACGGTCGCGAGCCGCGGCGCCTCTCGGACGAGCCCGTCGATCCGCACGTGATGGAAGACGCGCCAGCGTGGGCGCCGAGCGGCTTCGGGATCGCGTGGGTGCGCCGCACGCGCAACGAGCCGTCGCGCATCCTGATCCGCGACGTCACCAACGGCTTCCGCGGCGAGGTGCGCGCCCGCGGGCTGGGGTCGCTCGACGATCCCGCCTGGTCGCCGGACGGCCGCTACCTCGCGTTCACCCTCACCCGCGGCGACACCGCCCAGGTGTACGTCGCCCGCGCCGACGGCACCCGCCCCACCCGCATCACCCACGCGCGCGGGCCCAACTGGTACCCGGTGTGGCTGCCAGAGCGCCCGGTTGCGGAGGCAGGCGCTCGGCCAGCGCGGTGACATGCCCGTGCGGTTCTAAATACGTAGTCGCCTCAAAAACGCCTATCTGCAATGCTCCAAATGGTTGGGGCAGCGGATTTCCACAGAGGGGAAGTTGACCCAGCTGCGAGCGCTGGCGAGATACTCAGCTCCTATGCAGCAAAATGGGACACAGGCATCAGCGTTCCGCTAAGCGGCTGATGGTGAATTTACCCGACCAAGACGCCCTTCCGCCTGCTGACGGTATTCTTGATATCGCAGCTGCAACTTTCTTAGAGTGCCGTCGATGTCGGCTTCAAGGTCTGGCGGCCACTCCGCGCCATGCATCCCGGGTATGGTAACGTTTTTCTCACGCCAAAGTCTGTGAAGACATTCGAATTGAGTGGCATGCTCGAAGAACTGTTGTATACTTGCCGGGATCGTGCCACCCTCGAAAAGATGCATTCGCGATAAGACCAGGTTTCGAATCTCGGAGTTGCTCGGAAGAAAGTACTCCTCCACGAAAAAGTACCAGATTTTCTTTGCGTCTCCTCTGAGACTTGTCACGTCTCTTTGCCCATCCGAAGCAGGAGGCAGCAGTCGCATTGCAACCTGGTACACGGTACTCGACCGTTGGATTAGACCGATCAAAGGGCCGTAGAGTTCCTCAATCTGGTATTTCAAATGCTGCAATGCTGCCTCTTGCCGCATGGACTCGTTACTTCGGCGGCGCACGAAGTATTCAGTGATGAACCATCCCATCACAGCTGTTATGGCACCGATGAGAGCGGAAGTAATTCCAGCAGCCATTGGGAGCATCCTGGATCAAGGGGAAGTCACCTGCGCATGCTACTGGCTTAGACGGTACGGTCGTTGACCACGTCCCACCCGAGCGCACTGAACTCCGGGAACATCCGCCCGGGCCCGCAGCTTACGTCCAGCACCGGCCGCGTGAGCCCGCGGCGTGAGGCGAGCCATTCGAGGAAGCGCGCAATACGCGCCGTTTGCTCGGGTGTACCGAAGGCCGCGTACGAGTCGCTGCTGAGGTTCGTAATTGCGGGGGCGCGGACCTCTTCCGAATGCGGGGTTGCGAAGGGGTGAGCGTCCGCTGCATCGTCCGTGCGGGAGTAGTCGGACTTCTCATCTCAAGGTGTGTCATGACCCGGCATCGGATCTACACGACGAGCGTCGCGAGCGTCTATCCCCACTACGTCGCGAAGGCGGAGAAAAAAGGGCGTACGAAAGCGGAAGTCGATGAGATCATCCGCTGGCTGACCGGATATAGCCAGGACGAGCTGGAGGCCCGGCTCGAACAGCGAACGGACTTCGAGACCTTCTTCGCGGAAGCGTCCGGAATGAATCCATCGCGCGCGCTGATCAAGGGCGTGGTCTGCGGCGTCCGGGTGGAGGAGGTCGAAGAACCCCTCATGAGAGAGATCCGCTATCTGGATAAGCTGATCGATGAGCTGGCAAAGGGCAAAGCAATGGAGAAGATCCTGCGGAAACCGTAACCGGAAAGCGGGGAAGCACGACGCGCAGCTCCCTCGCGCGGGACTCTACGGCGTCGGACCGAGAAGGGCGCGGATGTTATGGATGTGGGTCGAGATCATCAGCTTGGTGATCTCGTACACGGGGATCTGCTTCGGAAAACGCCGGCGCGCCGCCTTCATCATCGGAAGGATCAGCTCCTCGGATTCGGCGATGTAGCGGGCAACCTTCTCCGGCGTGAAGACCCCGACCATGGACACCACGTTGTGCACGCGGTCAATGGCCTTGGCGACACTCGCGATTGGGTCCTCGGCCATCGCGCGAAAGCGGTCCGCCTTGTCCGCGGCGGTTTCGCCCTCGGGCGCCGTCATGAGGAAAACCGCTCGGGCCGTCCGTTCGCCGAACTCCGCCTGGATGTCCAGGATCGAGACGTTCTTGTCCTCGACCACATCGTGCAGCGCCAGCACCGCGAGCGTTTCGTCCGGGTGAAGAAGTGCCGGATCGAAGTTGCGCGCGAAGTTCATCATGAACACCTGGTGGGCGAACTCAGGTGTCACCCCGTCTTTGCGGAGTCCGTCATGGAGCGGGCGCGCGAACTCCAGCGCGCGGAGCGCCTCATGCTTCGCGCTCCCTTGCAGCCATGCCCGCAGGCTGATCAGGTGCTTCTGGTACGCTTGCTGGGCCATTCTCCGCCTGGGATCTGAAGGCCGGTGTCGGCAGCGGCCGCACCGGCACATACGGCGCGGACGAGAGCAGGAACCGATACGATTGCATGTGGGATGTACACGTGCAACCCCGCAGACCGCGGAGTGCCGTCTCAACGCCTTCCTGCGAGCGCACCTGGACGCGCGGTCGAGGGGTGCTCAATAGCGATCCTTCCATGACTCGTAAGCCTCCCGGGCAGCCTCGACCGTCCATTCGGGGAAGCCGCGGGCCGGGATACGCCGGGAGTTCAGCTCCCGTACGAGCTGGGCGAGCGAGATGCCGTCGTACTTGATCCTCTGGACGAGGTTGTAGGCCACCTTCACCTCCTTGCGATCCGCCTCCACGGAGCCGCCGGCACGGCGCTGGCCCCAGGGCGGATCAAAGACCCGTGCGGCGGAAGGATCCCTCTCCGGCGGCATCAGCTCCCCGACGAGGTTCGACAGGTAGTCGCCGAAATCTGTGGCGATCGGCGTAGCGCGGCCCGCTTCCCAGCGCACGATCACGGGCTCGGCGCCGTCCGCAGACGGAACGAACCCAACCGGGTCTCCTTCGACTCCATCGATCTCGATCACAACGGCCGCGGCGGGCACCACCCCCTCGTCGCGCCACCGCAGCGACTCCTCGACCACGGGGAACTCTCCCGTGCCGCCGGCTCCGAATACTTCGACCGGCGGCACATCGAGCGCGCCCAGCACCTCGAGGAAACGCCGGTAGCTGCGCGGGAAGCTTACCTGGAGGCGGTGCTCCGCATTGGCGATCTCATCGGCGCTCGCGGGCTCGCCTGGCGAGAAGTCGTCGGACACGGAGCTCCGCAGTCGGCTGAGCAGATCATCGTACGGAATCATGCGCGGCGCGGGAAGAGGCGGATGTGGGGCAGGAGGCGGCGAAAGCGGAGAGCGCGATCAAGGGCGACCCTGCATGCGCGTTATGCGTCACGCGTCGCTGTGCGCCATGTGCTAGCACGCAGCAGCCAAACAGACCAGAGCGTGGCACCCGCCACGATCGTCCAGACAGCCACGAGCAGAGGCACCGGTTCGGCGCCGAGCGCCATGGCCGACGCAACGAAGCCTATCATCAGCGACCATCCAACGTAAACAGCCGTGAGCGGCTTCCCGTCCGGAGGGTCTCGCAACCACCACCATGCACCGGCTCCAACCGCCACGATCCAGGCGAGCGCGTCGAGTGCCGAGGCTTCGGCGGCCAGCTGGAGCGCACCCAGCGCGAACCCGCACGCGCCCAGAACCCCGAAGACGGCGCGCGTCGTGGTCTTCGGCGGCGCGATGACCGCTGCAAGTGGAGCCGCAAGCATCAGCATCAGGAAGGAGACACCCTGCAGAGCCGCAAGGTACCATTCCGTCGAGCTTGCGACCGAGCGGCCGCTGACCGCGTGCACAATGGCGAGCAGGATCACAGTGGCGGTGCCGAAGTAGCCGGCCCAGAGCCCGCCCGCGAACGTCAGCAGTGCAGCCACGCGTCGAGCCGTGCTGCTCGTGGGATCATCCATAGTCATTCCCTGCATCGGTCGCGGCGCACGAGTCACGTTCACAGGGACGGAGGCGCCGCTTGCACAAGCAGCTCCTCCGGCGTCGTCGCGCCCGCGGGCTCGCCGGCAATGCGCGGAAAGGTGCACGCGGCCGCGAACACGCCGGGCCTAGCGGCGATTCTCCTGGTCCCGAGCGCCACGTTACCCCTCCACTCCAGTACCGCGGAACGTGAGAAGGAAGCCATACGATTGCGTGTGGAGTGAGGGCGTGCAACCCTGCGCGAGCGCATGCTCAGGGCCGAACCAGGCGGTGCAGGTTCCGGTGCTCACGCTCCGGGAAGTCCGACTTCCACCGCGTCCGGTATCCGTCGGCTCCGTGCTCGGCCCAGAGTCGTTCCAGCTCGGCGCTCACCTGCTCGGCGAACCGCCGGATGGAAGTGCGGGCGCGGAACACCTCAGTTCCGCGTCGGCGCGAGCGGCGATCGTAATCCTCGTGCCACTCCACCAAGACGTCCACGTCCTCGGCCCCGATCCGTCCCAGGCGGAGGTCGTGCCGGCCCGGCTCCTCCATGAACACGATCGGCTCGACGGGCTGACAGTGGCCCACCCGTGCTCGTGGAGGTCGTACTGCAGGTGCATGCTGAAAGGGGCAGGCAAGAGTGCCAGCGGGGGCGCCCGCGCGAAATAAGTCAGGTCTGCCCGGTGCGCCGCAGATATTCTGAAATGCGGTTCGCCAGGTCGGCCAATCGGTCCAACTGATCGTCGGCCGGTGCCTCGATGCCATGGAGCGTGCGGAACAGTTCACGTCGGTCCTCTTCACGATAGCACGCATCAGCGATGAGCTGGTAATCATCGCCCGTGAACAGCACCGGATCGCGTGTCGGGTCGCACATTTGTCCCGGCAAGAGGTGGTGATCCCGAGCCGCCTACCGCCTGTTCCACGGGTTCGACGGCGAGGGGAGGCCGCTGCTCAACGGCACCTGGTTCCGCTGATCACACTGCCGAAGGGCTAGTCATCGACGGCCACGTCCGCCGCAGGGCCTGGTTCAGCGGCGGGTGTCGACGGGCAGACGAGTTGCGGGTCGAGGTAGACCGCGATCGGCCACATGCAGTCTGATCGTTCAGTGCCGATCGGACAACCACAGCTGCAGATTCGATTCGGCCCTCCGCCGCCGCTGGGTCCGCAGCATCCCATCCACCGCTCGGCGCTGCTATGCTCACCCGCGGCGATCAGGGCGTCCGGCCGAATCGCATAGCAGCCGGTGAAATCCACCGGAACGCCTTCATTCCAGGTCGGCAGGTGACCCGGCGTGACGCGCCAGTAGGTACCCTCCGGCACGAGCGGCGCCAGATTCCTGGTCGCGAGTGCCGCCGAATCGTCGAGTCGACGAAGCGGCCCGGTGAGCGTGATGCCGCACGAACGGCATACGAACCCCAGTATCGAGGCCGGGCCGGCCGGCGCAGACGATGCTCGATGCAGCTTGCGCATGCGCTTCCAGGAGTCCTCTTTCCAAGCCGCCTACCGACGAGCGCTACCGGGGCAGGTTTGTGGCCGAGTCCGAAGCAGCCACGAACGTGAGGCGGCTCCCGTCTTCAGCGAGCAGGGTGAGCGTGGCCGTATCCATGTCGAAGCGGCGCGTGTTGCCGAGCGCGCGGAAGTACCGCGTTTCGAGAGAATCCGGCCCATCGCAGCCGACCAGCGTGCTCTGGAAGTGGCGGAAGCCAAGCCGGTCGCCCGGCCCCAGCACATACGCCATTCCATAGCCGTTGCAGAAGCTCCATCCGCCCGCGTGCCGCGAGCTGGAGTCACCCGTCATCTCCGCGGCCGACTCGGAAGTGAAGCGGAGCGTCGGCCGGCTGCCGGGGCCGGGATGCCTGCCCGGTCGCGCCCTGCCGGTTTTGCGGGAGGCGGGGATGTCCTGCTCACCCAGCCGCGCGAGCTCCCACGTGCGGCCGAGCTGGGCGCGAAAGGTTGCCTCAGGCGTCGTCCTCGCGGTATCCGCGGGAACGTCCACGCGCCTGGGTGCCCCGCGCTGTTCTGCGCACGCGGCGTCACCTGCTACGAAGAGGGCCATCGCGAGAACGCCAACGCACACCCGGCGATGGATGCACATGGTCCGCATGAGATAATTCAGGGAGCGGGAGCCGTCTGCCCTCACGGCTTTCCCGTCAGTCGCGAGCCGCCCGAATGAGCATGCACGGGCGCGGACGCCCGGCGTCGCAAACCCCGTACTCCAACCACGACCAGCGCCATCTCGCCAATCAGCAGTGCGATGTCGAAGATGAAGTTGCCGTTGGAGGCGAAGATGTCGTCGCGCAGGTAGGCGTCTCTGTCACCCTCGACGCGGATCACTTCGAGCCGGGAGCCCATCGTGAGTGCCGGAAACCGTTCAGCAGCTACGTTGAGCCGGTGCGGTCCAACTCGCCTCACGTCTGCTCCGTCCCACGTGATCCAGTAGATGTCGTGGTCCGTGCCAGCCTCGCCCGGTCGCTGGTGCCAGCGGTCCGTGACGACCACCGTGTCGATGGTTCCGCCCGGGAGCCACCCCCGGATCTGCGCCATCTTGTGGAGCTTGGGCCCTGTGACCAGTGCCGCCATTCCGAGCCCGAGGAAGAGGAAAGCGAGTGCGCGGAGGTTCATCGGAGCGAATGCCGGGGGAGGTGTGTGGTGGAGTCAGATCTCGGTCGGCGCGACGAGCGGACGCAGCGGTTGAGCGGGCGGGAGGTCCGGCAGGCACCCGTGCGGCGGCCACCCCGTGTGTTCTGGGGACGCTCGTTCCGCAGACCAGAGGCGGTCCAGTCCGCCAGCACTCCGAGTACGGCGGAGCTCAGACGTTGCGAAGGGAGAGACTCGTAGTCCACCACGCCCGCAGGATCATCAACGAACAGGTGGGTTACGCCCGCGAACGTGCGCTCGGTCACATCGCACATGCCCGCGCTGCGTGCTCGCGCACAAACAGGCAAACAGACGCATGAGCTTACTCCGGGGGATAGCTGCCGCACACCACGGCGGGTCACGCCCAGGTGGCGCTGCTTCTGAGCTAAATACTCAACCTTCGTAGCGCCGTCAGGAGCCACCCAGATGCTCTGCCAGCCACTGCTCCACGCGCTCCCGCGCCACCCTGGCATCGAGGGGTGCGCGCGAGAGGTAGCGGCTGTACGCCTCCTTCGCGGCGGACGTGTCGCCGGTGCGCTCGAAGGCTGCGCCAAGGAGGAGGTCGACCGCGGCGTAGTAGGGCTCCAGGCGGCTGGCGCTGCGCAACGCGGTCAGCGCCTCGGCTGGCTTGCCGGCCTGCAGCAACGCTTCGCCGAGCCGGTACTGCAGGAAGCCGTCGTCCGGCGCGATCTCCGCCGCCTGCTGCAGCTCGTCGACGGCCTCGGTGATGCGCCCTTCTTCGAGCGCCATCTCACCCAGCTGCACCCGTGCCGGGTAGAACGCCAGGTTCTCCAGCAGGGCCCGCTGCATCGCCGCCGTGGCTTCAGCCTTGTTGTTTCGCGCGCGGTGCAGGAGACCGAGCGCGTACTCGATCATCTCCTTGGACTCGTCCGGGCGGACGAGGCGCCGGGTCTCCTCCCTGCGGGCGCGTGCCAGCAGCGAGTCCAGGTGGACGGTGGCCTCGGGGAACCGGCTCGCGGAGACATTCGCCAGCACGGCCCAGTAGGCGAACCGCGGGTTGCGATTCGCGATGCGGCCGAACTCCTCGGCGGCGCGCGCGAAGTTCCCCGCACCGTACGCGATCCATGCGCGGGTAGCCTGGTCGCCGCCCCAGCGCCCGTGAAGCTGGTCCATCAGCAACAGGTCGAGCCCCCGGTGCACGAAAGGGTTGCGCCGGTAGGCGTGCCAGCGAAGCGAGTCCGCGCGCAGCACCTCGCTGCGCCTGAGCACCCGCGGGTCGTCGTCCAGGTAGCGTTCCCAGCGTCCGATGTCGTGCAGGTGAAACACGGCCCATCGCGCGTACAGGGGCTCGGCTCGGGATGGGTCCAGCCGCGATGCCCAGTAGAATGCTGCCTCCGCTCGCGACGGCATGCGCGGCACGTGACGCAGTCCCAGGTCGAAGTAGGATTCCCATGAGTTGGGATCCGCGCCCCGGGGAAGCACGGGGCGCTCCGGCAGCCGCTCCTGGGCCGAAACCGGAGCGGCGGCGAGCGCCAGTACCAGAAGCTTCCAGCGAATGCCGATCATGAACGCTGCTCGTGTGAAGGTAGCCGCCGAACGGACGCCGGGTGGTGCGCTGCTCACGCGACGGACAACGGCTCAGGGAGGATCACACCGGAATGCGGGAGCGTTCAGGCTCTATCAGACTTGCCCTGTGCCCGAAGCCGTCGGGTCTCGCCCCAGATTGCACCCAACCTGGCGGCCGCCAGCGGTCCAGACACGCGGGAGGGTGGCGAGTTGGGGAGCGCGTCCAGCGGCCAGTATGCTTCGAATACGATGACGAGAAGGCATCCGACGAGAACCACGTAGTCGGCACCCCCGCTCTTGTACGGCCGGAGGTACATGATCAACACGTATGCGAGCAACGTGCACGTCCAGACCGCCATGAAGACCAGCGATCGGTCAGCGGCGGCAGGATGCGCCGGGTCGCCGAACCAGATCCGGACGTAGCCCAGCACGAGGACTCCGATACACCAGGAGACCCGCCAGGGAAACGGACTTCGATTCATAATCTGATAACGCGCTAAGTGATCAATCGAGTCTCGATGGAAGGTCCAGCCAATCGCGTCAAGCAGGGGTGCCGAAGCGCCTCGCCGACTGCATCCGCGCCTTCCGTGCCTCCTCCTCGCGATTCCGCGGCGAGGCCTTCGTCTCGATGGAGTCGATGAGCCGCCGAGCGCTCGCGGTGATCTCCTCGACCGCACGATTGAAGGCCTCTTCGTTCGCGCGTGAAGGGTGCGTCGTGCCGCTCACCTTCCGGACGAACTGAAGCGCAGCGGCGCGCACCTCATCATCGGTCGCGGCTGGCTCGAAATTGGCCAGCGTCTTGATGTTTCGGCACATGAAGCCTCGCTCTCGTTCACGTTTCGCAGCATGGCCCCGTTCGGCCGCCGCGGTGTCGCCTGTGCCTGGTTCGCCGGTGGAGGCCGCGGCGGCACGTGCCGCGCGAAGTCGATCACGGCCGCCACGCGGGATGGCCGAGCCCTCGTGAAAAAGCGAGAGGGAGTATCTGCCCGGTCGCAACCTCGATCAGCTCCAACTCTCCTGAGTTGAAGTTGCGGGCAATCAGCCACCGCCCGTCGGGAGACCAGTCGAACTCCGGGCGATACGTTCGTCCGGCCGGCGTAATGCGCCGCCTGCCTGAGCCATTGGCGTGTACCTCGTACAGCTGCTTTTCGAAAATGCTGGTGGTGTTCGGAGCGGCGAGGCCGTAGGCGAACCGGTCTTCGTCCACGGGAGACCAGCAGATGTACAGGTCCCTCGAGCCGTATGCCACCCGTTCCCCGAGCTGCAAAGTCTGTCCCGTCTGCAGGTTCAGAACGCGCAGAGTGGCATAGTCGCAGCAGTCGTCACGGTTGGTTCCGTAGGCTACCCGCCCGCCACCCGGTGAAGGCGAGGGATTGAAGTCGCCTCTATACATCGTGGCGCTCGGACCGATGCGCTGTGCGCCCGTCCCATCCGCGCGAATCCGCCAGATCTCCGTGTGGCCCTGTCCCGCTCCAGGGTCCGCCGCGAAATAGATCCATCCATCCTGGCCGGTCTGTGGCGCACCCTCCCCCAACAGGCGGAGTGTCTCCGGCACGAGGCGCCGCCTGACCCCGCTGGGCGAGAGGGCGAAGATGTGGCCGTCCTCCGCTGAACTGACCCTTTCTTCTAACAACACCGCGGTTCCGGACGGGTCCCACTCCGGGTGCCCGCCGCTGAGGGACGGCACGTCGAAGCGGAGGTAGTCCGAGCCGTCCAGCTCAAAGATCTCCAGCCTGGCGGTGTCCGGACCGGCCACCCGGCCACGGAACGCGGCGATGCGCCCGCGCGGCACCACGCTCACCCAGGCAGTATCCACCCACGCCTCCGCGCGGGCTAGAACGTAGCCCCGGCCCACCGCGCTCCCGGTAACCTGGCCGCCGGCCAGCGACAGCGGCCCCGCGCCGGCCGTGTAGGTCACCGGGTCTGGCCGCGGATTGCCCCAACTGTCCACCACGGTCGCGCGAAGGCGGTAGCTGGAACCTGCGTAGATCGCCGTGTCCTTGAGCAGGGCCACGACGCGTGCCGGCGCGCCCGGAGCGATCGTGTACTGAGCTCTGGCAGTGTAACCGAGCTCCGGCACCGAGATCACGACCGCTCCAGAACCCGCGCGGTGGCCCAGACGCACCCTCACCGACGCGCGCCCGCGCGCGTCGGTGGTCCCCAGCGCGGAAGCAGAGTAGCCAGCCGTGGCGGTGCTGCCGACCAGTACCGTGAGCTCGCGCTGCGCGGAGTCGAGCCCCGCCTCGAACAGCACGGTTTGCCCGGAGAGGCGATCTCCGTCCTCGCCCCTGACCTCCACCTCGAGCGACGCCACCACGGCGTTTATGGTGTCTGTGACTGGATGACCCGCGACGATGCTGATACCCGTATCATCGGGGTCCACCGGAGTCGGTCCACTCTCGCAGCCTGCGACGAGCACGGCCACCGTCAGGTGCAGCGCGGCGCACGCGAACCGGCGCGGCCCGACCAAAATCTTCATTTTCAGTGGGAATCGTAGTGGAGGTGAGCCGTCGAACACCCGCAAGCTGCTTCTCGGAATCTAACCAGCAATCCACCAACGGGTAAGCACGACGAAACGGCGGCCCGGATCGCTCCGGGCCGCCTTGTCCATCCATCCACTGCCTGGCCTCACCTCGCCCGCCGGCTCCTCAGGGCCTGCCAGGCGGCATCATTCGCTGCACAGCTCCGTCCTCGCCGCAGGCAGAAAGAGGCCGATCAGGATGCCGAAACCAACACCCACCAGTAGGAACGCTCCCCACCCGTGACGCAGGGCGGTCCATCCCTCGAACGCTGCGATGCAAAATCCCAGGTAGGGCAGCACACACGCAATTCCCGCTAGCGGACGTCCGGCAACGGGGATCCGCAAGAGAGGTGCACCGACGAACGAGTACGCGAGGCCCCCTACCGCCCCGGCGGCAACCGCGACGGCCAGGACGCGAGATGCCTCCCTGAGCTCACTGTCCACGCGAAGGCGGGGGAAAAGCACAAACGCCGCGAGCATCGGCATGCCGACCGTCCCGAGCAGCACGAGCGCGCCGCAGAGTGGTGGGCGCAGCCATGCAGGAATCCGTTTCCACATCGTTCGATCGTCTGGGGCGAGAAGTGCATCCCGGGCACGGCATGCGCCGCACTATTCTTTATGAACGAACTCCAGGTGTGCGCCTACGGACACAAGGGTCAGGGGTGCGGGGTCCGAGCGCAAGACTCTCCCCCGCCCGAGAGCATGCCCGGCTTCGCATCCGCCTGCAGCCGGCTGACCGAGACCAGGGAACTGTGCCGTCACTCCGGCCGGCTGTCAGCATGCAACGACAGGTTCGGCGGCGCCACGAGCGGCGGCCGCCGCAGGTACAACAGGTACAAGGCTGCAAGGAAACCGTACGCCACTGCGAAACCGCTGAATAGCCGCGACTCGTAGCCGCGAAGTCTCCAGTAATCTGCGGCCGTGACCAAGCGCACGATTCGGCCATGGTCGGACAGGGCGTATGTATCTCCAACGCGTTCCGGTGCAGCCCCCTCCAGCAGCCAATCAACGACAAGGAAGTTAGCCGTCCCATAGAAGAAAGCGGCAAGCCCCAGCACCCCGGCCCACGGCGGCAGGTGACCAGGTGCCTTTCCCACATCCTCACGGAAGGCGTATACCGCTGCCCATATGGAGATGCCAGCGCCCAGGCAGAGCGGGATGGCGAGATGGACGCCGCCCGCCCGTCCAACGGCGGCCGGCACGATGAATGACGCCACATGAAGGATCAGGCTTATAGCGGAACAGCTTAGCGCCGCCTTTCCCCAGGAATTCATCTTCTTTGGTCGTGACAGCTCACGGGAGTCGGGCTTGACCAGCGTCCTGCTGCGGAGCGCCCGCTCGGTAACCGGGACAAGTCCGGGTACGGACCACAAACACAGCAGGATTCACCCCTGGCCGCCGAACGATCGAGCTCAGGCGCGTGCGGCCTGATGTACACCCAGTCCCCTGAAGTGATGCTCGGGATACGTCTTCGAGGAGGCCTGGGCTCAGTGCTCCAACCCTTGCGTCCATACTAACGTTTCCTTGTCCCGCGCTGGAAAGCATTTACCTTGCGTTGTACGCACCAACGTTTCTTGCCTTTTTTTGTGCAGGGCGCAGGCAGGACGACGAGGGACCGGGCGCATCCATTTCGCGGATCCGTCAACCCACAATGAGGAGGACGCATGGCACTCGAGCAGCGCTTCACCCGTCAGGGGTCCAGGCTCCTGTACCGCGGCGCCCCGGCGCGCCTGGCCGGCATCTACCCGCGCCGGAGCGATACGGCGGGCATCGAGGCCCTGAGCGTGGACACCGCCCCGCCGCTCGACGAGCTGCGCGCCCGGAAGAACAACTACTTCCGCTTTCCCATGCTGCCGTACTGGCTATACGACCAGCCCGGCTTCGCGTACAGCCCCTACTTTCGCGACAACAACGGAACGTGGAAGCTGGACTCGTTCAATGCCGACTACTTCCGGCGCCTGCGGACGATGTTGGCGAACGCGGCGGCGCGCGGCTTCGCGGTGCAGATCACGCTCTTCGACGCCACGGGGCTGGAGTACGAGACCGACGACCTCCAGACGCGCTGGCCGAGAAATCCGTGGAACGAGAAGAACAACTACTACAACTTCATTCTGGACGAAAAGACGCCCATCGGCGGCCTTCCCGAGTTCTACCACGTTCAGCACAACGCGAAGCAGAAGGAGCTCCAGGCGAAGTACATCCAGCACGTGGTGGCGCTCACCAAGGACTACTGGAACGTCTTCTACGAGATCATGAACGAGCCGGGCGGCGGCGACGCCGTTCGGCGGGACCGGATCTACTGGGCGGACTGGGTGACGGGTGAGATCGACCGCGAGACGCTGGGCGGGCGCCTGATCTTCTACAACGACTTCTCGCTCCCGAGCTCTTCCGGCGGGCTCGGCGGGGACGTGAACTTCTGGCGCGCCAACAGAGCCACCTTCCAGAACTACGACCGGCTGGATGGCGTAATCTTCCATCGCAACCCCAACGAGATCGACCCGAGCGCCGAGCAGTACGCCTTCCGCGCGGAGAAGATCATCCTAGCGTCGACGGACGCGGTGGGCACCGAGAAGCAGGACGATCCCGTGTTCAACAAGAATGCCGCCCGGCGCGCGGTGGACCTGGGCATGCCGTACCAGGCCGAGACGCTGAAGCTCGCCGTCGCCGACGTGCTGGGGACACTGAACCTCACGGTGCTGATCTGAAGGCCACCGGGCGCGGCGGCCAAGCTCCGCTACGGACGCGGAGCCACGCTTGCCTTCCTCCCTCAGGCACTGGTTGATGATCGCCGCGTTCACGGATGCCGGCAAGCTGGTCGTGCGCTACGATGCGGGCGACCGAAAGGTCTGGAGCGTGGTCCGCGTGCCCACGCCCGCGGATGACCGGCGGCACCTGCATCGCGAGTTGAACGCGGCGAAGCCGTTCGGCGATGCCAGGCTAAAACACACGGCAGCCGCGGGAGCGATCACCTGCGGCTGCCGCGATGCTCGCCCAGCGGCCTAACGACACAGGGTCAGGGGTGCGGGGGAGGCGCGCAAGACTTTCATCCGGCTGAAGGCATCCACGGCCCCCCTGCAGCGATTGGCAACCCGCGCGCGAATTCCATGTTGGCCCGGAGCCGCGAGGCTCCACACCGGGGGCCGTATATACGACTGCAGCCCGTCCCCTGCCGTGCGTCAGGGATGCTTTCTCACGACGATGACCCTGGGCCGAGAGGGATCGGATCAGGGGTTCGGCAGTGAGACTTTCTGGAGTTCCTGCCAGTCGATCCGCCCGGCGTCGATAGGCGTGTCGGTACCGTAATACCGCGTCGGGTTCCGGTTGTCGCGGTAGACGTGGTTGGAGCCGTCCTGGAGCTTCACCCGCTCCCCGGTCGTCGGGTCGACGTAGTTGGCCTCGCCCCGGATGCCGTCGATCCGAGTCTCCTGCTGCCGGTCCATCGAGCCCATGCGGTTGTCGAACGCCGCCTTGTCCCGGTCCATCGCCGCCATGCGGTCGTTGTACCGGGCGGTGTTGGCGGCGCCCTGTTGCTGGATGTCATTCATCCGGGCGTTGTGCCCCCGGGTCATCGCGGCGGTGTTGGCGTCGATCTGCCGCATCGTCGCCTCGTGCTGCTGGCGACTCAACTCGCTGTTCGCCTGGGCACCGCGCGTCTGGGCGGCCTGATTCTGTTCCATCCACGTCGGGTTCATCACGATGGATTCCTGGGCGACCACCGTGTGGCCGTGGGCGGTGTCCAGGTCGTCGGCCGTCTGCGTGATAGACGGGATCACCGCCCAAGTGGTGTAAGTGTCGTTGCCGATCTGCTGCACATTCCGGGTGATGCGGCACTCCACCCGGGCCCGGTTGCCGTTGGGCAGGATGCCGTCGACCGACCCGCGCGACTCCATCTGTCCGTTCGCGTTCCGCCGCTGCGGCGCGTCCATCTCGTTGCCGACGTTGCGCAGCTGAAACCCGTTCTGCGCCAGGAACGGCAGCAACACCTGCCGGATGTACGTCACGGGCGGCATCGGCGGCAGTTCGTCCGGAAGCCGGGATATTGGCAGCCCCATCGACTGTTCCATGCCCCGGGTCTGCCGGATCGTCGGGCCCTCCGCGTGGTTGTAGGTGCGCGACGGCAGGTACTCGATCTGGGTGCGACCGTCGGGCGCGCGCAGGTCGAGGTAGATCTGATTCTGCGGCATCGCCCCCACCCAGCGCCGGGTGAACGTCTGCTTCGCCTGCCAGCTGCGCGGCACCTTCATCGCGAAGGCGACCAGGTTACCCCGTTCAGGGTCGAGCACGCCCAGGAGGCGGTACCCGCCCTCGGCCGGGGATTCGGCGGATCCGTTCATCGCCTGATGGTCCGAAGATGGGCTGGACGTCCCGTCGCGACCGGTGGAATCGGCGGCGCGGGTACCGGGTTCGGGCCGACCGCGGCAGGCACCCAGGCCCAGCGCGACGACCAGCAGCGACGGCAGGAAAGAACGCATGGTCTTGAACGAATAGGAGTGTGAGAAACGACGACGCCGACAAGATACATCTACCGGAGCTGTGCACCTAACCATTTCGCAATCCTCCTCTTCGTACCATGCTTGGCGCGTGCGGCCTGACGATCCTTACCTCAGAAACAACCCCTGGCCGCACGTCGCCTGAAACGCCTTGTCCGGCGGCTATCGGCACTCCGATGTTCCACCAATCAGAAGCCAAACCCCGTTAGCTGTGCCCATAACGCTCCCGGAACTTCTCGCAGGCACTGGGATCTGGCACCCATGCCTCCATCGCGGTCAGTTCTGCCCGAAGCGCCGGTCCTAACCACTCTCGCAGGTGGCGCTCCCCAACGTTTGCCGGATCACTTGCGAGGTATTCAAGAAAAGAAACGGCGATGACGTTCTGCACTTCCTCGTCGCCCTCAGTCATGAAGCAATCCAGCAGATTGAGAGGAGACCGCAGGGTTGCCTCAGATGCTCCTTCTGCCGCTTGGGCGAGCAACCGTCGGATGTCGCCCATCAAGACGTGGGGTAGAAGCTCGCCATGATCGCTCAGGTGCTCGGTACGGGCAGCGGACAGTACCGGCGTCACTCTGGCAAGCTCGTCGAAAAGATCAGCTACACGGCGCACGCTTCCGCCTTGTCGGGACCGCTGATGGTGCGGGCTGGGGTCGATGCCACGGAAAGCCGCCGAACGACACAAGGGTCAGGGGTGTGGGGCCGGCGCGCAATACTTTCGTCTGCCTGGAAAGCACGCCCGGCCCCGCATCCACTGCAGCACGCAGAACTGTTTGATTCATCCTTCTCGTCCGGCGCGGCCCTCAAACAAGGTCCCAGAGCTTGTTGGATCGCGAACCCACCATCTTCTGCTCGATGTTGGTAGGGAGATAGGACGCCGAGATCCCCAGCACCCCGCCGTCGAGCCGCCCGATGACGAACAGCTCGCCCCTGGAGCCGGCAACGAAGGTCTTCTCGCCATTGCTCTGTACCAGCACCTCGTCAAACGCCCTGCTCGCGGCGATCGCGTAGTCCCTATACGCCGGCTCGTAGTTGTCGACGAGGTGCGACAGCAGCAGGGGACTGCCGGAGATCGGCACCCGTCCCAAGAAGTTCTGCACGTCCCCCGGCGGGAGCGTCTGGTCGGGACCCGTGAAGTAGCCCCGCACCGAGTCCAGGTTCTGGTGTGCGCACGCGAGCTCCACCTGGGGCAGCGTCAGCCGGATCTCCAGAGTGCGCCACCATCTCCCGTGCTCCGCCGCGTCGTCGACTACGACCCCCACTCCTGCCACCCCGCACACGTGCTTGAGGAAGTGCCCGGTGATGTTCAGATCCGTCGCGCCATGGTCCCCTGGCCCCCATTGCCCGAAACCCGGGAAGGCGGCGCCCGGGGGGTGCTGTCCGTACAGCGTGCGGATGTCCGGAAGGGTGGCGGAAGTGATTCCGGCGTAGCGGTTGTCCGCGCCCGGCCGCGCAGCGTCCACCGCGCTCACGGCGGCGGCGAGCCCTTGCAGGTTGGCGAGCGTCGGAACGCCCGCTCCGCCGCTCCTCGCGGTATTGTACAGGGTCTCGATCGCATGGACCGAGTTTCGCTCGCGCGCGTAGGCGCGGACGGCGGCCGACTCGTTCCCCGTGAGCGCCGACCAGAGCGCCGCGAGCGAAAGCACCGCCGGCGTCGCCGGCTTGTACGGGCTGGTCAGCGCCGCCCAGTTGAGTCGGAGATCGGCTACAACGTACTCCATCTCCTGCACCCGCGAGCGAATCGCGCCCACACCGGCTGCCGCGATGGCGTTCAGATGATTGAGCACCCGCAGGGCCACGGCGAACCGCTCCCCGGAGAACACCTCCGGAGCCACTACGGCGGGGGCGAGTCCGCCGACGCAGCGGTTGACACTGGCCGTCACCCCGTTTACCGCGGTAACGGTTGCGGGCTGATAGCGGTTGGCCATGTTGATGAGGCGTGCGTCCCCGAGCGGCACGTAAACGGATAGCGATCGGAGAAGCAGGTGCGCGGCTGTCGGGGAGATCGGCATCGGGGGAGGGCTGGTGACGGATGGTGGCGGCGGATCCGGGAGGGCGGACAGAAGCGAAGCGGACTACTGCGCGTGGCGAGCCCACTACCGTTGGAACCATCATACGTATCCCGACACTCTCCTGCAAGCGGATGCTGCCGCCGGGGCTGGGCCGCGACAATCCGTCGCTCGTCTGCGGATACCTGGGGGTCTAATCGCATGCGCCACGTCAAGCGTGGGCATGGAACCTGTGCGGATGGAGCGCGGGATTCAACCTGGACGCGTGCGACCATGCTTCGCCACGGCTAGGTACGAGGCGCGGCTTCCGTGTTGTGCCAAGGCGGTGAACTCCTCCATCTCCAGGCCGACGGCGCGGATCCGCACCCTGGAATCGTCCTCGCAGGTCACGCGGCCGAAGTCGATGCTCGTGACCCGCTTCAGCATGAGCTTGAGGAGCTCCATCCAGCGGGACGGCTCTTTCTGGATGTTCTGCGTGATGAAGATCCGTCTGGGTTGCTCGGTCCCGGGCCACGATCCAGCCCGCAACGAAAAACGGTGGCCCGGATCACTCCGGGCCACCGTTTTCACATCATCCAGCGTACAGCTTACCAGATCCTCACGCGCTGCTCGGGCGCCAGGTACATCTTGTCGCCGGGCTGGACGTTGAAGGCGGCGTAGAACTCCGGGATGTTGCGGAGGACGCCGTTGGTGCGGTACTCGCCCGGCGAGTGCGGATCGGTCATCACCTGCTGCCGCAGGGCGTCCTCGCGCATCAGCGTGCGCCAGATCTGCGCGAAGCCGATGAAGAAGCGCTGGTCGCCCGTGAGGCCGTCGATCACCGGGGCCTCGCGGCCGTTCAGCGACTTCTTGTAGGCGCGGTACGCCATCGCGATGCCGCTCAGGTCGCCGATGTTCTCGCCGAGGGTGAGGCGGCCGTTGAGGTTGAGGCCCGGTGCGGGGCTGAAGGCGGCGTACTGCGCCACCAGCGCGTCCGCGCGCGTCTTGAACGCGGCGTTGTCCGCCTCGGTCCACCAGTCGCGCAGGTTGCCCTCGCCGTCCGAGCGGCGGCCCTGGTCGTCGAAGCCGTGGCTGATCTCGTGGCCGATCACCGCCCCGATTCCCCCGTAGTTCACCGCGTCGTCGGCGGCCGGGTTGAAGAAGGGAGGCTGCAGGATCGCCGCCGGGAAGACGATCTCGTTCATCGTGGGCGAGTAGTACGCGTTCACCGTCTGCGGGGTCATCCCCCACTCGCCGCGGTCGATGGGCTGGCCCAGGCGGCGGATCATGCGGTTGTGGCCGAACCCGGCGATGCGGCGCAGGTTGCCCGCAAGGTCGCCCGGCCGGATCTCGAGCGCCGAGTAGTCACGCCACTGATCCGGGTAGCCGATCTTGACGTTGAACTTCGCCAGCTTGGCTTGCGCCTGCACCTTGGTGGCCGGGCTCATCCACTCCAGCGAGTCGATGGCCGTCTGGAAGGCGGAGCGCAGGTTCGCCACGAGCTCCTGCATCCGCGCGCGGCTCTCGGGGCGGAAGTTGCGCTGCACGTACAGGCGGCCGGCGGCCTCGCCGAGCGCGCCCTCCACCAGGCCCACGCCGCGCTTCCAGCGGGGGCGGTTCGCCTCCAGCCCCTGCAGCGCCTTGCCGCGGTACGCGAACTGGGCGTTGACGAACGGCGAGCTGAGCGCCGACGCGTAGTTGTCGACCAGCTTGACCGTGAGGTACTGGCGCAGCACCGGCACCGGCGTGGCGGCGATGATCTGGTTCATCGCCGTCATGTAGTCCGGCTGGCGGACGACGATGCCCGGCGTGCTCTCCGCGCCGACCGCGCGCAGGAAGCGGGGCCAGGAGAAGCCCGGCATCATGGAGTCGAGCTGCGCGACGGTGCGCAGGTTGTAGCTCGCCTCGCGGTCGCGGCTGCGGGCGCGGTCCCACTGCTTCTCGGCCAGCGCCGTCTCCAGCGCGAGCACGGCACGGGCGCCGCCGGCGGGGTCGCGGTCGCCGGCCAGGCGCAGCAGCGTCTCCACGTACGTCTGATAGGCGGCGCGGGCGGCGACGAGCTTGGGGTCCTGCTTCAGGTAGTAGTCGCGGTCCGGAAGCCCCAGCCCGCTCTGCCCCGCCGACGCGATGTAGCGCGTGGCCTGCTTGGCATCCTGCCCAACGCCGAAGCCGAACGGCGTCTGCACGCCGATGCGCTGCAGGTGCGCAAAGAGCTCCGGGAGCGCGGCGCGGCTGTCGAGCGCGGCGATGCGGGCCAGCTCGGGGCGGATCGGCGTGATGCCGGCCGCCTCGATCCGCGCCGAGTCCATGAAGCTGCGGTACAGGTCGCCCACCTTCTGCGTCTCGGAGCCGGGCTGCGCGTTGCGCGTGGCGGCGGCCTCGTCGATGATGGCGCGGAGCGACTCTTCGCTGCGGTCGCGCAGCTCCACGAAGGAGCCGAAGCTGGAGCGGTCGGCCGGGATCTGCGTGGTCTTGAGCCAGCCGCCGTTGACGTAGCGGAAGAAGTCGTCCTGCGGGCGGACGCTCGTGTCGAAGTTGCGGCGGTCGAAGCCGAGCGCGGGGTTGCCCGTCTGCGCGGCGAGGGTGCCGGCGAGGCCGGTCGCCACCAGCGCAGCCGCGACGCCGGAGCGTCGCAGCAGGCCGAGCTGCTTGGGAGGTGTCATTCGGATTGGCTTTACCTGGGGGAAACAAAAGTTCACCGTCGCGACTCGTTACACGCGACGGTGGCGCCGGTTCCTAACTGCGCCTCACACAGAGACACAGAGACACAGAGGAAGAACGGAAGAAGTTCTCTCTGTGCCTCTGTGTCTCTGTGTGAGCCATTCAGTTGCTTTTTACCGGGTGGCGGCCGGCTGCGCGGCGGGGGTGCGCGGGCCGGCGTTCTTCACGTAGCGGTCCATCCAGCGGATCATCTCCGCCAGCGTGTGCATCACCGACTCGCGGCCCTGGTAGCCGTGCGATTCGTGAGGAAGGACAACGTAGCGGACCGTGGCGCCGTGGCCCTTCAGCGCCGCGTAGAAGCGCTCGCTCTGGATTGGGAAGGTGCCGGAGTTGTTGTCCGCCTCGCCGTGGATCAGCAGGATGGGCTCGTTCACCTTGTCGGCGTAGGTGAAGGGGCTCATCCGCGTGTACGTGTCCGTGGCCTCCCAGTAGCTGCGCTGCTCCGCCTGGAAGCCGAACGGCGTAAGCGTGCGGTTGTACGCGCCCGACCGCGCGATGCCGGCGCGGAAGAGGTCGCTGTGGGCCAGCAGGTTGGCCGTCATGAAGGCGCCGTACGAGTGCCCGCCCACGCCGATGCGGTTGCGGTCGGCGACGCCCATCTCCACCACCTTGTCCACCGCGGCCTTTGCGCTGGACACCAGCTGCTCGATGTACGTGTCGTTC
This sequence comes from Longimicrobium sp., assembly GCA_036398975.1. Taxonomy (GTDB): domain Bacteria; phylum Gemmatimonadota; class Gemmatimonadetes; order Longimicrobiales; family Longimicrobiaceae; genus Longimicrobium. The sequence continues at coordinate 37,619 of DASWNZ010000094.1, forward strand.
GGCTCGGCCCCGTTGGCACCCACGATCGGCATCGTCGGGTTGTCCAGGACCGCGTAGCCCTGCGTGAGCAGGAAGAGGTGCGAGGTGCCGCCCGGCCGCGCGAAGCGATTGGGCGAGTCGCTCACCTGGCCCGCGCTGGCCGCGTCGCGGAACTCCGTCGGGTACGCCCACATCAGCAGCGGGAGCGGACCGTCGCGCCGGGCGTCGTAGCCGGCGGGAAGGTACAGGGTGCCGCTTAGGTCCACCCCGTCCGCGCGCTTGTAGGTGATGAGCTGGCGCTGCACGCCCGCGAGCTGCGGCGCCGGGTCGGTGAAGCGCGTGACGGCGCGCGCGGCGCCGCCGGGAAGGGTGCGGATGTAGTAGTTGGGCGCCTCCGTCAGCGACTCGCGGCGCGTCAGGATGCGGTTGCCCGAGCGGTCCAGCACCGTGGACACGGTCTCGAAGTGCGGGTCCTCGGCGCGCCACAGGCGGCGGGTGGCGCCGGTCGCGATCTCCATCCGGTCGAGGAAGGGATAGAGCCCCTTGGGCGACGCGCCCTGGCCCGCCAGGAAGACTCCGCGGCCGTCCTCCGTCGTCATCACCACCGGGTGCCCGCTCGGGGTGGAGGTGTAGATGGGGGAGCCGGGGTCGCCGTAGCGGTCGTCGTAGGTGCGGTCCGCCAGCTTGCGCGGCGCCGCTGTCGGGTTCGCCGGGCTGGCGGCGTAGCGGCGCTCCCAGCGTGTGTTGAACCAGCGCGACGTCACCAGCGCGAAGTCGTTCGTCCCCCACGCGACGCCGGCGAAGCGCTGGTCCAGGTCCAGCCAGCGGGTCGGCTGGGCGGTGAAGGGGGCGTCCAGCAGGAAGAGGCGGTCGCGCACGGCGGACTGCTTGCGCGGGTCGCCCTCGTCCTGCGCCTCCACCCAGAAGAGGGTAGCCGGCGCATCCGAGCGCCACTCCACCTGGCGCGGGCCGGCGGCGACGGCGTCGAAGGCCGTGGGGATGTCGTCGGTCAGCGGGACGTCGGCGATGCGCTTCACCTCGCGCCCGGTCATGTCCAGCACCTGGATGCGGTTGGGGAAGCGGTTCGCGGGCGCCACGAAGCTGTACGGCTTCTCGATCCTCGTCACCAGCACGTACCGACCGTCCGGCGACACGCTGGCGCCGGCGATGACCCCCGGCTGACCGATCGGCGTGGGCGCGCCGCCGGAGAGCGGCACCCGCACGAGCTGCAGGGTGAAGTAGTAGTCGAAGAGGCGCTCGTCGTGCGGCGTCTGCAGCAGGTCCTGGTAGGTGCGCCCCGGCGAGGTGCGCCCCAGGTTCTCCTGCACCAGCGGGCCCGTGGGCGCGCGCGGCGCCTGCGGAACCGGGCCGCGCCCGGCCGGCACCTGCCGCGCCAGGAAGCCGGAGCCGTCCGGCAGCCACTGGAAGGGCGCCCCGATGGTGGAGTTCAGCGAGGCGGGAAGGATGCGCCGCGCCGTCGCCGTGGCCACGTCGGCCACCCACAGCTCCAGCCCGCCCTCGCCCGCGGCCGCGAAGGCCAGGCGAGCGCCGTCCGGCGACCACTGCGTGTAGCCGATGCGCGTGCCAGCCGGCAGGCGCACCGGGCGCTGCGCTCCGGTGGCGAGGTCCTGGAAGGTGATCCCCGTGATCCACGACGCGCGCCACGACGAGGCGGCGTTGGTGCTCGGGGAGATGCGGTAGCCGGCCAGCCGCAGCTCCGGCTCCGCCAGCTCGGCGATGCCGGGGAGGTTTTGGCGCTCCAGCAGCGCCAGCGTCCTGCGGTCGCGCGACACGCTCACGCCGGGCGTGGGCGGCGCGTTCAGGATCTGCGAAATCGGCGCGGGCGGCGTCAGGTAGCCGGCGCCTGCGGCAGGCTGCTGCGCCGCGGCGGGAAGGGCCAGCGCCAGGAGCGCCGACGCCGCCGAGGCGCGGAGCAGGGGGGTACGGGGTTGCATACGCGTTCTCGCCTGGGGATGGGCGGTTCCGGCGTCCGCGGGGAGCGGCGCGCCGGGGTGCGGTTTTGTTAGCATCCGAAACATCGTGCGGCGCGGCGCGCGGAGCAAGGACCGGACGGACGCTCGCTCCGTGCCTTGTGCCACGACGGGGCGTCCGATCATATTCGCGCCCCGTCCGCTTTCCACCCCCCCGCAGCCCATCCGCAGATGCCAGCCACCCCCGCCTTCCGCTCTCAGCACAAGCTGGTACCGCTCGGCCCCGTGGAGCGCGACACCATCCCGCGCCTCTTCCTGGGCGGCGTGGACCGCTTCGGCCAGCCCGCCGCGCTGCGCCGCAAGGTGGACGGCGCGTGGCGCGATTGGCCCGCGCGCGAGGTGGAGGCGCAGGCGGCGCGGCTGGCGGCGGCGCTGGAGCTGGCGGGCGTCGGCCCGGGCGATCGCGTGGCGCTCCTTTCCGAGAACCGGCCTGAGTGGGCGATCACCGACTTCGCCGTCACGGGGATGGGTGCCATCGACGTCCCCATCTACCCGACCCTCCCCGCGGCCCAGATCGCCTACATCCTGCGCGACTGCGGTGCGCGCGCGATCATGGTCTCCACCCGCGCGCAGCTCGCCAAGATCCAGGAGATCCGCTCCGGCCTCCTGGATCTGTTGCTGGTGGTGGCCTTCGACGATCCCGCCGGCACCCCCGACGTGCGCCGCTGGGATGATGTGCAGGAGGAGGGACGGCGGTTGATCGAGGAGAGGCGTGCGGGGAGCTTCCGCGAGCGCGCCCTTGCCGTTGGGCGCGACGAGGTTGCGACACTGATCTACACATCGGGCACGACGGGCGACCCCAAGGGGGTGATGCTCACCCATTTCAACCTCTGCTCCAACGTCGCCGCCAGCCAGCAGCACGGCCTCTCCGACGTCATCCTCAGCGGCGACCGCTCGCTCTCCTTCCTCCCGCTCAGCCACGTGTTCGAGCGGATGGTGGACTACCTGTACTGGGACGTGGGCGCGTCCATCTCGTACGCCGAGAGCTTCGAAAAGGTGGTCGACAACATGGGCGAGGTGGCGCCGAACATCGCCGTGGCGGTGCCGCGCCTCTTCGAAAAGATCTACTCCCGCGTAACCGGCGCCACCGGGGTAAAGAAGGCGCTCGTCGGATGGGCGCTCGGCGTCGGCACGCGCGTGGCGGACCTGCGGCTCGGCGGCGCGCAGCCCTCCGGCGCGCTCGCCCTCCAGTACCGCCTCGCGGACCGCCTGGTCTTCTCCAAGCTCCGCGCGCGCACCGGCGGACGCATGCGCAACTTCGTCAGCGGCGGCGCGCCCCTTTCCGAGGACGTGGCCAAGTTCTTCTTCGCCGCGGGCCTCCCCGTGTACGAGGGCTACGGCCTCACCGAGACCTCGCCCGTGATCGCCGTGAACAAGCCGGGGAAGGTGAAGCTCGGCAGCGTCGGCGCCATAATCCCCGGCGTCGAAGTGGCGATCGCGGAGGAGACGGGCGAGATCCTGACCCGCGGCCCGCACGTGATGAAGGGCTACTGGAACCGCCCCGACGCCACCGCCGAGGCGATCGGCGCCGACGGCTGGTTCCACACGGGCGACATCGGCGAGATCACGCCGGACGGCTTCCTGCGCATCACGGACCGCCTCAAGAACATCATCGTGACCGCGGGCGGCAAGAACGTGGCGCCGCAGCCGATGGAGAACGTCGCGCTCCTCTCCCCCTACGTCGCGCAGATCGTGATGCTGGGCGACCGCCGCCCCTTCACCACCTTTCTGGTCGTCCCCGAGTGGGAGACGCTGGAGCCGTGGGCCGTGCAGCAGGCCATCTCCGGCGACCGCGCCACCCTCTGCGCCGACCGCCGCGTGACGGAGCTGCTGGAGCGCGAGACCATCGGCCGGCTCAAGGGCTACGCGCGCTACGAGATCCCCAAGCGCGTCCTCGTGATCGCCGAGGAGTTCACCATCGACGCGGGCCTCCTGACCCCCAAGCTCAGCATCAAGCGCAAAGCCGTCGAGCAGCGCTACCGCGACCGCATCGAGGAGCTGTACCAGGCGCGCAACCCGGACTAGATCGAAGTCGATCCGACCACTGCCCAGGCGGTACAGCAAGGGCGTGAAGGATCGTGCGATGCCCTCACGCCTTTTCCGGGATCGCAGGCGGCGGCTCCGTCCCTATATCACTTCGCACGGGAACTTGTGCGGTGGGGAAGGGGGGCTTAGCGGCCGCCTTGACCGCCGCTAACCCGTCCCGCCACGAGTTCAGCTCGCGCCCCGCGCCGTGCGGCCAGCAGCGTCGTCGTGGCCGAGCCGCCTCCTAACAGAGCGAACAGACCCGTCATAGCCGCTACCTTCACGGACAGGAGGGCCGCGGGCGCGAGCACCGCAAAGCCGACGGGGAGGATCATGGCGCCAATCGCTCCCCAGGCTGCCACGCGGATGAGGCGCAGCTCCTCGACACCCCCGCGCCGCCGCTCCGCCAGAAGGAGGACGCCCGCGAAGAGGAATCCGCTGACTCCTCCGGCAACAGCGGACGCGATAGTTGGCTCCAGCAGTGCACGCACGGTGAATGCGACGCCCGCGTGCGAGAGCAACCCCAGGGAGGCTGCGTCCGCAGCGCCGAGAGCCGCGCCGATCAGGGCCCACGCGCCTGCCCATGTAAGGCCCGTATTGAGTAGACCGCGCATGGGGCGTGGTAGTCGCACCATCCTTACCTCCTGCCAGGTACGAGAAACGGGAAGCATTCGGCTCCGCGTGAGACGAACAAAGACGCACTGTACAGCCTTGTGCGCCGCCTTCGGTTCACTCCGCACGCAGCGCCACGGCGGGGTCCACCCGGGTTGCTCGCAAGGCGGGGAAATAGCTCGCGCCCGCCGCCGTGATCAACACGGCGCCTGCCGAGATCCCAACCACGAGCGCCTCTTCGATCCCCACGCCGAACGCCAGCCGCTGAACCAGGAACATTGCGCCTGCAGCCAAAAGCGAGCCGATTATCACTCCCTTGACGACGATCCACATACTGCCCTTCATTACACTGGACCGCACGGAGCGCCTAGTCTCGCCCAGAGCCATGCGAACACCGAACTCCCGTGTCCGCGTGCCAACCATGTAGGAGATCGTGCCATACAGGCCAGTTGCGGCAAGCAAGAGGCCGACGATTCCGAGCGCCGCCGTCAGGGACGCGGCAATCCGCTGCGGAAGTACGTTCAGCGCAATGTGCGCGTCCATGGTCATGACATTGGCGACGGGCACTCCGGGATCGACCTCTCTGACCAAGCGGGGCAACGTCGTTAGCGCAGCAGTCGGAGAGTGCCTTAGCTTTGCCAGAAGTGCGACATCCGCGGCGTACTCCTGCGCGAGGGAAAGATAGACGAAGGCTTGCGGGGCCTCGGAGATCGAGCCGTACTTTCCGTTCCGCGCAACCCCGATCACCTCATACGCCTGGCCCCCGAGACGAAGCGAGCGCCCAATCGGGTCCTCAAACGCCCACAGTTGTTTCGCCAACACCTGGTTCACCACCGCGACACGCGGGGAGCCATCGCGATCCGTGGGCTGAAAATCACGGCCCCGCAGGATAGGGATCCGTAGCGCTCTGAAGTATCCGGTGCTCACCCTCGAAGTACCGCCTGGCACCCCGCCGGTCGCCTCGAGTCCTTCGCTCCTAGATATCATGGCACGGCTCGTCGCCTGGCCCAGTGGTACGGATGTGGTGAGTGCGGCGTCTTCTACGTCTGGCACCGCCCGGATCCGGTCTAACAACCGCTCCTGCAGAGCGTGTCCGGCAGCCGGCGTCGATGCACGGGCCTCCATGTTGAGCGACGTGACGACGACGTTGCCCGGCTCTATGCCAGGGTCGACGGTGAGGCCCTTGCGCACCGCATTCGCGAACGTCCCCGCGATCGCTAACAGCAGTACAGTAGAAATGGCTTGGACGGTCACGAAATGAACGCGCAGGCGTGTATCGCCGCGAGCCGCCGTGTGCGCGCCGTTCCGAAGCACCGTCATCACATCCGTGCGCCAAGCTTCTTGCGTGGGGATGACCACGAAAGCGAGTGCGGCCACTCCTGCGATCGCGCACGCGAGCGCGAGAACGGGTGAGTGCAGGCCGAGCTCGAGAGCAAGTGGCACGTCCACCGGAGGGCGAATCCCGTTCAGCCAGTGCAGGATGCCCGCAGCCATCAAAACCCCAGCGAGCGCTCCGGCGGCCCCCAACAGCAATCCTTCGGCAACGAACTGCTTGAAGAGTTTTCCCCGCGGGGCACCCACCGCGAGCCGAATGGCGATCTCCCGACCTCGGGCGCTGGACCGGGCCAGGAGCATCCCTGACACGTTCGACGTTGCGGTCAGGAGAAGACCCCCGGCCGCGATCATCAAGATCGTAACGAAACCGAGGACGCCTGCGCGGGCACCGCCGCTCAGCACGCCCGCGGTTTGAAGCACGAGATGGCGGACGCCGCGCATTCTATCTTCGGCTCCGTTCTCTTCGATGCCGTGGGTGAGCTTAGCTGCGCCTACCGCGGTGGAAACGTTGCTCCGCAGCCGCCCGGCGATCTGCAACCATGACGTTGTGGACGCCTCGGGAGAATGGCCGCTGACGCTCCAGCTGGAGTGCGCCGCGATCGGCACCCACAGCTCGGGCCCGAACCCACGCATGGTCCCCATGAAGGCTTTCGGCGCGATCCCGACGACGGTGAACGCCTGACCGTTCAACTCAATCCTCCGGCCCACGACGGTGCGGTCCGCGCCGAATTCGCGGCTCCATAGCTTGTGGCTGAGAACTACGACGTGAGGGTCCGGCTCCTTGGGTGCGAAGAGGCGCCCCACCTGCGCGCCCACTCCGAGAACTTGAAAGTAGTTGGGGGTCACGACCACTCCCCACACCTGCTTTGCGTATCCGTCGAGGGTCAGGCCCATGGCGGAGATCCCGTGGGCCGCAAGCCCGTCGAACACCCCGGTAACGCCCTGCAACCTCTGGTAAGCGGGGTACGAGAATGTATTGAAGCGCGTGCCATCAGCTGCCACGGCTCCAATTTCCACAACTTTCCCGGGAGACGCGACCCCAGGGAGTGGACGCAGGAACAAGCTGTATGCAACGCTGAACACGACGGTCATCGTCGCGATTCCGAGTCCGAGCACCAATGCCGAGATCAGCACGAATCCTGGAGCGCGGGTTAGCGCCCGGAGCGCGGGCCGTGCATGAGAAAGCGGACCATTCACTCAGACCCCCCTTCGCTTGCCGCCTCTCGTGACGCGTGGGTTCTCATCGGCGGTCAGCGCCCTGCAACAGGCTTGGTCCCCAACTCCAGATCAATCTGCTTCGCGATCGCCTCCTCGGTAGGAGGACCACGAAGTCTCATTCCGTTCACCACGATAGTCGGGGTGCCGGGTACGCCAATACGTATCCCCGAGCGGAGATCCTGGGCCACGCGCTCCGCGTACCGCTCGTCCCGCACACAGTGGTCGAACTCGTTCAATTCGGCCACGCCGACGCTCGCTGCGATGTTCCGCCATGACACTTTGCCGATCGATTCCTGGGCAGCGAAGAGAGCGTCGTGATATGCCTCGAACTTCCCTTGCTGGCCTGCGCACTCGGCGGCAATCGCAGCGGGCTTGGCATACGGGTGTATGGACTCGATCGGGAAATGGCGAAACACGACGGTCAACCGGTCACCGTACTTCTCCTGGAGGGTTCGGAGGGTCGGCACGACGGTGGCGCAGAAGGGGCATTGGAAGTCGGAGTACTCGACGATCGTAACGGGAGCGCCGCGCTTGCTCAGACTGGTGCCGCCACGCATGACATCGTTCCACCCGCTGACCTTTACCGGCGGAAGGTCCGCGGCCGGGGGCGCGGGCGCACTGCGATTGGACCGCGTCCACTCATTGCGTACAACGAGGCCCGTTACGGTGAGCGCACACGCAATCAGCACGACACTGGCGATGTTCGAGAGAGTGTCTTTCACCGAACTTCCTGTTGCTGTTGGACGAGTGGGACGACGATGCCGTCACGGATTGCACATGCTCTGGACGGCCGTCCCGGTGGCCGACGTAGGTCCTGGGCTCTAACTGCTCAGCGTGTTTTCGTCGGCATCAGAGCCCCGGACCCAGTCCTCCGTCTCAGGGGACGAGCGTGGCTTTGCAAAAGAACCAGCCGGCGCTGCACTCCGGGCCGCAGCATCTTGCACCGAAGGTCGCCTCACAACACTTGACGACAACGTCTTGGGCGTAGAGGCGCTGGGCCCCTCCGCAGATCACGGCTAACGCAACGAGGTTCAGCATCATACGTTTCATCGGTACGTTCCTTGGCGAGAGTTGTGGTGTGTGACGTTTGAGTGTGGCTAGATGCCGACGCAGCTGAAGAGTCCCGCACTACAATAGACAAAGCCGCAGCAGCTCTTCCCGAACGTGGACTCGCAGCACAACACCGGGGTGGGCGCTGGCGGGTCACCGGCGTGCAGCCTGGTCGCGCCGGCCGCGATTGCCGCTAAAGCTACAGTGTTGAGGACGATCCGCTTCATACGGGCTCCCTGATGGATGATGATCGGCGGGACAGCTTGGCGGAATGCCGAGCCGTTCCGAATACCGCCTCCTCGGACGGTAGAATGCATCGGCAGACCTGCCGCGGTATGGAAGGGTGTGCCATTCCAGGGGCCCCAAACCTGAGCGCCTGTATACCTGGACAGCGGCAAGTGGACCAGGCGGGCGAAGCCAGCGCTGAAGATGGCGGGAAAACTAGCGACAACAGACGAGGGCGAAGGCAGTCTCGTGATGCCTTTGGGCAGGCGCGATGTGGCGAGAGTGCGCGTTGGGAGGAGGTTCGAGGGGAAGATCACTCACGTCTTGGAGACGTGGAGCTTCGCTCACCGGTTATGTGCTGATCGCGTTCGCCGTGAGAAAACATTTGCTCGTTACCAGAGCTAGCAGCGGCGGCTGAGCCGTACAACCCCGTCCGGAAACACGAGTGTTCCGGCGGTCCGCTGTGGTTTGCCTGGTTGGACGGGGCGGAACCCTCTCCCCTGCGTGGTCGGCCCGCGCCTGCTGCGGCTCCCGCTGGGCCCCCGCCGCCTTCCGTGGTACCAGTCGCGGGATCCATTCACAGGAGGCGACGAGAGCGGCGGTTGACCGACGCGCACCTCACGGCATATCGTCCTGTAACTCCGCAGTATAAAGGACACAGCGCACTCGGTATGGTCGCTTGGCGGCTCCACCCGATCATTGGCTACAGTCTGCCTGCTACAACGTGCCGCGTCTCGGAAACCCTTCGGCCCGCCACTCCGCGGCCGGCGCTCCCCCGCAGGACGAGTCCCCATGAAGCACCTCCCAAGTCCTTTTAAACCATCGTGCCCCGGGCGGCATCCTATCCTCGAATGCAGGAAGCCCCACCCCTCCCCGGTGCGATTGGATGATCGCGATGCAGGCTGAGCCGACGGTCCTCGCCCCCACGGCGAGCCTTGCCGTGCGGCGCGCACAACAGGGCGACGTAGCCGCGTTCGAGCAGCTGTACCGCGAGAACCTGGGGCGGGTGTACGCACTCTGCATGCGGCTGTGCGGCGACCCCGGCCGCGCCGAAGAGCTCACGCAGGACGTGTTCGTGCGGGCGTGGGAGAAGATCGGGTCGTTCGAGGGGAAGAGCGCCTTCAGCACCTGGCTGCACCGGCTGGCCGTGAACGTGGTGCTGGGCGACCGCCGGTCGGAGAAGGTGAGGGTGGCGAAGGTGATGGTGACCGACGATCTGGAATCATACGAAACTCCGTCGCGCAGCCACGACCCGTGCGACGCGATCGACCTTGAGCGGGCAATCGCGGCGCTGCCGCCGGGCGCGCGCGCGGTGCTGGTCCTCCACGACGTGGAAGGATACAAGCACGAGGAGATCGCGGAGATGCAGGGAACGGCGGTGGGCACGTGCAAGGCACAGCTCCACCGGGCGCGCAGGCTTCTGCGGGAGATGCTTGGACGATGAATCACGAATACGTGCTGGAGCGGCTGGACGACTGGGCGGCCAACGAGCTTCCCGACGAGGACCGGCAGGCGGTGGAGTTCCACCTCGCCGTCTGCGGCGACTGCCGCGCCGAGGCGGAGGCGATCCGCTCGATCCTGGAAGACGTCGCCACCCTGCCGCTGGAGATGGTGCCGGGGCGCGACCTGTGGGCGGGGATCGCCGCCCGCATCGAGCCACAGGCGGGCGTGGTGTCCATCACCAGCGCGCGCCGCTGGCAGGCGCCGCGGTGGCTCACCATGGCCGCGACCATTGTGGGTGTGGCGGTCTCCTCGTCGCTCATCACACTCAAGGTGATGGAGAAGCGCGCCCCGGAGCCGGTCGCCAGCGCGCCTGTGCAGACCGTGGCCGCCCCCACCACCGCAACGCCCACGGCGCTGGTGGCCTTCAAGCCCGCGGAGCAGGACTACGAAGTCGCCATCGCGGACCTGGAGCGCGTCCTCACGGCCCGGCGCGCCACCCTCGCGCCCGAGACGGTGAAGACGTTGGAGACCAACCTGCGCATCATCGACGAGGCGATCCGCCAGTCGCGCGAGGCGCTGGTCAAGGACCCCAACAGCCGCGAGCTGACCGACATGCTCGCCGACGCCTACGGGCAGAAGCTGAACGTGTTGCAGCAGGCGGTCGAGCTGTAGAACGGAAGTGCGTTAGTGCGTGAGTGCGGAAGTGCGTTGGATCACGGCGGGGCCGCCATCCGCCAGCGCCGCACAGACTTTTGAACGCACTCACGGACTGACGCACTGACGCACCTGTTACCGTCGCCAGTCGAACTCACAGTGAGCCGAACCATACATCCCATGAAGCCCGGAATCGCCACAGCCGTCCTCATCGCGGCTTGCATCGTAACGCCGGCGTGCGCGCAGCAGCGCGTCGACCAGCGGCGCGCCACGGGGCCCGGCGGCACCGTGGACATCACCCTCGTCTCCGGCAGCGTGCGCGTGGTGGCGTGGAACAGGAACGAGGTGCACGTCACCGGCGAGCTGGGGCGCGGCGTCGAGCGGCTGGACCTGCGCACCGAGGGCGACCGCACCTACGTGCAGGTTGTCACGCCCCGCGGCCACCGGAATCAGAGCGGGTCGGACATCGAGGTCCGGATCCCCGCACGAAAGACTCTCGTCGTGCGCACCACCTCCGCCGATGCGGACGTGCGGGGGATGACGGGCTCCACCACCGTCAACACCGTCAGCGGCAACGTGCAGGTGGGCGGACGCCCCGCCGACCTGGAGGTCACCACCCGCTCCGGCGAGGTGGAGATCGACGTGGTCACCGACCGCGTGCGCGCCCAGTCCATCAGCGGCGACCTGCGGCTCGGCGGCGACGTGCGCACCGAGGTTGAGGCGCAGACGGTCAGCGGCGACATCGGCGTCTCGGCGCGGGCGGGGAGCCTGCGCGCGCAGTCGGTGAGCGGCACCGTCACCGCCCCCACCGTCGGCGGGCGCGCGGAGGTGCAGACGGTGAGCGGCGACATCCGCGTGGAGGGGCAGCGGCTGCGCGGCGACTTCGAGACCGTCTCCGGCGACGTGACCATCGCGGGCGCGCTCGAGCGCGGCGGCACCACCACCGTCAGCACGCACAGCGGCGAGATCGAGATGCGGCTCCCCCGCGGCACCGGCGCGGAAGTGGAGTTCACCACCTTCAGCGGCGACCTTGAGCTCGCGGTGGCCGGGGCGCGCGTCACCCGCAGCTCCAAGCGCGAGCGCGAGGTGCTGCTGGGGCGGGGCGGGGCGCGCGTGGAGCTGCGCACCTTCAGCGGAAACGTGAAACTGGCCGACCGCTGATCCCGTAGCAGACCCCACCAAGGTGAGCTGCGCCTCACCGTCTCCTTAGACCTGCACACGCAGGAGCACCTCATATGCTGGGCACCCTTCTCATGGCCGGCGCCGTCGCCCTGGCGGCGCCCGCCTCGGACAGCACGAACGCCGTCCGCCAGGTGGCCGCCTACCGCCTCACCCCCACCGCCGGAGCTCCCACCCTGGACGGCCGCCTGGACGACGCCGTCTGGATGGCCGCGGACACCATCGGCGGCTTCACGCAGCGCGAGCCGAAGGAGGGCGAGCCCTCCCGCTTCCGTACGGTCATGCGGGTGGCGTTCGACAATGAAGCCGTCTACGTGGCGGCCCGCGCCTACGATCCCGAGCCCAACAAGATCTCCGCCCAGCTCACCCGCCGCGACGAGGACTCCTCCAGCGACTGGCTGATGGTGGGCTTCGACTCGCGCCACGACCGGCGCACGGCGTACATCTTCGCCGTGAACCCGGCGGGGGTGAAGCGCGACATGACCATCGCGGACGGGTCCAACGACGACACCGGGTGGGATGCGGTCTGGTCCGTGGCGGTCACGCGCGACTCGCTGGGGTGGACGGCGGAGTACCGCATCCCGCTCTCGGCGCTGCGCTTCGCCACCGGCGGCGATGGTGTGTGGGGCTTCCAGGCGCTGCGCGTGGTGCAGCGCGAGAACGAGCAGTCGTACTGGTCGCCCGTCAAGCGCGACGAGCCGCGCCAGGTGGCCCGCTTCGGCGAGCTGCGCGGGCTCAGCGGCCTTCCCGCGCCGCGCCGGCTGGAGCTCCTTCCGTACACCGTCTCCGGCGTCACTCGCGCGCCCGGCGACGAGGCGAACCCGTTCTACTCGTCCAGCGAAATGCGCGGCTCGGTGGGCCTCGACGTCAAGTACGGCGTCACCTCCAACCTGACGCTCGACGCCACCTTCAACCCCGACTTCGGCCAGGTGGAGGCCGATCCGTCGGAGGTGAACCTCAGCGCCTTCGAGACGTTCCTCAGCGAGCGGCGCCCCTTCTTCACCGAGGGCGCGGACATCTTTCGCTTCGGCATCGGCCTGGGCGACGGGGATGGCGGCAACGAGTCGCTCTTCTACTCGCGCCGGGTGGGCCGGGCCCCCCGCGGCGGCGTGGACGTGCCCGAGGGTGGCTACGCGGACCAGCCGGGGCAGACCAACATCCTGGGCGCCGCCAAGCTGAGCGGACAGATCGGGCGCGGCTGGTCGATCGGCGTGATGAACGCCCTTACCGCCGAGGAGCGCGCCACCGTCCTGGACGCGGGCGGCGAGCGCAGCGACCAGGTGGTGGAGCCGATGACCAACTACAGCGTCATCCGCGCCCGCCGCGAGATGAACGGCGGCAAGACGCAGTTCGGCGCGGTGACCACGGGCGTCGTCCGCCGGCTGGACGGCACGGACATGGACTGGCTCCGCTCGCGCGCGTTCGCCGGCGGCGCGGACGCGCAGCACCGCTGGGGCAACGACACGTACTCGGCCCGGCTCTGGGTGCTGGGCTCGCGCATCGAGGGGAGCACGGAGGCGATCGGCAACGCGCAGCGCTCCAGCGCGCGCTACTTCCAGCGCCCCGGCCAGAGCTACCTCCGCTTCGACTCGGCGGCCACCTCGCTGGAGGGGTGGGCAGGGAGCTACGACGTGGCCAAGGTGAAGGGGAAGTGGCAGGGCGGCTTCCTGGGCTCCATCCGCTCGCCGGGCTTCGAAACCAACGACCTGGGCTTCCAGCGCGCGGCGGACGAGATCGTGAACGTCTTCTGGATGCAGCACATCCAGCGCACGCCGGGCAAGGTGTTCCGCGACTGGAACCTGGGCGGCAACGCCTGGGAGGCGCGCAACTTCGGGTGGGAGCGCAACGGACGGGCGCTGAACGTGAACGGCTCCGCGCGCTTCCTCAACTACTGGAACGCGTGGGGCGGAGTGGAGCGCTCCTTTGGCGGATGGGACACGCGCGCCCTGCGCGGCGGCGCCGCCATCCTGGAGCCGGGCGGCCTCAGCGGGTGGATGGGCGGGAGCTCGGACGGGCGCAAGCGCCTCACGGGCGACGCCAGCTTCAACTGGGGCCTGCGCGACGAGGACTCCGGCTGGCGCTACAGCGTCTCCGCCGGACTGGGATGGCGCCCGACGCCGTCGCTGCGCTTCTCCGCGTCGCCCTTCTACTCGCGCTACAACACGGCGTGGCAGTACGTGGATGCGCCGGAGGTGGCGGGCACGACGCGCTACGTCTTCGGCGAGCTGGACCAGCGCACCTTTGGGATGTCGGCGCGGGTGAACAAGACCTTTTCGCCGACGCTCTCGCTGCAGCTGTACGCGCAGCCATTCATGAGCGCGGGCAAGTACGGCAGCTTCCGCGAGCCCACGGCGCCGGGCGCCGGGCGCTTCTCGGACCGCTTCACCCCGCTCACCGTCACGCGCGACAACGAGGGCTACGACGCGGGCGCCTTCCGCTTCGACAATCCCGACTTCAGCGTGCGCGACTTCAACCTGAACGCGGTGGCGCGCTGGGAGTACCGGCCGGGCTCCACGCTCTTCCTGGCCTGGTCGCACACCCGCGGCGGCTCGGACGACATCACCGACGGCCAGTTCCGCTTCCGCCGCAACCTCGACGCGCTGTGGAACACCGAGGCGTCGAACGTGGTGATGCTGAAGGCGAACTGGTGGGTGAGCTTCTGAACTGAAGTGCGTGAGTGCGTGAGTGCGTTGGAAATCTCTTTGTCATCCTGAGAGAGCCGCCTCCCCGACGCCTGCTGGGCACTGGCACTGCTGCGGCGATCGAAGGATCTAGCCGGCGAGGCAGGAGGACGGTGGGTGAAGCGGTCCCCTCGGTACGCGCAGTAGATCCTTCGCTCCGCGCCATGGTCTGGAGCACGGGAGAGGGCGGTGCCGCGCGTCGCTCAGGATGACAGAAATTCGGGTATGGCACGGTCCCAAAACGTACTAACGCACTAACGCTCCTTTTCCTTAACCTGAATCCCAACCATGCCCTACGCACTCCGAACCGCCGTCTTCCTCTCCCTCGCATGGGCCGGCGCCGCAAACGCCCAGGAGCGCCACGCGCTGAGGGACGAGCGAGTGGCCGTGTACAACCTCGTGGGTGAGATGCGCGTGGAGGCGGGCTCCGGGCGCGAGGTGGTGGTGGAGGTCACCCGCGGCGGCCGCGACGCGCGCGAGCTGCGGGTGGAGCGCGGGCGCGTGGGTGACGCGGAGGCCGTACGGGTGATCTATCCGGATGGGCGCATCGTGTATCCGGCGATGGGGAGGGGGAGCCAGACGCAGCTCACCGTGCGCCGCGACGGCACCTTTGGCGGTGGTTGGTCGGTGGGCGGAGACCGGGTGACGATCGCCGGGACGGGGAGCGGCACCCAGGCGTGGGCCGACGTGCGGGTGCGGGTCCCCGCCGGGCAGACCGTGGCGGTGCACCAGGCGGTCGGGCGCGTCTTCGTCAGCAACGTCCAGGGTACCCTTCGCGTGCACTCCGCCTCCGCCTCCGTGCGCGCCGAGGGGACGCGCGGCGACCTGGGCGTGGACGTCGGCTCCGGCAACGTGGAGGTGATGGGCGCTTCCGGCATCCTCAACGTGGACACCGGCTCCGGGGACGTGCGGCTGAGCGGCGTGCGCGGCTCCCGCCTGATCGTGGACACCGGGAGCGGCGGCGTCACCGGGACGGACGTCGCGATGGAGGACGTGAGGGTGGACGTGGGCTCCGGCGCCGTGCGGCTGGACGGCGTGCGCGCCCGCGACCTCGTGGTGGACACCGGCAGCGGCTCGGTGAACGTCGCGCTCGCCGCGGATGCGCGGAACGTGAAGATCGACACCGGCTCC
>DASWNZ010000095.1:0-27200 GCA_036398975.1 Longimicrobium sp.
CCCCCGCCTGCGGGGGCGCAGGGCGGGTGAGGGGGAGAACTCCGCGCGCGCTTCGCCAATGCCCTGTAGGGGCGCGATTTATCGCGCCCGTGCCCGGCCCTGCACCGCCCCCCGGTAGGGGCAGACCTGCGTGTCTGCCCACCCTCGCCCCGCCGCGATTCTCGCAATTCGGCACCGACACCCCGTAGGGGCCGCCCCGCGTGGCTGCCCGTGCTCGCCGCCACGCAGGACCCCGCCCTACGGCCCGTGCCGCTCGACGCGATACCGCTCCACCGTCTCCGGATTCAGGGCAACGCCAAGCCCCGGGCGCTCCGGAAGGGCGATGGTGCCGTCCGGGCGCACGATGAGGGGCTCCTGGAAAAGCTCGGTGCGGAGCGGGTTGGGGTTCTGGTCCAGCTCCAGCCAGCTTCCGTTGGGGATGGAGGCGATGAAGTGCATGTTGGCGATCGCCGCCACCGCCGACGAGAAGTTGTGCGGGATCACCGGGAGGCCGTAGGCGTGCGCCAGGGCGGCTATCCTGCGCGTCTCCGTGATGCCGCCGGACCAGATCACGTCCGGCTGCACGATGTCCACCGCGCGCCGCGAGATCAGCTCGCGGAAGCCGGGGAGCGACGACTCCGTTTCGTACCCGGCCACGGGCGTGGTCACCCGGTGCGCCACCAGCGCGGAGCCCTCGATGTCCTCCGTCCCTACCGGCTCCTCCAGCCAGTAGATGTCCTGGTCCTTGACCGCTTCCATGAAGCGCAGCGCGAGCGACGGCGTCCACGCGTTGTTGGCGTCGATCGCCAGCTTCACCTTGGGACCGATCGCGGCGCGCGCGGAGCGGACGCGCTCCACGTCTTCCTCGAAGGTGACGGTGGCGTAGTCCGGCGCCATCATGTCCGGCAGGGGGTTGAGGAGGGCGTCCGGCTGGCGGCCCACCTTGATCTTGATGCAGCCGAAGCCCCGCTCCGCGTATCCCCCCACCTCCTCCGCCAGCGCCGCCGCATCCTTGCCCGCCGCGTAGAAGCCGGCGGAGGCGTACACGGGAAGGTGGTCGCGGTAGCCGCCCAGCAGGCGGTAGAGCGGCGTGCCCGTCGCCTGCCCCACGATGTCCCAGAGCGCGATGTCCACGCCGGAGATGGCCTGCATCAGCATCCCGCGGCGGCCGCGCTGGTGGGCGCGCGACGCCATCATCTGCCAGAGCCGCTCGATGCGGAACGGGTCCTGGCCCACGATGGTGCGCTTCAGCTCGCCAGTGATGAGCGACTCGGTGCTCTCCAGGAACCCGCCGTACGCCGCCGCCTCGCCCAGCCCCACGATCCCCGCGTCGGTGTGCACCTGCACCAGCAGCGTGGGGCGCGACGGCATGTAGTGGATGGCGTCCGCCATCGCCACGTCCATCGTGTAGTGCAGCTTCAGGGTGGTGACATCGGTGATGATCAACGGCGTGCTCCGGGTGCGTTTGGCCGGCGACGGTGACGGGGCGGGCACGGGCAGCCACGCGGGGCTGCCCCTACCAGCGATTTCCGCGACCCTCATGGATCGCGGCGACCCTCCCCCCTCTCTCGATAACAGATGCAATGCCCCCGTTTGTTGTACCACCCGTTATGGGAGTGTGGTGGGAGCTAGATCTGCGTCTGTCTTGCTGTTCACACTGGGATGGTGAGGGCGGAGCGCCGTAGGCGCGGAGCCCTCACCATCCCACGCCGCGGCGAACTCCGCCGGGGTCCGGTACTCCAACGAGCTATGCGGACGCTCGTGGTTGTGCTTCAACCGGTGCCTCTCCGTCAGCACCTGCGCCTCGATCAGCGTACGGAAAACCTCGCGGTCCAGGAACTCCGCTCGCAACCGGCTGTTGAAGCTCTCCGAGTAGCCGTTCTCCCAGGGGCTCCCGCGCTCGATGTACATCGTCTCTATCCCCGCAGCGGCAAGCCACTCTTTCACGGCTCCCGCGGTGAACTCGGAGCCGTTGTCGCTCCGGATCGCGCCCGGCTCCCCGTGGATCTGCACCAGCTCGGCGAGCAGCCGCACCACGCTCTTCGCCGTCATGCTCCGCCCCACCTCGATCCGCAGGCACAGCCTGGTGAACTCGTCCACCACGGCCAGGAACTTCAACTTCCGCCCGTCGCTGGTCTCGTCGTGCACGAAGTCGTACGTCCACACGTGATTCGGGTGCTCCGCGCGCCGGACAGAGCACGCGTTCGCGCTCTTGCCCGAACGCTCCTTCTTCCGCACCGGCCGCACCACCTTCAGCCCGGCCGCCTTCCACAGCCGGTGCACCCGCTTCACGTTCACTCCCGAGCCCTCTTTCCTCAGCAACGCCCAGATGAAGCGGTAGCCGTACGCCGGGTTCTCTGCCGCGAGCTGCCGCATCCGCTCCACCAGCTCGCCGTCGCGCTCTGCCCTGCGAGCGATCCACCGCTGGGTCGACCTTGCCTGCTTCAGCGCTCTGCACGCCCGGCGCTCGGAGATTCCCAGCACCTGCTGAACGTGCGCGACCGCGGCACGCCTCCGCTCCGGGCTCAGTAGTTTCCCCGCGCCACCTCCCGCAACACGTTGATGTCCAGGGCCTGCTCCGCAACCACCTGCTTCAGCCGCCGGTTCTCTTCCTCCAGCTCCTTCAGCCGCGTCACGGCATCGACCTGGACCCCCGTGTACTCCCCGCGCCAGCGGTAGAACGTCGACTCGCCAATCCCCAGGTGCCTCGCCACCTCGGGTACACTCTTGCCCGTGCCTAACAGCGCCTCGGCCTCCCGCAGCATCCCCACGATCTGGGTCGCCGTATGCCTCGTCTTCTTCATGAGTCCTCCTTGCCCTATACTGGGCTGTGTGGACTCCCATTCTAAGTGGATCAATTTACGGGGGGCAGGCCACAGAGGCGCCAGCCTCTCCTGTTATCGGGAGAGGGTCGGGGTGAGGGCCTCCACGCTCGCCCCGTCCGACGCGGAGCAGACGTAGACGCGCGGCTCCAGGCCGGCGCGGGCGCGGTACTCGTCGGCCACGGTGTGCGCGAAGTCGGGGGCGGAATCGGCGCGCACCAGGGCCACGGCGCAGCCGCCGAAGCCGGCGCCCGTCATGCGCGCGCCGTAGCAGCCGGGGTGCGCCTGGGCCAGCTCCACGATGGTGTCCAGCTCCGCGCGCGAGACCTCGAAGTCGTCGCGGAGCGAGGCGTGGCTGGCGTCCATCAGCCGGCCCACGGTGGCGGCGTCGCCGCGCTCCAGGGCGCCTGCGGCCTCCACGGTACGCGCGATCTCGGTGACCACGTGGCGGGCGCGGCGGCGCATCACCGGTTCCATCTCGCCGGCGCGCGCGTCGAAGGCCTCCGGCGTCACGTCGCGGAGGGCGCGGACGTGCAGCACGCCGGCCGCCTGCTCGCAGTGCCGCCGCCGCTCGTTGTACGCCGAGTCCACCAGCCCGCGCCGGGTGGCGGTGTCCAGGATCACCACCGAGGTCCCCGGCGGAAGGGGGACGGCGCGCGTCTCCAGCGAGCGGCAGTCGATCAGCAGCGCGTGCCCCGCGCGGCCAGAGGCGGAGATCATCTGGTCCATGATCCCGCAGTAGACGCCCACCCATTCGTTCTCCGCGCGCTGGGCGAGCTGCGCCATCTCGCGCGGGTTCCAGGCGAAGCCCGCCATCGCCGCGAAGGCGCGCGCCGTGGCCAGCTCCAGCGCGGCGCTGGACGAGAGACCGGCGCCGATCGGCACGTCGCCGGCGGTGACGCCCTCCCAGCCCACGAGGCCGCGGTCCTTTTTCTGAAGCGCCCAGGCCATCGCCTGCAGGTACTCGATCCACCCGTTCCCGCTGCTGGCCAGGTGGCCGATGTCGAACGACCGCTCCTCGCCGAAGTCCAGCGAGTGGACGCAGACGATGCGGTCGGTGCGCGGGCGGAGGGCGATCCACACGGCGCGGTCGATGGCCATGGGAAGGACGAAGCCCTCGTTGTAGTCCGTGTGCTCGCCGATCAGGTTCACCCGTCCGGGCGCGCGCACCACAGCGGCGGGCGGCTCGCCGAAGCGCTCCTCGAACGCGCGCACCACGGTGGCCTGGAGGGAGTCGTTGCTCGTCATGTGCGGGTCAGGGGGCGGGGGCGTAGCCGTGCGGGTGCGACCGGTGCCAGGCCCACGCGCTCTCGATGATGTCGCGCAGCTCCGGGTGGCGCGGCGCCCACCCCAGCTCCGCGCGGATGCGGTCGCTGGCGGCCACCAGCACCGCGGGGTCGCCGGGACGGCGCGGGCCCACCCCGGCGGGGATGGGGTGGCCGGTGACGGCGCGCGCGGTCTCGATCACATCGCGCACGCTGAAGCCGCGGCCGTTCCCCAGGTTGTAGGTGCGGCTTCCATCGTCCAGCGCGTGCAGCGCCAGCACGTGCGCCTGCGCCAGGTCGCTGACGTGCACGTAGTCGCGCACGCAGGTGCCG
Organism: Longimicrobium sp.; assembly: GCA_036398975.1. Taxonomy (GTDB): domain Bacteria; phylum Gemmatimonadota; class Gemmatimonadetes; order Longimicrobiales; family Longimicrobiaceae; genus Longimicrobium. The sequence goes on from DASWNZ010000095.1 coordinate 4,400, forward strand.
TCCGGCGTGTCGTAGTCGTCGCCGAAGACCATCACCCGCTCGCGCTGCCCCAGCGCCACCTGCAGGACGAGGGGGATCAGGTGCGTCTCAGGGTCGTGGTCCTCTCCCAGGTCGGGCGACACGGCGCCGGCGGCGTTGAAGTAGCGCAGCGCCGCGTAGCGCATCCCGAAGCGGTCGTCCATCCAGTGCAGCATCCTCTCCAGGATGTACTTCCCTTCACCGTAGGGGCTGCCGGGGGTGATAGGCGCCGCCTCGTCGATGGGGACGCGGTCCGGGATGCCGAACAGGTTGGCGGTGGAGGAGAGGATGAAGCGCCGTACCCCGTACGCGGCGGCGCTTTCCAGGAGGTTCAGCCCGCAGCGCACGTTGGCGCCCAGGTACAGAAAGGGCTTCTCCATCGACTCGCCCACCAGCGTGTGCGACGCAAAGTGGAGGATCCCCTCCGGCCGGTGCTCCGCCAGTGCCGCGTCGATCGCCCCGCGGTCGGCCAGGGTGCCGTTCACGAAGGCGGCGTCGGGGTGGAGCGCTTCGCGATGCCCCTGCGACAGGTCGTCGAAGACGGTCACATCGTGCCCCGCCTCCAGCAGCTCCACCACCGTGGCGCTGCCGATGTAGCCGGCGCCGCCGGTCACCAGCACCCTCATCGCGCGCCCCGCGCGTCGGAGAGGGCGCGCAGGCGCTCGGCGCTGCTCTCCGGGGTGACGTCGCGCTGCGGCTCGCCCAGCATCTCGTAGCCCACCATGAACTTCTTTACGGTGGCAGAGCGCAGAAGAGGCGGGTAGAAGTGCATGTGGAGGTGCCACTCCTGGTGCGCGCGGCCGTCGGTGGGCGCCTGGTGCACCCCGGCCGAGTAGGGGAAGGAGACGCCGAACAGGTTATCGTAGCGCCGCGTGAGGCGCCCCAGGATGTCCGCCAGCCCGTCGCGCTCCGCGTCGTCCAGCTCCGGCAGCGAGGCGGCGGGTCGGCGGGCGACCACCAGCGTCTCGAACGGCCACACCGCCCAGAAGGGGACCAGGGCCACGAAGGCGTCGTTGGCGAGCACCACCCGCTCGCCGCTCGCCTCCTCCAGCCGCAGGTAGTCGGCCAGCAGGGTGCGGCGATGGCGCTCCCAGTGCTCGCCCATGTGCCGCGTCTCGCGGGCGGGGCCCTGCGGCACCGACTCCTGCGCCCAGATCTGGCCGTGGGGATGCGGGTTGCTGCACCCCATCATCTCGCCCTTGTTCTCAAAGATCTGCACGTGGCCGATCTCCGGGCGGCTTCCCAGGCGCGCGTACTCCTCCGCCCACACGTCCACCACGCCGCGCAGGGCCGCGGGCTCCAGATCCGGGAGCGAAAGGTCGTGGCGCGGCGAGAAGCAGATCACCCGGCACACCCCCGGCTCGGCGCGCGCCACCAGCAGGCCCGCCACGTCCATCTCAGCCGGCTCCGCGCCGGGACGCAGCGCGGCGAAGTCGTTGTCGAAGACGAAGGTGCCCGTGTAGTCCGGGTTGCGGTGGCCACCCGCGCGCTCGTTGCCGGGGCACAGGTAGCACGCGGGGTCGTGCGCGGGGCGGTGCGCGGGCGCGAGATCCTCCACCTGACCCTGCCACGGCCGCAGCGCGCGGTGCGGCGACACCAGCACCCACTCCCCGGTCAGCGGGTTGAAGCGCCGGTGCGGCTGCTCGCGGAGCGCGCCGGGCAGGGCGTGCGAAAGCTCCATCTGCCCGTCAGCGGTCACACGGCTCGCCCGACGGCACGCGCAGCTCCACCCCCGACGCCACAGGCTCGCCGAAGTCCGGCGACCCGTCCGCCCGCCAGGTGAAGCGCTGCGCGCGGATCACGCGGTTCCAGTTGGGGAGCGTGTCGATCTTGGCGTGGTAGATGATCCAGTCTTCGGTGCCGTCCGGCGACTTGGCGAAGCCGTTGTGCCCCGGCCCGTGCACCCCGTTGGCGGCCGCGAACACGGGGCCGGTCTTGGTCCAGCTCGAGCGCTGCATGGGGTCCGCCGTGGGGCTGTTGAGGCGAAGCTGGCCCAGGCGGTACGCCGGCGTCCACGACTCGCGGGTGGAGTAGATGATGAAGACCTGCCCGTTGCGCTCCAGGATCTGCGGCCCCTCGTTCAGGTCCAGCCCGTCCGTGGGGTCCACGCGCCGTTCCCAGCTCTCGGTGGGGGCGGAGATCTGCGCGCGCGGCCCGCTGATGGTGTGCGGGTTGGACATGCGCGCCACGTAGATGTACTGCGGCGTGCGGGCCAGCGGCGTGTTGTTCTCCCATCCGGACCAGAATCCGTAGAGCTGCCCGTTCAGCCGGTGCACCGTGAAGTCGATGGCCCACACGTCGTCCGCGCGGGTGGCGAGCTCGCCGCCGGTGTCCAGCTGGCCGAGGTCCTCCCACGCGCCCTGCGGGTTGTCGCCGGCGGCGCGCAGCACCCCCGCGCGCTGATGGATGAACGGCGCGTCGGCGGGGCCGGGCCGCCCGGCGGCGTAGTAGATGTACCAGCGGCCGTCCACGCGGCGGATCTCGGGGGCCCAGACGTGCGTCTGGTTCCAGCCGCTGTCCGGCGCGGTCCACACGCGCACGCTGTCGCGCATGGGATCGGTGAGCTTCCTCGACCGGAAGACCCACACGCTGCTATTTTGCCCCTCCGGGTTCTTGGACTGCGCCATGTAGTACCAGCCGTCGCTCAGCTCCACCCACGGGTCCGCGCCGCGGGCCACGGGGTTGGCGAAGGTGCACGCGGCGGCCGAGGGCGCCGGGGTGGCCGCGGGCGCCGGGGCGCACGCGGCGAGCAGGGCCAGGGCGAGCAGGGCGGGCCCAGTGCGGGCGAGCATGATCCGACCACGATTGCGATTCATCGATGCATTCCCCAGAGCGTGTTGCAGCGCCGGCCAGCTACCGGCCCCTCTTTCCGGAAGACGCCGACCAGGGCGATCCGTACCTGCTCGCCATCCCGGACGGGGTGGCAGCGGAATTCCGCTACTACGTCTACGTCACTCGCGACGAGACCAGCGACGGGCGCGGCGGTGTGGCTTCGGCGGGCGCCTTTCCCGCGTTCGGGTCGCACGACCTGGCCACGTGGCATCCGCTGGGCCCCACCCTTCGCGGCGACGCCACCCGGCACGCGTACTGGGCGCCTTGCGTGCGCTTCGTTCCCGGCCTGCCGCGCCCGTACGTCATGCTGTACTCGCACGGCGCCGGCATCGGCGCGGAGGCGCACATCGGCCACGTCATCCGCCGCGCGGACAGCGAGCGCCCCGAGGGCCCCTACGTGGACAGCGGCCACGTGCTGACGCCGGACACCGACTTCGCCATCGACGCGGACGTCTATCCCGCGCCCGACGGCACGCTGCGCATGGCATACGCCACCGACTTCACGGACGACGAGCCGTACGGCACCGGCATCGTGGAGGTCGCGGTGAGCGATGACCTCACGCGCACCCTATCGCCCCCCGCCCTGCTCGCGCGCCCGTCCGAGAGCTGGCACCTCTTCGACGCCGCGCGCAGCCTGCCGTGGAAGACGATTCCCGGCGTGGACTGGAGCACCGACCGCGTGCGCTGGAGCACCGTCGAGGGACCAGTCGGCGGACTCGTCAGCCCGCAGGGACGGCGCGTGTACCTGTACAGCGGCGGCTGCTACTTCGGCTTCTACGCCGTGGGCGCGCTGGTGGAGGACGGCGACGGCCGGCTGGTGAACGTGACGCGCGACGGCGGGCGCTTCGTGCTCCACACCATGCCCGAGCACGGCTTCTACGCTCCCGGCCACTGCGCCTGGTTCCGCGCCCCCGACGGCCGCGAGTGGCTCGTCACCCACGCCCGTTTCGGCTCTCCGACCGCGCCGCGCAACGCCGCCCTGGTGGAGCTGCGCTGGGACGAGGACGGCCTGCCGTACTGCCCGCCGCCGGAGCGCCCCTAGCGCGTTGCGGGGCGCGGCCGGGGCGTGGCGGAGGGGCCGCGGTCCACGCGCGGCCAGCCGTTGGCGTACACCAGCCGGTCGATCAGCATTACCCGCCGCGAGTTGACGTCGTCGGTGGGCTTGTTGCGCGGCCGCCGCGCGTTGACGGCGTGGTAGACGATCCAGTCGTCGCCGCGCGCGTCGGTGATGACGGAGTTGTGCCCCGGCGCCACCCACCAGCCGGCGCGCTCCAGGATCACGCTGTTGCGCGCACCCGTGGCGCTCGCCAGCGTCTCGAATGGGCCGGTGGCGCTACGCGAGCGCGCGACCATGGCGGCGTAGTGCGCTTTCGGTCCGCAGCAGTTGTCGCCGGAGTAGAACAGGTAGTAAAAGGGCGCGCGGTACGTCACCCACGCCCCTTCCACGAGCCGCTGGTAGTCCGTGGAGTCGGAAGTCGGCACCGTGTGCACCAGCTCCACCGGGCTGCTCCCCGGCGCGAACGACACGCGGTCGGCGGCGAGCTCCTGCACCTTGATCGGCCCGAACCCGCTCCCCCAGTAGAGCAGGCGCTTTCCGGTGGCCGGGTCGTCGAACGACATCGGGTCGATGTTGATGAAGCTGCGCCCGCACTGCAGCGGCTCCCCCTTGTCCACGAACGGGCCCTCGGGGCGGCGGGCGGTCGCCACGGCCAGGCACAGCCCGCGGCTGGTGTCGCGCACCGCCGCGTCGGGCTTGGCCGAGTAGTACAGGTAGTAGGTGCCGCCGTGCTCGGACACGTGCGGCGCCCAGAAGTCCTGCGTCTCGCTCGCCCAGCGCGGCTTGGCCGGCAGCGCGTCGCCGAGCCGCTCCCACGCCACCAGGTCGCCGGACCGCGCCACCTGGATGTTGACGGGCGTGCCGTCGCGCTCCCCCTGCGTGGCGTACGCGTAGTACATCCCGTCCGCCGCGCGAATCACCGTGGGATCGGGAAAGTCCACGTCCAGCACGGGGTTGGTGTACGTCCCCGCGTCCGGCGCGCGCGGCGCGGGCGTGGCGCAGGCGGCGAGCGCGAGGAGGGCGAGAATCCGGCCCACTGCCCGGACCGGCGGTTGAAACCGCTGCAACAACCGCGGGAAGTCCCCCTTCGGGGACTCTGCATCCGGACGCGATGCCTGACCCCGAGTCCGCGCAGGCGGACTTTGTGCTTTTGTTGCAGCGAGTTCACTCGCCATCTCACCCATCTCACCCTCACCCATGCGCCGCCCGCTTCTGAAGGCGGCTCTGCACCACCACCACTCCGAGCAGGAAGACGCCGCGCAGCACGCCCTGCCACCAGGGGGTGATGGTGCCCTCGAGGTTAAATAGGTTAAAGATTACGCCCAGGAGCAGCACGCCCACCACCGTGGAGCCCACGCCTCCCTGCCCGCCGCTCAGCAGAGTGCCGCCCACCACCACGGCGGCGATGGCGTCCAGCTCCCAGCCGGTGCCGGCCACGGGCTGCCCCGCACCCAGCCGCGCGGCGAGGACGACTCCCGCGAGGCCGGCCAGGAGGCCGCTCAGTGCGTAGGTGGCGATCAGCACGCGGTCGATCTTGAGGCCGAGCAGCCGTGCGGCGTCCTGGTGGTCGCCGGCGGCGTAGATGTAGCGGCCGAAGCGCGTGTAGCGAAGCATCACCCACCCCACCAGGAACGCCAGCGCGGCGAGCACCACCGGCACCGGGACCCCCAGCAGCCGCCCGCGCCCCAGCCAGAGGAAGCCCTGCGCCGCGCGGTCCACCCGCACCGAGTTCTCGCCGGTGACGCCAAGCGCCACTCCGCGCGCCGCGATCATCATGGCGAGCGTTACGATGAACGGCTGGATGCGCGCTCGGGTGATGAGGAGGCCGTTGATCGTCCCCAGCAGCGCCCCGGCCGCGAGGCCGCCCCCAATCGCCACCGCCGTCCCCTGGTCAGACAGCGAGGCGGCCACGATCCCGGCCACGGCGAGCACGGCGCCCACCGAGAGGTCGATGCCGCCGGTCAGCACCACCAGCGTCATCCCCAGCGCCACCATCCCCAGCATGCTGTTCTGCCGCAGCACGTTGAGGAGGTTCTCGGAGCTGGCGAAGGGCTCGTAGCGAATGACGCCGAAGATGCACACCGCCACCAGCGCCACCACCGCGCCCTGCCGCTGCAGGAGCGAGGCGGCCTTTGCGCGCAGCGCCGGAGTCCTGCGCGTGGGGATGCCGCTCCCCGCGCCGGGCGGCTGGCTCCCCGCCTCCGAGGCGCGCACGCCGATCGCCGGGCCTCCCATCTGCCCCTGGTGTTCCACTAGACGCGCCTCGGTCGCTGGAGGTAGACGGCGAAGAGGATGATGAATGCCTTGAAGGCCAGCGCCCAGGCGTAGGGCACGAGCAGCATGTTGAAGCTGGTGGCGATCACCTGCATGATGAGCGCGCCCACCACGGTGCCCAGCAGCGTGGCGCGCCCGCCGCTCAGCAGCGTGCCCCCCACTACCACCGCGGCGATGGCGTCCAGCTCCACGTTCTGGCCGATGCGCGCCGCGGCGCTCGCGCCCAGCCGCGCCGCCTGCACCAGCCCCGCCAGCCCCGCCAGCATCCCGCTGATCACGTAGACGGAGACGACGGTGCGGCTCACGGGGACGCCGGCCAGCCGCGCCGCCGCGGGGTTGCCGCCGGCCGCCAGCACGTACCGCCCGAACGGCGTGGCGCGCAGCACGAAGACGGCGAGCGCCACCACCAGCGCCGCCACCAGCACCTGCACCGGCACCGGCCCGATGTGTCCGCGCCCCAGCGCCAGGAAACCCGGATTGTCGATGGCGATCAGGGCGCCGTCGCGGTTGATGATCTGCGCCAGCCCGCGCCCCGCCAGCAGCGTGGCCAGCGTGACGACGATCGCCTGCACCTTGAAGTAGGAGACGAAGGCGCCGTTCAGCAGCCCCACCGCCATCGCGACCAGGAGCGCCGCCGGCACCGCCACGGCCAGCCCCCGGTCCAGCGTGACCGCCGCCACCGCCGCCGAGATCGCCATCACCGAACCCACGGAGAGGTCGATGCCGCCGGTGGCGATCACCAGCGTCATTCCCACCGCCACCAGCAGCGTGACGGAGAGCTGGAAGAGGACGTTCCAGAAGTTCCCCGCCGTGGCGAAGTTGGGGGTGAAGATCGCGTTCGCCGCCACGATGGCGACCAGCGCGATCACGGCCCCGCCCGTCGGTCCCATCGCCCCCCACCAGCGGCCCATCGTCCCGGCGCCCGGGGTGGGACGCGCGGCTGCGGATGCCTCCATCGGTCAGCTCTCCAGGGCGGGGGCGGCGGCCGCGCTTCCCTCGGCCATCGCGTGGATGATCGACTGCTGCGAGATCTCCGCGCCGCGCAGCTCGGCCACGTTCTGGCCGTCGCGCAGCACCACCACGCGCGAGCTCCCTTCCACCAGCTCCTCCAGCTCCGACGAGATCATCAGCACGCCGAGCCCCGTGCCGGCCAGCTCGTTGATCAGCGCCTGGATCTCCGCCTTGGCGCCGATGTCGATGCCGCGGGTGGGCTCGTCCAGGATGAGGAGCGCGGGGTTCATGCAGAGCCAGCGGGCCAGCAGCACCTTTTGCTGGTTGCCGCCCGAGAGCTCGCGGATCTTCTGGTCGGCGCTGGTGCACTTGATCCCCAGCCGCCGGATGAACCGGTCCACGATCTCCCGCTGCTTCGCGCGATCCACCACCCCGGCCCGCGTGAGGGTGGGGAGCGCCGCCAGCGTCAGGTTCTCGCGCACGGAGAGCTCGGGGATGATCCCCTCGCCCTTGCGGTCCTCGGATACGAAGGCGATCCCGGCCTCGATCGCGTCGTCGGGGGTGCGGGGGTCGAGGCGCTTGCCGTCCATCTGCATGGCGCCCTCCTGCGGCGGGTCCGCGCCGAAGATGGCGCGCGCCGTCTCGGTGCGCCCCGATCCCAGCAGCCCGGCCACCCCCAGGATCTCGCCCTTGCGCACGTCCAGCGTCACGCCGCGCAGCTTCTGCCCGCGCCGCAGTCCCTCGGTGCGCAGCAGCGGCGCCGCGGTGGAAGCTTCCACCGGGTGCCCCGTGAACGCCGTGGTGCCCTGCCGCAGCGCCTCGCGCGGCTTCCCCAGCATCAGGCACACGAGGTCCAGCCGCTCCAGGTCGACCAGGCGGTGCGTGCCGACGAGCTTTCCGTCGCGCAGCACGGTGACCCGGTCGCAGACGGCGTACAGCTCGTCGAAGCGGTGGCTGATGTAGACGATGGCCGTCCCCTCCGCCTGGAGCTGGCGGATCAGGTCGTAGAGGATGGCGACCTCGCGCTCGGCGAGCGAGCTGGTGGGCTCGTCCAGCACCAGCACCTTGGCGCCGAGCGACACGCCCCGCGCGATGGCGACCATCTGCTGCTGCGCGGTGCTGAGCGCGCCGAGCGTGGCGCCCGGGTCGATGTCCAGCCCCAGCCGCCGGAGGAGGGCGCCCGTCTCGGTGTTCATGCGTCGCCAGTCCACGAACCCCCACCTGCGCGGCTCGCGTCCCAGGTACACGTTCTCCGCGACCGTGCGGAAGCTGAGCAGGTGGATCTCCTGGTGCACCGCGATCACCCCGGCCGCCTGCGCGTCGGCGGGCGAGCCGAAGTGCACCGGCTCGCCCTCCAGCCACATCTGCCCGCCATCGCGGCGGTACGCGCCCGTCATGATCTTGATGAGCGTGCTCTTCCCCGCCCCGTTCTCCCCCACCAGCGCGTGCACCTCGCCCCTGCGCAGCGTGAAGTCCACGCCATCGAGCGCCGTTGCGCCCGCGAAGCGCTTGACGATGCCTTCGAGGCGGAGGATTTCGGGGGCGGGTTCGGTCATGGAGGGGTGCGTGGGTGCGAAAGGAAGTGCCTAGTGCCTAGTGCCTAGTGCCTAGTGCCCGGTGAAGTTACTAGGCACTGAGCACTAGGCACTTGGCACTGCTTTTCATCAATACGCTTCCGCCACGAACTGCGCCGCGTTGGTGCGGTCGAAGAAGCGGTCCTCGATCAGCTTCTTCGTGGGGACGGTTTCGCCCTTGCGCACCTGCTCGATGGTCTCGAAGGCGATGGGGCCGAAGCGGGGGTTGCTCTCCACGGTGGCGCCGAGCTCGCCGCGCTGGATGGCTTCCAGGGCGGCCCGCTGGCCGTCGATGGAGACGATCTTGACCTGGGTGCCGGGGGTGAACCCCGCCGCGCGCAGCGCCTGGATCGCGCCCAGCGCCATCTCGTCGTTGTGCGCGTAGACGGCGGTGATCTGCTTGCCCAGCGACTGCGCGATGTTCTGCATCACGCTCTGCCCCTGCGCGCGCGAGAACTCGCCCGTCTGCGAGGCGAGGATCTTCATCCCCGGGTGGCGGGCGATGACCTCGCGGAACCCCTTGGCGCGGTCGGCGGCCACTGACGAGCCGGGGGTGCCGGTCAGCTCCACGATCCCCGCGGTGCCCCCGGTCTCCTTCACCAGCCACTCCGCGGCGCGCTTCCCCTGCTCCACGAAGTTGGAGCCGAGGAAGGTGACGAAGTCCTCGCCCGGCGTTCCCTCCGCCTCGCGGTCCACCAGGATCACGGGGATGTTGGCGTCGCGCGCGGCCTGCAGCGCCGGGGCCAGCCCCTCGAACTCGCGCGGCGCCAGCAGGATGACGTCCACGCGGCGGGCGATCAGGTCCTCCACGTCCGCCACCTGCTTGGCCGTCTGGTCCTGCGCGTCGGTCACGACGATCTCCACGCCGCGCTTCGCCGCCTCGGCGCGCAGGCTGGCCGTCTGCGCCATGCGCCAGGGGTTGTCGTGCCCCATCTGCGAGAAGCCCACGGTGAACTTGCCGTCATCCGCGCTCTTGCGGCAGCCGGCCAACGCGGCGAGGGCGAGCACGGGAAGCACGCCCGCGCGCATCAGGGTACGGAACCGGGGCAGGGGCATGGGGAAGCTAGGGCAGGTGGGGGGCTGGATTTCCGGCGGCCGGACCGGACGCATCACGGGCAGTCCGCGGATACGAACTTTTCTGAAACGTTTCAATTCGGTTCAGAGACAGTACGGCGGCGGGGTGCGCGCTGTCAAGAACCTTTTCCGCGGGGTTCCCGGCGCAGCTTGGCAGAGGATCGGCGACTTCGCTGCGGCGTAAGGAGATGCAGTGTTTCCGCGCCTTTTTGGAAGGAAGCGCGCGGAGTGGGCGGGCCGCGGGGAGCCCTCGCCGCGGCGAAACGCGATGCTTGACAGTGCGGATGCGAACGTCTAACCTGAACCAATCGAACTTGTTCAACGATGTTCAAGCCCGGCGTCCACGCCGTGGCACTCCGCGCCGTCCCCGACCCATCCGCATGACCACCAAGCAGTCCACCATCAACGACGTCGCGCGGCTGGCGGGGGTCTCCAAGGCCACCGTCTCCGCCGTTTTGAACGATACGGGCACGGTGAAGCGCTCCACCCGCGAGCGCGTGCTCTCGGTCATCGAGTCGCTCAACTACCGCAAGAGCGGCCCCGACCGGCGCAGCACGGGGCAGCAGGTGCGCAGTCTGGCGCTGGTCATCAAGGAGATCGACAACCCTTTCTACGGCGAGGTCATCACGGGCGCGCGGGCGGCGGCGGACGACGCGGGCTACACGCTGCTGGTGATCAGCACGGAGGGCGGCCACGAGGCGGAGCGCCGCGCCGTGGAGCTGCTCCAGCGCAAGGAAGTCGACGGCCTGATCCTGACGCCGGTGCTGGACGCGGACGCGGACCTCTCGCACCTGTTCGAGCTGAAGCGGCGCAACTTCCCCTTCGTCCTGCTGGAGGAGGTGCGCGGGGTGCCCGGGAGCCTGATCGACGTGGACAACGAGGCCGCTTCCCGCAAGGCGGTGGAGTTCCTGATCGGGCAGGGCCACACCCGCATCGTCCACTTCGCGGGGCCCGGGTACTCGTCGCACAGCCAGGAGCGCATCGATGGGGTGCGGCGGGCGTGCAGCGGGTCGCACGTCATCTTCACCGACCACGACGTGGTGCGCGCCGGGGCCCACCTGGAAGACGGCTACCGCACCGGCCTGGAGTTCTTTCGCGAACGGCCCGCGGCGGAGCGCCCCACGGCGGTCACCTGCTACAACGACCTGGTGGCGATCGGCCTCTGCCGCGCGCTGGCGGAGCTGGGGCTGAGCGTCCCCGGCGACGTGTCGGTGATCGGCTTCGACGACATCGCCCTCCTCGACTACCTGCCGCTGCGCCTGACGACGGTGCGCATGCCCAAGGGCGAGATGGGGCGGCTCGCCGCGCAGCTCCTCATCCGCCACATCGAATCGCGCGAGGCGGTGCCGCCCGAGAAGGTGTACCTGGAGGCGGAGCTGGTGGTGCGCGACTCCACCCGCGCCCTCACCACGGCGGCCGCTGAGCGTCCCACACGCGTCCGCGTCGCGAGCGGCGACGGCGCGGACGGCGCGCGGCGCACCCTGAGCCCCGCATCGCGATGAACGCCGCGACGGTGGCCGGCATGGGAGCGTGGATCGGGATGCCGCCGGCCCCCGCACGCGCGGAGCCGTCGTGGCGCCCGGCGCCCGGCCCGCTGCTCACCCGCTGGGCCGCCGACGTGGACCCCGCGAATCCCCTTCCCGAGTACCCGCGCCCGCAGATGGTGCGCCCGCGCTGGCAGAGCCTGAACGGGCTCTGGCAGTTCGCCGTGCTGGGCGAAGGCGACGAGGTCCCGTTCGGGCGCACCCTCCCCGAGCGCATCCTCGTCCCCTTCCCCGTGGAGAGCGCGCTTTCCGGTGTGGGTCGGCGCGCGTCGCGGGTGGTGTACCGCCGCACCTTTCGGGCGGATTGCGCGGAGGGCGAGCGGCTCCTCCTCCACTTCGGCGCGGTGGACTGGCGCGCGCGGGTGTTCGTCAACGGGCATCAGCTCGCGGATCACACTGGCGGCTTCGACGCCTTCACCGTTGACGTGACCGAAGCGCTGCGTCCGCGCGGCGAGCAGGAGCTGGTGGTGGCGGTGGACGATCCTACGGACGGCTTCGGCCAGCCGCGCGGCAAGCAGGCGACGGAGCCGCACCCGATCTTCTATACCCCCGTCACCGGCATCTGGCAGACGGTGTGGCTGGAGCCCGTTCCCGCCGCCGCCATCGAGTCGCTGCGCATGACGGCCAATGTGGCGGGTGAGGCGCTGCGGCTGACGGTGCGCGCTCCCGCGGGTGCAACGGTAGAGGCGGTCGCGCTGGCGGACGGGCGCGAGGTGGGGCGCGCGCGGGGCGTGGTCGGGAGCGAGATGCGCATCCCCGTGCCCGCGCCGCGGCTGTGGGGGCCGGACGATCCCTTCCTCTACGATCTGCGCGTGTCGCTGCTGGACGGCGAGCGCATAGTGGACCAAGTGGACAGCTACTTCGGGATGCGCACGGTAGGCCTGGAGCGTGACGCGCGCGGCTTCACCCGCATCGCGCTGAACGGCGAGCCCTGGTTCCACGTGGGGCCGCTGGACCAGGGATGGTGGCCGGACGGGCTGTACACCGCCCCCACCGACGAGGCGCTGCGCTGGGACGTGGAGCGGACCAAGGCGCTGGGCTTCAACTTCACGCGCAAGCACATCAAGGTGGAGCCGGCCCGCTGGTACCATCACGCCGACCGCATCGGCCTCCCCGTGTGGCAGGACATGCCGTGCGGCTGGAACGACACGGACGAGGCGCGCGGCCACTTCGCCCGCGAGCTGGCCGCGATGATGGAGGGGCTGCACAATCACCCCTCCGTCATCGTCTGGGTGCCGTTCAACGAGAAGTGGGGCCAGTGGTCGGAGGAGGGGACGCGCGATATGGTGGCGGCGATGCGGCAAGCCGATCCGTCGCGCCTGATCGACGACGCGAGCGGCTGGCAGCACACGGGGAGCGGCGACGTAATCGACGTCCACCGCTACCGCGGCCCGCAGGCGCTGGTTCCATCCGACGACAAGGCGACCGTCGTCGGCGAGTTCGGCGGGTTGGGGCTGCCGGTGGAGGGCCACCTGTGGCGCGAGCGCGACGAGGACAACTGGGGCTACGGTGGCGCGTTCCAGTCGCTGCGGGAGATGAACGGCGAGTACGACCTGCTGATGAAGCGGATGTACCGCCTGCGCGACACGCACGGGATGAGCGCGGCGGTCTATACGCAGCTCACCGACGTGGAGACGGAGGTCAACGGCATCTTCAGCTACGACCGCGCCGTCCTCAAGTTCGACGCGGCGCGCCTGGCGGCGGTCAACCGGGGCCTGGCGCCCCTCATCCTCCCCGAGTACCGCGATTTCACGGACTCGGTGGAAGTCAGCGTGCACCAGGGCACCCCCACCGAGCTGCGCTTCACGACGGACGGCAGCGAGCCGACCGCGGAGAGCCCGCTCATTCAGCCCTTCACGCTGCGCCGCGACGCAACCGTGCGCGTGACGTCGTTCGTGGACGGGCGCCCCATGGTTTCGGCGAGCGCGGAGTTCCGCAAGACGGACGGACGCGCGCCGGTCGAAGAGGTCAGCGTTGTGCCTGGGATCGAATACGCGTACTTCCGCGATGACTCCCCCGAGCCCCCGTTCCGCCTCGACTGGCCCGTGCGCCAGCGGCTGGAGGGGCTCGAGGCGCATCCGGGCGATCCGGAGCCGACCTTCAGCGGAACGCTCGACACCTTCTCCCTGGCGCCGCGAGACCGGGATGAGCTGTTCGGCTTCCGCTACACGGGCTTCCTGCGCATCCCGGAAACCGGCGTCTACACCTTTGCGGCGCGCTCGGACGACGGCGTGGCGCTGTGGATCGGCGAGGAGCAGGTGACGTGGTCGATGGGGCAGTCGCCGGCCACGCAGGAGGACGAGGGCGCGATCGCGCTGCGGGCGGGGCTGCACCCCTTCACCGTCAGCTACCACCAGGCGTACGGCGCGATGGTGCTGGAGCTGTTCGTGGAAGGGCCACGGATGCCGCGGCAGCGCATCCCGGAGACGATGCTGTTCCGCGCCGCGCCGGCGCGGTGAGAGGAGATCGCGTGGGTGGCGCGTCCAGAAAAGGGCGCTCCACCCGCGCCCGCTTTACGGGGCCGTCCTCCCGGCCGGCCCTTCCGGTGACCCGCTACCCGCGGAGCCCATGACCGCCAGCAGCCACAGCCGGGCACCGCCCGCAGCACGAGCAGCCGCCGGACGCCGTCCGGCGACGAGCGCTCCTTTCCACACCGCACCATCACCCGCACCCCCGGAGGGGATTTCATGAACACCCCTGTCGTACCCAAGAGCAGGACCGCCGCCAAGGTGCTCTGCGCACTGGCGTGCCTCGGCTCCTTCTCCGCCGCCGGCCTCAACCCCGCCGCCCCGGCGGAGCTGGCGGCGCAGGCCACCGGCCAGATCAGCGGCACCGTGACCGCCGAGGGCGGCCGCGCCCTCCCCGGCGCAACGGTGGAGGTGGTCGGCACCGGCCGGCGCACCGTTACCGGGCCGGACGGCAGCTTCACCCTCACCGGCATCGCGCCCGGGAGCCACACCCTGCGCGTGACGGCGCTGGGCCACGCCGCGCGCACGCAGGCGGTTACGGTGAGCGCCAACACCCCCGCCACCGTCAACGTCTCGCTCGCCGCGCAGGCGGTGGGGCTCGAGGGGCTGGTGGCGGTGGGCTACACGCAGCAGCGCCGCACCACCGTGAGCGACGCCGTGTCCGAGGTGTCCGCCGCCACGCTGCGAGACCGGCAGACGGCCACGCTGGAGGAGGCGCTCCGCGGGCGGGTGGCGGGCGTCACCATCGCGTCGTCCGGCCAGCCGGGGCGCGAGTCGCAGGTGATCGTGCGCGGCCAGAACTTCCTGGGCGGCACCTCGCCGCTGTACGTGGTGGACGGGATGTACACGCGGCAGAACCCGAACCTGAACCCGCGCGACATCGAGTCCGTGCAGGTGCTCAAGGACGCGTCCGCGGCGGCGCAGTACGGCGCGCAGTCGGCCAACGGGGTGATCGTCATCACCACCCGCCGCGGCCGCGCGGGCACGCCCCGGGTGTCCGTCAACTCGTACTACGGCTACCAGGAGGTGCCGCGCCGGATCGAGTTCGTGAGCGGCGCGCGCTGGAGCGAGATCAACAACATGTCGCGCGTGAACGCGGGGATGGCGGCGGACAACACCGCCATCGGCAACAACACGGACTGGCAGGACGCCGTCTTCCAGCAGGGCGCCGTGCAGGACTACAACGCCAACGTCAGCGGCGGCGGCGACAACTCCAGCTACCTGATCGGCGGCGGCTACTTCAACCAGAAGGGCACCATCATCGAGACCGACTTCGAGCGGTTCTCGTTCCGGGTGAACTCCGAGGCGCGCGGCCGCCGCTGGCGCGTGGGGCAGAATGCCACGCTCGCCCGCAGCACGCGCAACAACCTGGTCGGCTTCCCCCTGGTGGACGTGGTGCGCCTTCAGCCGGGGATCCCGGTGCGCGACCCCAGCAACGCCAGCGGCTACGGCTACGGCTCGGGCGGCGGGGCGCTGGCCACCTTTGGCACCAACCCGGTGGGCGCCTTCGAGCGCGAGGATAATCGCGACGTCAGCAACCGCGTGCTGGGCAACGTCTTCGGCGAGTACTCGTTCCTCCCCTGGCTGCGCTACCGGGTGAACCTGGGCGTGGACTACGAGGACCTGAGCTACCGCCAGTTCGTGCGGCAGCAGCAGATCCGCCAGAACACCGTGCCCACCTTCAACGAGGGTACGGACCGGCGCGACAACAACATGGTGCTGCTGATGGAGCACCTGCTCAACTCCGAGGCCACGCGCGGCGAGCACTCCATCAGCGCGGTGGCCGGCGTGAGCAACCAGTCCGGCCGGTTCGAGCGGCTTGAGGCGTACCGCCGCGGCTTCGCCAACGAGAACATCACCTCCATCGACGCGGGCACCAGCAACTTCAACAACCGCGGCTACGAGATCCCGAGCGGGCTGCTGGGGCTTCTGGCCCGCGCCAACTACTCGTACGCGGACCGCTACCTCCTTACCGGCACGGTGCGCCGCGACGGCTCGTCGCGCTTCGGGCCGGGGAACAAGTACGGCACCTTCGTATCCGGCTCGGCCGGGTGGGTGGTGAGCGACGAGAGCTTCTACGAGGGGCTGCCGGTGCTGGGGACCGGCGTGCCCAGCCTGAAGCTGCGCGCCAGCTACGGCTCGCTGGGCAACCAGGACATCGGCGACTTCCAGTACGCGGCGTCGGTGATCTCCAACCAGAGCTACCTGTTCGGCGGCTCCATCGCATCGGGCGCCACGCAGCTGCGGCTGGCCAACCCCGACATCCGCTGGCAGGACCAGACGCAGACCAACTTCGGCATCGACCTGGGGCTGCTGGAAGACCGGCTGCTGCTGACGGCCGACTACTACGTCTCCAAGTCCGATGGCCTGCTGGTGAACGCACCGCTGCCGTGGAGCCTGGGCACGGCCTTCAACGAGGCCACCGCCGCCCCCACGGTGAACGCGGGGAGCATCCGCAACCGGGGCTTCGAGCTGGGCGCCGAGTACCGCATCAACCGCGGCGACCTTCAGCTCACCACCAGCGCCAACATCACCACCATCAACAACGAGGTGACGGCGCTGGGGAACGGCGGGCAGCCGATCTTCGCCGGCTTCAGCAACGTGTCGCGCACGGCGGTGGGCGGCAGCATCGGCGAGTTCTTCGTGCTCAAGACGGACGGCATCTTCCAGAGCGACGCCGAGGTGCAGGGCTACAAGAACTCCGCCGGGCGCGTGGTGCAGCCGAACGCCAAGGCCGGCGACATCCGCTACGCCGACCTGAACGACGACGGCGTGATCAACGACGACGACCGCTACGTGGCCGGGAGCCCCATCCCCGACTTCGAGGGCGGGCTGGCGCTGAACGCCACCTACCGCCGCTTCAACGTGGGGCTGGCCATGCGCGGCTCGCGCGGGGCGGAGGTGTTCAACGTGGCGCGCTTCTGGACGGACCGGCTGGACGAGAACTCCAACTACCGGGCCGACCTGGACCCGTGGACGCCCACCAACACCGGCGCCCGCGACCCGCGCGCCGTCTTTGGCGCCGCCGGGGCGGACAACGCGCGCAGCAACACGGACCGCTGGATCGAGGACGGCTCCTTCCTTCGCATCCAGAACCTGGTGCTGGGGTACTCGCTCCCGGCCCGCTTCACGCGCCGCTTTGGGGTGGAGCGCGAGGGATCGCGCATCTTCCTGAACATCCAGAACCTGCACACCTTCACCGGCTTCTCCAACTGGGACCCGGAGATCAACGCCGGCAACGCCCTCACGCGCGGGATCGACGACGGGACGATCTATCCCAACCCGCGGTCGGTCACCCTCGGCATCGACCTGAACCTGTGATGCGCACCCCAACGAAGGCCACCCGAACCATGACAAAGATCAGCCGGACGGCGGCTTCGGCGCTGGTCCTGGGAGCCACCATGCTCGCGGGATGCGCCGACCTGACCCAGACCGACCCCAACCAGCAGACCACCGACAGCTTCTGGAAGACGCAGCAGGACGCGCAGCTGGGGATCAACGCCGCCTACCGCGGCCTGCAGGAGAACGGCACCTACGGCCGCTGGCTGCAGTTCGCCTTCGACATGCGCTCGGACATCGGCTTCAGCCGCAGCCCGTGGGGCGACCTGGCGAACTTCACCAAGTCGGTGCTGGGGAGCTACGACTTCGAAGTGAACCGGGAGATCTGGCAGCACCACTACCAGACGATCTTCCGCGCCAACCAGGTGATCGCCAACGTCCCCGGCATCCAGATGGACGCCACCATGCGCGACCGCATCGTGGGCGAGGCGAAGTTCCTGCGGGCGCTGATGTACTTCAACCTGATCAGCCTGTACGGCAGCGTGCCGATGACGCTGGAGCCGGCGGTCCCCACCGACCGTCCCGCGCAGGCCACGCCCGAGCAGGCGTGGGCGCAGGTGGAAAAGGACCTGACCGAGGCGCGCGCCGTGCTCCCGGCGTCGTACCCGGCCAGCGAGGCGGGGCGGGCCACCAGCGGCGCCGCCCTGGCGCTGCTGGGCCGCGCGCAGCTCCAGCAGGCGAAGTGGGGGCCGGCCGCGCAGAGCTTCGCGCAGGTGATCCCGGGCTACCAGCTGATGGGCAACTACGGCGACAACTTCCTGGACGCCAACGACAACAACCGCGAGACGATCTTCGAGGTGCAGTTCGGCGGCCCCGAGGTGCTGGCGGCGGGGAGCCGCGGGCAGAACATCATCAAGATGATGGGACCCTGCGGCGTGGGCTTCTGCGACGGCGAGCCGACGCGCTGGTACTTCGACCAGCTGCGCGCGGAGACCACCACCGGCGGCGCCCCGGACCCGCGGCTGGACGCGACGCTCTTCTACAACCGGCCGGGCGGGATGGACGTGTACGGCACCCCGTACGCCACCCGCTACCCGGACCGGCCGAACGACGCCTTCTGGAAGAAGTACGGCGAGCACCAGAAGCGCGAGCAGGACTGGGACAACCCGATCAACGTGAAGGTGCTGCGGCTGGGCGGGGTGCTGCTGATGCACGCGGACGCGCTCAACGAGAACGGGCAGACGCCGGCCGCCAAGCCGTTCGTGGACCAGGTGCGCATGCGCGCGGGGCTGGCGCCGCTCCCCAACAACCTGTCGCAGGCGCAGATGCGCGACCGCATCGAGGCCGAGCTCCTGAAGGAGATGGGGCTGGAGAACGAGCGCTTCCTCTGGCTCAAACGGCACGGCTGGCTGACCGACCCGGCCAGGATCAACATCCTGAAGACGCGCGACCCCGACTTCAACCTGTTCGAGCCGTTCCGGGCGGTGCTTCCCATCCCGGCGACGGAGACCAACCTGAACCCCAACGTCAAGCAGAACACCGGCTGGTGACGCGGGGCTCTGGCTGACTTTCTGCGGACGGCCGTCCAGGCGGCCGTCCGCAGCGTCGTTGCACTCACATCCACAGGTCGTACGATGAACCGCTCCCTCTCCTCCGCCTGCGCCGCGATCGCGCTGCTGCTGGCCGCCTGCTCGGGCGAGAGCACGCCGCCGCCGGTCGTGCAGCCGGTGCAGTGCACCTTCAGCAACCCGCGCGCTGCGGGTGCGGACCCGTGGGTGGTGCGCGAGGGCGGCGCGTACTACATGGTGCAGTCGCGCGACAACGGCATCTACGTGTCGCGCTCCGCCAACCTCACCGACGTGGCGGGGACGGGCGTGCGCGTGTGGGCCGCGCGGGACAGCGGGTGGAACCGCACCAACATCTGGGCGCCGGAGCTCCACCGCATCGGCGACCGCTGGTACATCTACTACGCGGGCGGCCGGGCGGGGCCCCCTTTCGTCCACCAGCGCGCGGGCGTGCTGGAATCCGTGGGGACCGATCCGCAGGGCGCGTACGTGGACCGCGGGATGCTCTACACGGGCGACGACCTGGCCGGCGGCGCCCCCAGCCGCTGGGCGATCGACCTGACGGTTGGGGAGGTGAACGGCCAGCGCATCGCCGTCTGGTCGGGCTGGGAGACGGACGCCACCACCGACCGCACGCCGCAGCACCTGTACGCCGCGCCGATGTCCAACCCTTACACCATCAGCGGCAGCCGGGCGCGCATCAGCTCGCCGGTGGAGCCGTGGGAGCGCGGCACCGAATTGGACCTGCAGGAGGGGCCGCAGTTCCTGAAGCACGGCGGGCAGACCTTCCTCATCTACTCCACGCGCGAGTCGTGGCTGGAGCACTACCGCCTCGGCCAGCTCCGCCTGACCGGCACCGACCCGCTCCGCGCGGCGAGCTGGACCAAGAGCGGGCCCGTCTTCCAGCCCATCCCCGGCGTTCCGGGCGTGGGCCACGCCAGCTTCACCGTCTCTCCGGACGGCACGGAGGACTGGATCGTGTACCACGCCAAGACCAGCACCACTCCGGGGTGGGACCGGGTGATCCGCATGCAGAAGTTCACCTGGAACCCTGACAACTCGCCCAACTTCGGCTCCCCCGCCGAGTCCGGCCGCCTCCTTACACGGCCCTCTGGGGAGTGCACGCCCTGAACTGCTGGCCTCACGCAGAGGCGCAGAGACGCGGGGAGAGAACCGCAACTGCATGGCTCACACAGAGACACAGAGGCACAGAGAGAACAGCATAGAGGGGTATTTATCTTGTGGCTTTCAGTTCCTTCTGTCCCCTCTGTGTGAGGCTGTTCTCTGTTGTTCTTTCTCTGCGTCTCCGCGCCTCCGCGTGAGATTGCTGTTCGGCGGTTTACCGGATGTTGGCAGGTCACACATTTGGATGGAGGCGGATTGGTGAGTGCGGAGATCGGCGGGGGCTCGATTTTCGGGACGCTCCCCGGGGGAGAGCCGGTGGAGGCGTTCACGCTGCGGAGCTCCGGCGGGATGGAGGCGCGGGTGATCGCGTTCGGCGGGGCGATCGTGTCGCTGCGCGTGCCGGACCGCGAGGGGCGGGTGGAGGACGTGGTGCTGGGCTACGACTCGCTGGAGGGCTACCTGGCCGACGACGCGTACTTCGGCGCGCTGATCGGGCGCTACGCCAACCGCATCCGCGAGGGCCGCTTCTCGTTGGACGGCGTGGAGCACGCGCTGGACGTGAACAACGGCCCCAACCACCTCCACGGCGGGCGGGGCGGCTTCCACAAGGTGCTCTGGAAGGCGGAGCAGGCGGATGGCGCCCTCACCCTCGCCCACTCCAGCGCAGACGGCGAGCAGGGCTACCCGGGCGCGCTGCACGCCCGCGTCACCTACCGCCTGACCGACGCCAACGAGCTCGTGGTGGACTACGCCGCGACGGCGGAGCGCCCCACGCCGGTGAACCTGACGCAGCACTCCTACTTCAACCTGACCGGCGACCCCACCCGCGACATCCTCTCCCACGAGCTGCAGGTGGAGGCGGACTTCATCACCCCCGTCGATGCCACGCTGATCCCCACCGGCGAGCTGAGGCCGGTGGAGGGCACCGCCTTCGACTTCCGCCGCCCCGCCCCCATCGGCGCCCGCATCGGCGACGGCGATGCGCAGCTGGCGCACGCGGGCGGCTACGACCACAACTTCGTGCTCCGCCGCAACGGCGCCGGACCCTCGCTGGCCGCGCGCGTGCACGACCCCGCCAGCGGCCGCACGCTGGAGGTGCTCACCACGGAGCCGGGGATCCAGTTCTACTCCGGCAACTTCCTGGACGGCGCGGTGCGCGGCAAGAACGGCGTGCGCTACGCCCACCGCTGCGGCCTCTGCCTGGAGCCGCAGCACTTCCCCGATTCCCCCAACCACCCCGCCTTCCCCTCCGTCATCCTGCGCCCCGACGAACGCTACACCTCGCGCACGGTGTACCGGTTTCTGACGGATTGAACGCCGGCGTCACGCCCGGATAGTTGGCGACGGTGCGTGCGCGGGGCACGGGCAGCCACGTGGGCGGCCCCTACGGATCTGTGCGGTATGCCGGGCGTTGGGGCGCGCGGAGGGGTGGGCGGACACGCAGGTCCGCCCCTACGGATGGGCTACGGATGGGCGCGACGAGCGGGCGACGGTGGGCCACGCGCTGTCGTCACAGCACCGCACGGACGTACGCCAAACGCCCCTCCCCCGCAGTTTGGGGGAGGGGCCGCGAGGAACGAGCGGGGGAGGGGGCCTTCTCCCCCTCCCCCAGGCAGTTTTGGGGGAGGGGGATGCGTCGCGGAGCGACGCTGGGGGTGAGGGCACCCTCAGGGCTCGAACCTTCCCCGATCCACGCGCGGCGTGCCGGTCCGCGGGATGGTGACGCGGAAGAGGTCGCCGTAGTCGGCTTCGGTGAGGGCGGGGGCCGGGCCGCCGCTCAGCGCCGCCACGATGGCGGGCACCGTGTTGCTGTGGCCCACGACGACCACCGTCTGGCCCGCGTGTGCGGAGAGGATCTCGCGGGCGAGGTCCTGCGCGTAGGTGGCGGAGTTGGCGGCGCTGGCCGGGCGGGTCGTGACGGTAAGGCCCATGGCGGCGGCGAGCGGCGCGGCGGTCGCCTGGGTGCGGCGGAACTGCGTGCTGTAGATGGCGGTCACGCGGCCCGCGTCGCGCACTGCCCGCGGGAGCGCTTCGGCGCGCGCCTGCCCGGCGGGGGTGAGCCCCGGATCGGCGGCGGGCTCGGCCGCGCGCTCGGCGTGGCGGACCACGAACACGGTGGTCGCGGGCTCGGCGGCGGGTGCGGGCGCGCTCGCGGCCGGCGCGCAGCCCGCGAGCGCCAGGAGGGCGGCGCCCACGAACCAGCGCCGGGTGAAGGCAGGTGTCGTCATCAGGAGTGCTCGGGTGGAGGGGGATTGGCCGACACCCCCAACATAGCGCGCCGCCCCCTCTCGTGCATGCCTCCCGTTTAGACCTACGCAGCAGCGTTCAGCGGAGCCCCGGGGCGTGCATGGCTACGCGCCCGCGCCGGGGGCGCATCTCCGGCCACGCACGGTCGATGTACGCCAGGCACTCGTCCTTGTGCCCCGCCTTCCCCACGTCGCGCCACCCCGCCGGGACGGCGCCGTTGACCGGGACGATGGAGTACTGGCCGCCGCCGTTGACGAGCAACCGGTAGATCGTGGAGTCTTCGCGGCCCTGGCTCATCGAACGCTCTGGTGTGACGTGGTCGGGACCGCGGACTCCCGGAGCGGGGTGCGACCCCCGGCCCGTGTCCGCAAAGAAAACGTTTGGTGGCGACTCTGATACAAATGCGGCCGTCGCGGGCGGGACGCAAGAGTGTTGCGGCTACAGGCATCCCCCACCCCATAAGTTGGCCGGTCCGGTTCGGACAAACCGCTGCGGCGCGGCGCCTGCACTACGCCGCCTTCTATGGCACCGCCCTGACGCGCCGGCTCCTTCGTGAAGAACAGCAACTGCCGCCTCACACAGAGCCACAGAGAGAACAGCAAGTACGCAAAAGGTCGCGGGACCTCTTCCGTTCTTGCAGTCTTCTCTGTGGCTCTGTTAGGAGTTACGCAGTTGGTTGTAAGCAGGTAGCTTACAGCTATGAACGCACCCAGGGTCAAAGACCACGAGTACATCCAGTTCCTGATTGCCAGCCCGCGCATGGTGAGCGGCACGGAAGCCGCCCGTGTGCATC
>DASWNZ010000096.1:0-1690 GCA_036398975.1 Longimicrobium sp.
CCGCGTCTCGTGATGGTTGCGCGGGTACCCGGCCGGCGCCTCGCGAGTTGCCGTCATCCCCGGCACCGGATAGGTCAGCGCCTGGTTCTCCCTGGCCAGCACGCCCTCGATCATCGCGGGCGACGGTCTGCGGATCACGAACATGGGGAGGCCTGTGGGAGGATGGTCGTGCGCACAAGCATCGCTACGGCCGCGCTGTATCCGGCACCGTCGTAACCCGCATCCCGCGCTCCGGGTGCCGGCGGTCGAACGACACGGTCCTGAGGCTGTCGCCGGGGATGTAGGACGTGATCGACCACGGTTCGCCGCGAAGCTCAATCGAGTCGTCGAGCGGGTCGCGCGTCCGCAGGCACGACGAGATCAGCGCCGACTGCGCCCTGGCCACGCGCAGCGCCGGGTCCACCGCGGCCCACACGAGGTCCGTTTCCTCCCCCGCCGCACAGTATCCGCTCCCCCCATCCGCACGCGACAGCCCCGTCGTGCGGATCAGCAGGTAGATCCACCCGTCGCCGCTCCGCTGCGCATCCAGCAGCGTGTGCCTGAAATCATCCGAGCTGTTGACGTGCTCGAGCAGCGACGTCGTCGTTCGCGACCGCCCATCGGACAGCGTGAGCGTCGTGTCCTCCAGCACCATCCGCACCGACCCGAACAGCGTCGTATCCACGCGGCTTGCCGGGGACCCGCGCGGCTCGGAGCTCACCGCCGGCGCCGGAACGGCGGATGGCGCGGCAGCGGGGCTCGCCACCTCCGCCTTCTCGCCAGCCACGTCCTTCGCAGCCTTCTCCTGCCTCGGCGCCCCGCACGCGCTGACCAGCACCGCCGCGATCGCTGGCGCTCCCAACCAGCGGAGCGCCCGTCGCGCCAGCACGCCAGCCCCGGCCACCGCTACGATCAGGAATGCAGCCGCGGCAACCTCGTACCAGATCGCGATACGCCGCCAGTAAGCGGTCGCCGCAGGCTCTGCGGCGGCACTCGCGAACGAGCCCGACATCACAGCGCCCGAATACGCGAAGACAAACCCCAGGATGCCGAGCAGCGCGGCAACGGCAGGCAGGTACCGCCGCATGCGGAGTCCAGCACTTTTGCGAGGGTGCATGGGATTGCTAAGAAAGAATCAAAGGGCCTGCTTGTACCAGCCTGAATTCTACGCGCTGTTATGGGATGGTGAAATGGCGGCCGAACCAAACCCCCGCTGCGGTGCGAACCTCCTTCCGTTCTTTCCTTACCTCTCTGTGTCTCTGTGTGAACTGCCGTAGCGGCGCGGACGTTGCTCCCACGCCGCGTGCCCGGTACACTTTCCCGGCGCGGTGAGCGCACCGCATCCTCGTACCGCAAGCAGATGCCCCGACGACAGCGCACATCCGACTCCGCATCCGCCCTCCGGGGCACGGACGAGCTGTACCGCCTGCTCGTGGAGAACGTGACCGACTACGCCATCTTTGTGGTGGACGTGGACGGCCGCGTCGCCACGTGGACGGAGGGGGCGGAGCGGCAGATGGGCTACGCCGAGGACGAGATCCTGGGCCGCCACCTGGCGGACCTGTACCCGCCGGAGGACCAGGAGAGCGGATCGCCGGGGCGCGATCTGCACACCGCCCGCACCGAGGGGCGTTGCGAGGGGGTGGCGTGGCGCGTCCGCAAGGATGGGACGCGGCTGTGGGCCAGTGTGGTGATCACCGCCATCCGCGAC
>DASWNZ010000097.1:0-1553 GCA_036398975.1 Longimicrobium sp.
TACCTTCACCTCGTGTGGGCGACGTGGGATCGCCACCCGTTCCTCGTCCCGGCGATCCGGGAGCGCGTCTACGAGTGCATCCAGGCCGAGTGCGTGAACCTGCGGGTGGACGTCATCGCGATCGGGGGGATCGAGGATCACGTGCACCTCCTCGTTCGCGTCCCGGCGACGATCGCCCCGGCGGACCTGGTGAAGCGCGTGAAAGGCGCGTCGTCGCACATGGTGAATCACGACGTCCGCGCCCCGTTCTACTTCAAGTGGCAGGGAGCTTACGGCGCCTTCAGCGTCTCGAAGCGGCACGTCCCCCTGATCCGGGATTACGTCCTGCGGCAGGAGGAGCACCATCGCGACCGGACCCTGTACCCCCTCCTCGAGCCTCCCTCAGGACCGGAAGGCGCTCCGGTGCCCGGGTAATCGCACGAATCCCGTCCAGGGAGTCCGCGAAGGCGGACTTCGGGCCGTTGTTGCCGCGGTTTACAACCGCCTGTCTGCCTATCCCAGCGGTATCAGCCCTCCCGCGCCCGGTGCCGCGCGGAGCGGCTCCACAGCAGGTAGGCGGGGATGCCCGCGAGCATGATCGCCAGCCCGATGGCGCTGTTCGCGGGGGAGTGGTAGACCGTCGCCGCCACGATGATGGCGCACGCGGCCGCGAAGAGCGCGGTCGTCACCGGGTGCCCGGGGACGCGCGCCACGGGCGGTGCCTCGCCGCCCGCCCCGCGCCGGAAGACGAACACGGTGCCGGCGGTGAGGCCGAAGAAGACGAAATCGACCGAGGTGACGTAGTTGAGGATCTGCTCGTAGGTGCCGCTGAGCGCGATGAGCAGCGCGAGCACGCCCTGCAGCACGATGGCGACCACCGGCACGCGCGTGCGCGGATGGACCCAGGCGACGCCGCGGAAGAACAGCCCGTCGTCGGCCATGGCGAAGTAGACGCGGGGCGCGGTGAGCATCCCCTGGCTGAGGAAGCCGAAGGTGGAGACGGCGATGCCGACGGCGATCAGGCTCGCGCCGGCCGGCCCGAACGCCGCGCGCATCACCGCCGACGCGGGCGCCGGCGACGCCGCCAGCCCGCCCGCGCCCAGCGCCAGTACGCAGGCCACGTTCACCCCCACGTACAGCACGATCACGCCGAGCACCCCCAGCAGCAGCCCGCGCGCCAGGTCGCGCCGCGGGTCGCGCATCTCGCCCGCCACGAAGCTCGCCGTCTGCCATCCGCCGTAGGCGAACATCACCGGCGTCATCGCCGCGAAGAACGAGAGCGGGCCGTCGCGGCCGGGGAGCGCCGCGGCCGGCGCCGCCGGCGGCCGGCCGGCGAAGAAGATCCCGGCGGCGATCAGCGCTACGATCGCCACGATCTTGAGCACCATGAAGACGCTCTGCACGCTGCTCCCGGCGCGCACGCCCAGGCAGTTGACCGCCACCAGCAGGCCGAGCGCCAGCGCGGCGACCACGGGCTCGCCCAGCGGCACGTGCGTGACCTCGCGGAAGTAGCGCGCGAAGGTGACGGCGACCGCGGCCATCCCGCCCGTCTGGATCACCAGCAGCAGCGCCCA
>DASWNZ010000098.1:0-106293 GCA_036398975.1 Longimicrobium sp.
GCCCGCCTGCGCTCCCAGCGCGAGCACCCGTTCGCGACCGGCCCGCGGGTCGCGAGCGCGGATGTACGCCTCCATCAGTGCGCCCGCCGCCCGCCCGGACGGCACCTGCGCGGCCGACGAGACGAAGCGCCGGACGCGCGCCGTGTCTCCCGCGGGGGCGAGCGCTTCCGCGGCCAGCAGCGCGGCCCACCCCGCCGCCGCCGAGGAGCCCGGCCCCATCCGGCCCAACGCCGCCACCCCTTCCTCGGCCCGCCCGGCGCGCAGCAGCACCAGCCCGTGCCGCAGCTCCGCGACGGTGTGCTCGGCCTGCGGGGCACCGCGCGCGGGGCGGGCGCGCAGGTAGCGGCCGTAAGCGTCCGCCGCCTCCGCCCAGCGGCGCTGGTCCTCCCGCGCGCGGGCCAGCAGGTACCACCCATCACCGCCGCCCGCAGTGTCCAGCCACGGCTTGCCGTCGAGCAGCGACCTCACCGCGTCCCACGCACCCCAGGCGGCGTTGGCGCGCGCGGCTACCAGCACGAGCTCCGGGTCCGAGTCCGCCTTCACCAGCTCCCGCAGCCGCCGTGACGCGCGCCAGTTGCGCCCTTCGCGCAGCAGCTGCACCACGTCGGCGGGAAGGTCTACGCCGTACGCGGCCGCGGCTTCGGCGGGGGTAGGCGCGCTCTGGACCGGGCCGCGCGCCGCCGTCACCTGCGCGGCGGCTTCGGTGGTTTCGGTGCGCGGGTCCCGCCCGGTCAGCCGCGTGGCCGCCCAGATCAGCGGGAGCACGAGGAGCATCGCTGCGGCGAGGATGTAGCTCGGGCGACGGTTCATTCGATGGAGACGGCGGGTGACGGCGCGCACAAATTCGCGCCGGTGCGAGGCTTGCGAATCACGTGCCCCCACGGGGAGCGGCGGGTTCCATGGGTGCCAGCGGAGGAGCGATGGAGCACGAGGGAGCGTTCGGCGCCGCCGAGCAGTTCGTGCAGAACGGAGTCGAGTGGCTGCGGCTCGGAGTCGAGTCGATCGGCGCGCTGGTGATCGCGGCGGGGATCGTCGCGGCCATTGTCAGGGCCGCGAACCTCTGGCGGAGGGGCGCACCGCGCGCCTACACGGCGCTGCGTCTGACGCTGGCGCACTACCTGGCGGTCGCCCTCGAGTTCCAGCTCGCCGCCGACATCCTCTCCACCGCCGTCGCGCCCACCTGGGAGCGCATCGGGAAGCTGGCCTCCGTCGCCGTCATCCGCACGGGCCTCAACTACTTCCTCGCCAAGGAGATGGCCTCCGAAGAAGCGCACCTCCAGCAACGCGCGTCCAGCGACACGCCGGAGGAGTTGCGGGCGACGCCTTGAGGCCCCCCCTCCCCCCGCCACCCTCCCCCGCCTGCGGGGCGCAGGGCGGGTGAGGGGGAGAACTCCGTCTGCGTGGCCGATGCCGTAGGGGCGCGATTCATCGCGCCCGTGCCTCACGCTGCTCTGATGCCCGACATGCACACCGACGCCCGTAGGGGCAGACCTGCGTGTCTGCCCACCCCGTGCGCTGCCCCGACCCCCGCCCCGTCCCACCGACACCCGTAGGGGCCGCCCCACGTGGCTGCCCGTGCCATCCGCCACACCACCGCCCGCTCTTCGCACACCCGCCTGCCTCTCTCCCGCGTCTCCGCGCCTCCGCGTGAGACCCACCCACAACGAAGAAGGGCCAGCCACCGCGGCTGACCCTCCATTCCTACTGCAGCACCGGCAACCCGCCTCCGCCGTCACTCCCCGCACCGAGGGGGACCTTGATGCAGGCGGCGAAGTGCCCGCCTCCCTTGTCCGCCAGCGGGGGGACGATCTTGGCGCAGTCGGCGTCCTTGAGCGGGTGCGGGCAGCGCGGGTGGAACGGGCACCCCGACGGCGGGTTGGCCGGCGAGGGCACGTCGCCCTGCAGCACCACGCGCTCTCGCTTGATCCGCGGATCCGGGATCGGCACGGCGGAGAGGAGCGCCCGCGTGTACGGCATCAGCGGGTTTTTGTAGAGCTGGCGCGAGTCCGCCAGCTCCACGATGCGCCCCAGGTACATCACCGCCACGCGGTCGGAGATGTGCTCCACCACCGACAGGTCGTGCGCGATGAAGATGTAAGTGAGCCCCAGCTCCCGCTGCAGGTCCTGCAGCAGGTTGATCACCTGCGCCTGCACCGACACGTCGAGCGCGGACACAGGCTCGTCGCACACGATCAGGTCCGGCTCCACCGCCAGCGCCCGCGCGATGCCGATGCGCTGCCGCTGCCCGCCCGAGAACTCGTGCGGATAACGGACGGAGTGCTCTGGCCGCAGCCCCACCACGCGCAGCAGCTCGGCGATGCGGTCGTTGGCCTTCTGCCCCTTGGCGATCCCGTGGATCCCCAGCACCTCGCGGATTGTCTCCGCGATGGTCATGCGCGGGTTCAGCGACGAGAACGGGTCCTGGAAGATGATCTGGACGCGGCGGCGCATCCGGCGCAGGTCGCCCTTCTCCATCTTGAAGATGTCGTTCCCCTCGAAGTGCGCGCTCCCTGCGCTGGGCTCGATCAGGCGCAGGATGCTGCGGCCCATCGTGCTCTTGCCGCACCCCGACTCGCCCACCACCCCCAGCGTCTCGCCGCGCCGCAGCGAGAACGACACGCCGTCCACCGCCTTCACGTCGCCCACGTGGCTGTTGAAGAAGCCCTTGTGGATGGGAAAGTACTTCTTGAGCCCGCGCACCACCAGGAGCGCGTCCGGCGGCGGCTCCATGTCGTCCGGGGTGGAGCCGCGCAGGTCGCTGTCACCCTTGGCGGGGGGAAGCACCTCGCGGCCCGGCGGCTCGGGGATGCGCGCCACCTGCGCGCGACCCTCAGCGCCCTCGCCCGCGGCGGTCACGGGCCCGCGCTCGATCCCCTCACCCACCAGCCCCTCGGCTCCGGCGTTCGGCTGCGAGCCGCCGCTGCGCTGTCCGTCGCCGGCACCCTGGCCGCCGGCGGGCGTCGGTCCTTCGGGAGTCGCCGGCATCAGATGCCCTCCGCGGTGCCCGCGTCCACGTCGTCCGGCGAGCCGGCCACAGGCGCCACCGGGCCGGTTGCGGAAACGGCGCCGGCCGGGGTGAAGCCGCCGCCCGCGCGCCGCACCTCTTCACGCTGCTCGGGGTGCTCCACGAGCCAGCACTTGTTCTTGCGTCCGGGGCCGATCTCGAACAGGGGTGGCTCCTCGTGCAGGGTCTTGTCCCAGTGGTACGGGCAGCGATCGTAGAAGCGGCACCCGGTGGGCCAGTTGGTGGGCGCCGGCACCACGCCGGGGATCACCGCCAGCCGCTCGACCTCCTCGCCCAGCTTGGGCATGGAGCGAAGCAGTCCCTCGGTGTACGGGTTCTGGGGGTTGTGGAAGACGTCGTCCACCGACCCTTCCTCGAACACCTGCCCGGCATACATCACGATCACCCGGTCGCACGTCTCGGCCACCACGCCCAGGTCGTGGGTGATCAGGATGATGCTCATCCCCAGCTCCGACTTCAGCTTGTTGATGAGCTCCAGGATCTGCGCCTGGATCGTCACGTCGAGCGCGGTCGTCGGCTCGTCGGCGATCAGCAGCTTGGGGTTGCACGAGAGCGCCATCGCGATCATCACGCGCTGCCGCATTCCGCCGGAGAGCTGGTGCGGGTACTCGTCCACGCGCTGGTGCGGAATCGGGATGCCGACCAGCTCCAGCATCTCGATGGCCCGCGCGCGCCCCTGCTTCTTGTTGAGCCCCTGGTGCAGCCGCAGCGACTCCACGATCTGGTCGCCCACGGTGAACACGGGGTTCAGCGAGGTCATCGGCTCCTGGAAGATCATCGCGATGTCGTTGCCGCGGATCTGCCGCATCCGCTTCTCCGACGCGCGCGCGATGTCCTCCATCTCCCCGTTCTCGCCGCGGAAGAGGATGCGCGACTCCGGCTGGATCTTCCCCGGCGGCTCCGGGATCAGCCGCATCACGGAGAGCGAGGTCACGGACTTGCCGCTCCCCGACTCCCCCACGATCCCCAGCGTCTCGCCGGGATTGACGTGGAACGACACGCCGTCCACCGCGCGCGCCAGCCCCGCGTCGGTCTTGAAGTAGGTCCGCAGGTTCTCCACCTGCAGGATCGGCCCCGCCCCGCCCCCGTTCGTCAAATCAGCCCCCATTCTTTGAGAACCACCTTCACCGCCGGCAGCGGTTCGGCCCACATCCACGCCGGATCGATCCAGAGGCCCGGGATCACTTCGCTGCGGAGGCGCGGGGGATCGCCCACCGGCGCCGGTTCGTACACTCCACGCTCGTTGAGCCGGTAGATCTCGGCCTGTTCACGCCCCGGCTCGATCAGCCAGTACTCCCGCACGCCGGCCTGCTCGTACTCGTAGAACTTGTCCGCGCGGTCGCGCCGGCGGCTGTCCGGGCTGATGAACTCCACCGCGAGATCCGGCGCGCCCTCGATGTGCGTCGGCTTGATGCGGTCGAAATGCTCCGCCGCGATGAACATCAGGTCGGGCTCGCGCGCGGAACCGCCGATCCGCATCGCTTCCGGGGCGGAACGCACGACCCCGATCCGCTCCTCTTCCACGAAGACCCGGAACAATGCGGTAAGCCAGTCCGCGATGTCCTGGTTGCGATCGAGGACCGGGCTTATGACGAACGCCTCTCCCGCAACCCACTCCGCATGCACGCCATCGTACGCTTCGAGGAACTCCTCGAACGAGATGGTTTCGGCGGACGGAGCAAGGCGCGTCGCCATGTCACGTCCTCAGCCGCGGGTCCAGCGCGTCGCGCAGGCCGTCGCCCAGGAGGTTGAAGGCGATCACGGTCAGCACGATGGCGATGCCGGGGAAGGTGGCGATCCACCACGCCTCGATCAGCGCGTCGCGGCCGTCGGCAACCATGTTCCCCCAGCTCGGCGTCGGCGGCTGCACGCCCAGGCCCAGGAAGGAGAGCGACGCCTCCGTCAGGATCGTCTGGCCGATGCCGAGGGTGGCCGACACGATCACCGGGGCCATCGTGTTGGGGATGACGTGGCGCGAGATGATGCGCCAGTCGCCCATCCCCAGGGCGCGCGCGGCCTGCACGAACTCGCGCTCGCGCAGGCTGAGCACCTCGCCGCGCACCAGGCGCGCGGTCCCCATCCACCCCGTGAGCCCCAGCACCACCACCACCAGCCAGATGGAGGGGGAGAAGAGCGCGATCACCACGATCAGGAGCACCAGGCGCGGGAACGACAGCATCATGTCGGTCAGGCGCATCAGGATGGTGTCCACGAAGCCGCCGAAGTAGCCGGCCAGCGCCCCCACCAGCGTCCCCAGCGTCACGGAGATCCCCACGGCGATGAAGCCGATGGTGAGCGAGATGCGGGAGCCGTACAGCACGCGCGAGAAGATGTCTCGCCCGAACTTGTCGGTCCCCATCAGGTGCTCCATCGACGGCGCCAGGTTGCGCGTCAGCACGATGTCGCCCTGCGCGGCCGGGTCGTACGGCGCCACCAGCGGGGTCACCAGGGTGATGACGTACAGGATGATCATCACCGCGAGCCCCGCCATCGCCAGGCGGTTCTTCTTGAAGTGTCGCGACGCGATGGACCACTGGCTGTCGCCGCGCGGCCTGGCCACCCCGGACTGCCGGCGCCGGACGCCGCGTACCGTGTAGTACGCCATCGCGATCGCCATGGCCGCAAGCGTGGCGGCGGCCAGGTACAGGTCGGCGGTGATGCGCCCGCCGCGCCCCATCCCCCACAGCCGCTCGCGCGACAGGAAGAAGAGCGAGAGGACGAAGCCCCAGGCCAGCACCGACAGCACGATGCCGGTCCACGCGGCGCCGCCCGGCCGCACGCTGGCGCCGGCCATGCGCGCGGCCGTTCCCGGAAGCGGCTCCGGGGGGGAAGACTCTACGTTGGGAGAAGCTCGCATCGCCGCCTTATTCCGTACGGATGCGGGGGTCGACCACCGCGTAAAGGACGTCCGAGAGCAGGTTGCCCGCCACCACGATGGCGGCGATCACGAACGACGTGGCCATCACCATCGGGTAGTCGCGCTGGAGGATGGCGTCCACGATCGCGCGCCCCATCCCCGGCCACCCGAAGATCGTCTCCACCAGAACCGCGCCACTGAGCAGGAAGGGCAGATACAGCCCCAGCAGCGTGATGATGGGGATCAGCGCGTTGCGCAGCGCGTGCTTGAACACCACCGTCCGCTCGCTCAGCCCCTTCGCCCGCGCGGTGCGGATGAAGTCCTGGTGGATCACCTCCAGCATGGAGCCGCGCATGTACCGCGCGACGCCCGCCGCCGACCCGATCCCAAGCGCAGTCGCGGGGAGGATCAGGTGCATGATGCGGTCGCTCACCTTGCCGCCGAAGCTCAGGTAGTCGTACTCCACCCCCGTCATCCCAGATGCTGGGAACTGGATGGGCCACCCCGCCGTGTTCGCTTTGAGCGAGAAGATCAGGATCAGCATCAGGGCGAACCAGAACGACGGCATCGAATAGAAGAAGAGCGCCAGGAAGGTGAGCACGTTGTCGGCGATGGAGTACTGCCGCACGGCCTGCACGATCCCGATCAGCATCCCCACCGCGAAGATCACCACCAGCGAGATCAGTGTGAGCTGCACCGTGTTCCACAGCACCTCCGGCAGGATCTCGCCGATGGGCCGCATCTGCCCGAACGAGTAGCCGAAGTCGCCGCGGATGAACGACCAGAGCCACTTGAAGTACTGGATGTGGAGCGGCTGGTCGAGCCCCAGGTTGCGCCTCATCTGCTCGATGACCTCGGGGGCCACGTTGGGCGAGAAGAAGCGCGCCGTGGGGTCCCCGGGCGCCAGGTGCACCACGAAGAAGATCAGCGTCAGGATCCCCAGCAGCAGGGGGATGGCGCCCAGGATGCGGCGCAGCAGGTATCCGATCATTCAGTGCCCGGGGTGGATAGTGCCTGGTGCCCAGTGCCTAGTTGGGTGCGCTGTCTTTGGCCGGCTCGGCGGCGGTCACGCTGGGGGCGCCGCGGCCCTGGCGCGCCCGCGGAATCCACCACTCCCAGGCGTTCTGGTACGCGCCGTAGGTGTCGATGTGGATGCCGCGCAGGCGGTCGCTCACGGCGTCCACCTGATCGTAAAAATAGAGCCAGGTGTACGGCTGTTCCTGCACGATTCGCTCCGCGGCGGAGCGCCACAGCGGGTTGGCCTTTTCGGGCGTGGGCTGCTCCTTCGCCTCGCGCATCAGGCGCTGCCCCACGGTGTCCTTGTACGACACGATGTTGAGCTGCGCGTCGCTGGCGAAGAGCGGGGTGACGTCCGGGTTCAGGTTCACGCCCCAGCCGCCCAGCACCGCCTCGTAGTCCTTTTCGACCTGCCTGCTCATGAAGGTGTTGAACTCCTGCTGCTGCAGCCGGGCGTCGACGCCCAGCGCCTTCCACTGCTGCTGCAGGACGAGCCCCACGTCCGCCCGGCGCTGGTTCCCCGAATTGGTCAGCATCGTGAAGCGGAAGGGCTTTCCGTCCTTGTCCAGCACCCCGTCGCCGTCCGTGTCCTTCCACCCGCGCGCAGCCAGGATGCGCCGTGCCCCCGCCGAGTCGAAGGCCAGCGGACGCATCCGCTGCCGGTCGTACACGTCCTTGAAGATGGGCGGGTACGGCCCTCCGGACGGCTCCGTGAACTCGGTGAGCTGCAGCGAGCGGATGATGCGCGGCACGTCGATCGCCATCCCCAGCGCGCGCCGCACCTGCGGGTCGCGAAAGGCCTCCACCTTTTCCGGGTTGTAGGCCACGAACTCCCAGAAGCGCCTCGCCTCGCGCTCGAAACGCAGGTTCGGTGCCCTCTGCCGCAGCCCCGGAATGCGGTCGGTCGCCAGCCCGCGCACCATGTCCACGTTCCCCGTCTGCAGCTCCACCAGCCGCGTGGTCATCTCGGGCACCACGCGGATGACGATGGACTGCAGGCGCGGCGCGGGGCGGAAGTGCGGATTGGGGACGAAGGTGATGCGCTCCCCCGCCTTCCACGCGCCGATCCGGAAGGCACCGCTCACCACCAGCCTGGTGGGGTCGGTGAGCGATGGGTGGGTGCGGATCCCACCCGGCCCCGCCGCCTCGAACTGGTGGCGCGGCGCGATGGTCATCCCCGACGCGAAGTGCATCTCCGGCGAGCGCCGGGCGAAGTAGAAGACCACCGTGGAGTCGTTCTCCGCCTTCACCGAGTCCACGGCCGCCACGTCTTCCTGGCGCGGCGACGCGACGCGCTTGTCCTTGAACATCCGGTACGTCCACACCACGTCGTTCGCGGTGATCGGCTTGCCGTCCGACCAGCGCAGCGCCGAGCGCATCCGGTAGCGGAGCGAGGCGGAGTCCGGCGTGGCGTACTCCCAGTGCCACGCCATGGCCATCGGCGACTCCTCGGAGAGCAGGTACTCGAGCCTGCCGTTGCGCCACGCGCCGCGCGTGAGGCCCATGTACATGATGTCCACGATGTCCGAGTCGAGCGACGACTGCCACACCAGAGGCATGGGCAGCTCCAGGTCGTTGGGCTCGGCCAGCACCGCCGTCCCGCCGGGCTCCGGGCGCTCGGCGGCGTTGCCGGTCAGCGGCGGCCGCAGCTCCTCCGGGGGTCCTTCGTCGCCGCCGCACGCCGCCAGCACCACCGCGACCAGGAGCGCCGCCCCGCCGTTCTTCATCCGCATGAAGGTCATCTATCGTAGGGTCGGGGGGGCGCGTGGTTGTGGTGTTCGCGATGAAATCTGGTGCTTACCGCTAGTGCCCAGTGCCTAGTGCCTAGTGCCTAGTCACTACAACTAGGCACTTGGCACTGGGCACTCGGCACTGCGGTTCATCTGTTCTTCGTCCACTGCGCCACGCTCACCAGCTTGCTGCGCGGGTCCATGGTCACGTTCTGGATGCGGCGACCGATCCCGGCCATGTCGTCGATCCAGAAGAGCGTGGTCAGCGGCTGGTCGCGCTGCAGCATCTGGGAGAACTGCGTCCAGGTCTGCTTCGCGGCGGCGGGGTCGCTGGTGCGCATCCCCGTCTCCATCAGGCGGTCCAGCTCGGGGTTGCAGTAGCCGGTGCGGTTCGGCGAGCCCTTCTTCTGTGCCTCGGCGCACGAGAAGAGGGCCACCGGGTCCACGCGGAACGTGTCCAGCACCCATCCGGAGATGATGGCGTCGTAGTCGCGCGCCTTGTGCTGCTGCAGCATCGTCTGGAACTCGATGGTGCGCAGCTGCGCATCCACCCCCACCTGCTTCAGCTGCTGCTGCACGAAGGAGGCGACGTCCTTGCGCAGCTGGTTCTCGGAGTTCGTGAGCAGGGTGAAGCGCAGCGGCCTCCCGTTCTTCTCCACGATCCCGTCGCCGTTGGTGTCGCGCCAGCCGGCCTGCGCCAGGAGCTGCTTGGCCGCGGCTGGGTCGTAGCGGTCCGCCTGCGACAGGTCGGTGTGCATGGGGCTCCACGGGGGGATCACGCCGTGCGCCGGCGACCCGAAGCCGCGCAGCAGCCCCTGGATCATCTGCGGCTTGTTGATGGCCATCCCCAGCGCGCGCCGCACGCTGGCGTCCTTGAACGGCTCGCGCTCATTGTTCCACCCCACGTAGTAGAACTCGCGGGAGGGGAAGTTGCTCAGCCGGTAGCCCTGCTGGCTCTTCACCTGCGCCGCCTGGTCGGGAAGCAGCGTCCACCCGATCACGTCGGCCGTGCCGTTGAGCAGCTCCGTAACCAGCGTGGTGGCCTCGGGGATCATGCGGAAGACGACGCGGTCCAGCTTCGGCCGTCCGCCCATCCCCGCGGGAAAGGCGGGGTTCGCCTCCAGCACCAGGCTCTGGTTGGGCCGGAAGTCGCCGACTTTGAACGGGCCGCTACCAATCGGCTTCTGGTTGTACGGGTGCTGGGTGAGCTGTTCCGGCGGCACGTTCCCCAGGATGTGCTTGGGGATCGGCGACCACCAGAAGTCCTCCAGCGCCATCGCGTGCGGCCGGGTGAAGGCGAAGCGGATGGTGTACGGGTCCACCACAGTGGCGGACTTCACCTGCGTCAGGTACACGGAGCCGACGAGCCCCGAGGTGGCCTTGGGGTTCTTGGCCAGGTCGAAGGTGAACTTCACGTCCTCGGCGGTCACCGGCTGGCCGTCGTGCCACTTGACGTCGCGGCGCAGCTTCATCGTCACCCCGGTGTCGCCCTCCATCTGCCAGCTCTCGGCCAGGTACGCCCGCGGCTGCAGCTTCTCGTCGAACTGGATGAGCGGGGTGAAGAGCATGTACCTCTCGATGTCCTGCACCGTCGAGGCGGTGTTGGTCACCGGGTTGAACGACTGGACGTTCCCCAGGATCCCGACGATGGCGGTCCCTCCCTGCCCCGCGCCACCGGAACCGTCCTTGCCGCCCCC
The DNA here is from genome assembly GCA_036398975.1 of Longimicrobium sp. GTDB lineage: Bacteria > Gemmatimonadota > Gemmatimonadetes > Longimicrobiales > Longimicrobiaceae > Longimicrobium. Next base: position 10,327 of record DASWNZ010000098.1, read on the forward strand.
GCTGTCTCCGCCGCCGCACGCGGCCAGGAGTGCCAGGGCGCTGAAGATCGTGTACGCTCGAAGTGCGCGGGGTGCGGGCATGCCTTGCCTCAGACGGACTGGGTTGGTGCGCGGGGGGCTTGCCCCCGCCGCGTTGGGTCTAAGCGCACCCTATCGATGCCAAGTCCATGCCGTCCCGCCGTAGCGCTCCGCCAGCACCTCCGCCCGCGCCCTCTCGCGCTCCGTGGGAGTGCCCGGTTCGACCTCCGCACCCAGCGCCTCGCGCCACCCCTGCGCCAGCGCCGCGACGAGCACTTCCCACGCCGGCTCGCGCCCCAGCAGCGGCACGAGCGCGGCGGGCCGGTCCGCGTCCGCCACCGGCTGTCGCAGCAGTGCCGCCACCTCGCCCTGGTCGTCGTGCAGCGGAAGGGAGCCGTGCTGCAGGACGACGCTCCCCATCCGCCGCTGCGCGCTTCCCACCAGCTTGCGTCCCCCGGCCATCACCTCCCCCTCCACCGGCTCCGCGAAGCACGGCGACGTCGAGGGGAGTGGCGCGCGCCGGCCGGTGTCGCCCTGCACCGCCGCGTCCACGCCAAGACGGCGCAGCCCCGCCACCAGCGCGCGGTTCATCGCCGTGTACGCCTCTCTTGGGGAGCCGAGGAGCGTATCGGGGAGCGCGGCGGAGTAGGTGAGCTCGCGGTGGTGGAGTACGGCGCGCCCGCCCGTCGGCCGCCGCACGACATCCCAGCCGCGCGCGCGGATCGCCTCCTCGTCGTACAGCCCCGCCGCGGGCTGGTTGCGCCCCAGCGAGAGGCACGGCGGGCTCCAGCGGTAGAAGCGCAGCACCGGCCCCCCGCCCTCCGCCACCGACTCAGCGAGCGCCTCATCCAGCGCCATGTTCCACGCCCCCCGCGCGGGCAGCGTGTCGAGGAGACGCCAGGACATCGGGGAATGGGAAATGGGGAATGGTTTGGCCGCTGGGCCGAGAATGGGGGTGGTGCGGGCGGGCGTCAAGAAGCCCCGCGGCCCGGTGGTGGCCGCGAGGCTTCGGAATGGAGTTGCATCTCAGGCTGCGTCGGGCTCAGAAGCGGAGCCGTTCGTCTTCGGGTCGCGCGGCTTGATCCGCCGTTGGGTGCAGGTGGACATGCGCTCGGGATGGAGCCGTTCCTGCTCCCGAAGGTACCGCCCGATCGCGGCGATGTCTCCGTCGAATCGGCCCCACAGCTCCCGCCGGATCTGCCACAACTCTTCCATGACTTCATCGACGTGATCGGGATCGTTCACCTCGATCGGCTTTTCATCGCGCATGCTGCTTTCCGTCTCGTCGGCCGGTCCGCCGTGGACGCGACGCGGCACGGTTTCGATTATCCCATTGATTGGATGCAGCCGCCGCTGTTCCTCGAAGTATCGGCTCATCGCACCGATATCGCCGTTGAACTGCTCGGAGAACTCGTTCCGGATCTGGCGGATCTCGGCGAGAATGGGATCGTCGTAATCCGGATCGTTCACGTTGATCTGCTTGTCCCTGTCCTGCATACCGTCACCTCCTCAGCAAGTCGTCTGGCGTACAGAGCGCCGGCAGGCGGAATCCGTGGTTCTGGATGACTTTCGCGATGGTTGAGTACATTCTCGGATTCGCGATGTGTCTGCAGTTCCACGTCAACAGGTAATCAAGGCCGTTCACCGCCGCGAGCGAGATATGGTACGCGTCCGTCTCGGCCTTCGATGGGAGGGGTCCGCGTGCCAGAAGCGATCTTGTGAGATCATCCGCCTCCTTGTGCACCGCCAGAGTGGGAAGAGCGTGCAAAATGTTCATCCGGGCCTGTGCCATCATCGCTTCACCGCGAGCGGCTTCCCGGGTAACGATTTCAGAGGTCACCAGGCGGTATTCCCCGCGATGGTTATCCCACCAGTCGCGGGTCTGGCGCTGGCGCTCGGCCATCATGGGGTCGCGGCTGGGGCGCGCGACCAGGTAGCTGACGATGCTCGTTTCGATGTACACGGAGGGCGGCATGCACCACGCTAACCACACCCTCCGCACCCCACAATCGGGCTCGCAAAAGTCGATCCGCGGTTGGCCTAAAACGATGCGGGGGCGCCCCTTTAGGACGCCCCCGCTCGAAATCAGCCAGCGGTCGAACTCACAGTTCGAGCGATGTCCCCGGCTTCATCACCTCGACCCGCGCGAGGCCGCCGACGAGGCGGCGGAACTCCTCCGGGTCCTGGCGGATGAGGTCGAAGGTGTCGTAGTGCATGGGGACCACGGTGGCGGGCTGGATGAACTCCACGGCGCGGGCGGCATCTTCCGGGCCCATCGTGTAGTTGTCACCGATGGGGAGGAGCGCGACGTCCACCTGGCCCCGAAGGAGCTGCATGTCCGTGATCAGGGCCGTGTCGCCGGCGTGGTAGAGGCGCCTCCCGTTGGACAGCGTGAGGAGGAAGCCGGCGCAGTCGGTGGTGAAGGCGCCTTCCTCGTCGCCATCGATGCTGCCCGTGTGGAGAGCGGGAGTCAGCTTCACGCGGCCGAAGGGGAACTGGTGCCCTCCGCCGATGTTCATCCCGTGCCCGTTCTCCACCCCCTGCTTCTGGCAGAAGGCGACCAGCTCGAAGGTGGAGACGACGGTGGCCCCCGTCTTCTTCGCCAGCCTCACGCAGTCCGCGAAGTGGTCGAAGTGACCGTGCGACACGAGGATGTAGTCCAGCCGCTCCACCGCGTCCGTCGTGATGTCGGCCACGGGGTTCTGATCGAGCCACGGATCGAACATGATCCGCGTGCCGTCGCCGGTCTCCAGGGTGAAGCAGGAGTGGCCGTGCCAGGTGAGTCGAGCCATGCGAGTCTCAGGGAGAGGAGTGCCCAGTGCCGAGTGCCCAGTGCCTAGTGAGTTGTTACTGAGCACTAGGCACTAGGCACTTGGCACTGCAGTTCATCCGATCAGCTTCTCGTACGCCGCCGCGTCCAGCAGCGCCTCGACCTCTGACGGGTCGTCCACGCGGACCCTGATCATCCAGCCGGCGCCGTAGGGGTCGTTGTTCACGGCGGCGGGGTCGGCGTCGAGGGCGGCGTTCGACTCCACCACCTCGCCCGAGATGGGGGAGTAGAGGTCGGAGACGGCCTTCACGGCCTCGATGGTGCCGAAGGTCTGCATCGCCTGGAGGCGCGTTCCGGCGGCGGGGAGCTCCACGAAGACGATGTCGCCCAGCTCGCCCTGCGCGTAGTCGGTGATCCCTACCGCGTACACGCCGTCAGCCTCGGCCTTTACGTACTCGTGCTTCTCGGTGTATCGCAGGTCCTGCGGGACGTTCGCCATCGCGCGTTCCTCGTGCCAGGTATAAAGGGGTTGCCGGCCGGGGGAACACGATACGTGCCCTCCCCTGCCCCGGCAAGCGTGCCCAGGGGAACACCAGCGGCTCTGCGACGTACCGGGGAATGTGCGCGGCGGGCCGTCGTCCGCCGCACCCCACCCGTGTGTGAACCATGATGAGCTTTCCCGGTGCCGCCCGGCGCCCCGAGACCGATGCCCGCAACCGTGCCATCAGCGACCTGCGGAAGGCGCTGGTGAGCTTCGGCAACGCCTTCGACCTCCTCGAGGGGACCGAGTGCGACTGCGACGACCCCACCTGCCCGAACCGCTCTCCCGAGACGATGACGGCGGAGCGGCTCCTGGACTGGCTGGCCGACGCGTGGCACGGCCTGGCCGGCTGCGGCCACGTGGGGGACGAGGCGCCGCCCCCGCCCGCCGTGATGCTGGAGCGCAACCGCTGGCTGGTGGCGCACTTCGCCCGCCACATGGAGACGATGGGCGACGAAGGCTGGCGCAGCGTGCTCGCCCGCTTCCGCGACATCGCCGTCACGCCGCTGTTCGAAGAGGCGGCCTCGCTCGTCTCGCACGGCGTCACCGAGATCTTTCCGGACGCGGAGGACGACCCCGCCTGCCAGCGCGCCCTCCACGCCGCGGACGCGTGGGCCGATGCCTGGGCGCTGGACGAGGCCACCCTCGAGGACCTCGGGACGGCGATCGAGTGCGCGGCGCTGGCGCTGTTCGGCTTCGGCATTGCGGACGCGCGGCTGACCGAGGCGCTGTACGAGCCGTTCGCGGCGGCGGTGCCCCTCAACGAGCTCGTCTTCCAGGCGCGGTCCGGGGCGCCCTGAACGGCAGGGGCTCACGCGGAGACGCGGAGCCGCAGAGGAAAAGCCTCACACAGAGACACGGAGGCACAGAGGAAGAGTTCTCCTCTGTGCCTCCATTTTTTCTGTTGTTTTCTCTTGTCTCTGCGTCTCCGCGTGAGATGCAGTTTCGCGGATCTCAGAAGCGCAGTGTCGCCGTCAAGCCCACACCACCGTCCGCAGTCGCGAGGGGGGCGGCGGCAAGGAGGGCGTGGTGGCCGGGGGCCAGGCGCACGCTACGGGTGAGCGCGGGGGCGGCCGAGGGGCGAAGGAACGTGTAGGCGCCGATCAGGGAAGTCGCGGCGCCGAAGCCGGTGTTGAAGATCCCGTACGGCCGCGCCGAGGCCTCCTCCAGTCCGCCGATCCCGATCACCGTCTGAAGCGCGCCGCCCGCGACGGCCAGCCCGCTCCACGTGCGCGACTCGCCCCGCAGGCTCATGTACATCAGCCCCGCGTTGGAGAGCGTCGACGCGCCGGTAGCGGCGTGGTACGCCCACATGAACTCGTCCGATGTCGGTTCCGGGTCGTCTGGCCAGTACGTCGGCTGCACGCGCGCGGCCTCGTCGGCGGTCATCCCGTTGGCGTGGAGCCAGGCGACCAGCTCCGGGTCGTCGGCGAGCTGGCGGATGAGGGCCAGGTTGCGGGTGGCGGCGATGCGCCGCACCAGGGCCACGCTCCCCGACGCGGCGATCAGGTACGCCATGGCGCAGGGGGTGCCGTGCTCGTCCACGAACACCGGGACGCGCGCGCCGGGGACCCGGTGGTTGTGCGGAAAGCGGCCGGCCAGGCGGTAGCGGCGCAGCGCGGCCAGGGCACGCCCGCGCGCCTCCCGCTGCGGCGCCGCCAGGTGCGACACGTCGTGCGACTCCATCTCCCGCTCGGCGCCCAGGAGGTGGGCCTGGATGCGGGCGGTCTCGGCCGCGCGCCACTCGTCGGGCGGGATGGCACTTGCGGGGGAGGCGGCGAGGAGCGCGGCCAGGAGTAGGAGGGCGCGGCGCATGGTGGGGCTCCTGTGGCGGGGTGCGGTGTACGGGACGCCTTCACAACGCGCGTGCTACGCGCTGCGTGACGAAAGCGGGCGGCGCGGTTTGCGGCGCCTTGACGGCCGGGCTAAATTTTCGCCCTTCCCAACAGTACGCCGCCAATTGGAGATGCACCGTGAATAGATCGGTCTTTGCCCACACGGACACCTTCGTCCGCCGCCACATCGGCCCGGACGAGGGCGAGATCCGGGAGATGCTGGAGACGCTCGGCTACCCGTCGCTGGACGCGCTGATCGACGACACGGTGCCGGCATCCATCCGCCTGGATCGCCCCCTGAAGCTGGGGCCGGAGCGCAGCGAGTACGAGCTCCTCTCCGAGCTGCGGGAGATGATGTCCGCCAACAAGGTCTTCCGCTCCTTCCTGGGGATGGGGTACTACGACTGCATCGTGCCGCCCGTGATCCAGCGCAACATCCTGGAGAACCCCGGGTGGTACACGCAGTACACGCCGTACCAGGCCGAGATCGCGCAGGGCCGGCTGGAGGCGCTCCTCAACTTCCAGACGATGGTGGTGGACCTGACCGGCCTCCCGGTCGCCAACGCTTCGCTGCTGGACGAGGGCACCGCCGCCGCCGAGGCGATGGCCATGGCGTACGGGATGGGCGGCAGCGCGGAGCGGAACACCTTCTTCGTCTCCGAGCACTGCCATCCGCAGACCATCGACGTGGTGCGCACCCGCGCCGCCGCCCGCGACATCGGCGTGGTGGTGGGCGATCCGGAGAAGTTCGACTTCAAGACGGGCGTCTTCGGCTTCCTCCTCCAGTACCCCGCGACCGACGGGGCGGTGATCGACTACGGCGCCTTCGTGCAGCGCGCCCGCGAGGAGCGCGCGGCCGTCATCGTGTCCGCCGACCTCCTTTCGCTGGCCCTGCTCACCCCGCCGGGCGAGTGGGGCGCGGACATGGTGGTGGGGACCACGCAGCGCTTCGGCGTTCCGCTGGGCTTCGGCGGGCCGCACGCGGGCTACTTCGCCTGCCGCGACGAGCTCAAGCGCCAGATCCCGGGCCGCATCATCGGCGTCTCCACCGACGCGGAGGGGAAGCCGGCACTGCGCATGGCGCTGCAGACGCGCGAGCAGCACATCCGCCGCGAAAAGGCCACCTCCAACATCTGCACCGCGCAGGTGCTGCTGGCGGTGATGGCCGGCATGTACGCCGTCTACCACGGCCCGGACGGCATCCGCGCCATCGCGGGGCGCGTGCACTCGCTTGCCCGCGTCGTGGCCGAGGGCGCGCGCCGGCTGGGCTACAAGGTGGTGCACGAGAACTTCTTCGACACGGTGCGCGTCGAGGTGGGCTCGCGCCAGTCGACGATCCTGGCCGCCGCGACCGACCGCTCCATCAACCTGCGCCCCTTCGGCGAGACGTCCATCTGCATCGCGCTGGACGAGACGACGGGCGAGGAGGAGCTGGAGACGATCCTCATCTCCCTGAACCGCGGATCGCCGGTCTCCTTCACCGCCCGCGAGATCGCGGACGGGCTCGAAGATGAAACTGTGCCGCTGGCGCGCACGAGCCCGTACCTGGAGCACCCCGTCTTCAACCGCTACCGCAGCGAGACGGAGATGCTGCGCTACATCCGGCGGCTGGAGTCGCGCGACCTGTCGCTGACGCACTCCATGATCCCGCTGGGCTCGTGCACCATGAAGCTCAACTCCACCTCCGAGATGTTCCCCGTGAGCTGGCCAGAGGTGAACCGCATCCATCCCTTCGCCCCGGCCGAGCAGACGATTGGGTACCGCGAGCTCTTCCGGCAGCTGGAGGAGGAGCTGGCGGAGATCACGGGCTTCGCGGCGGTGTCGCTGCAGCCCAACGCGGGGAGCCAGGGCGAGTACGCCGGCCTCCTCTGCATCCGCGCCTACCACGAGGCCCGGGGCGAGGCGCACCGCAACGTGTGCCTGATCCCCGGCTCGGCGCACGGCACCAACCCGGCGAGCGCGGTGATGGCGGGAATGAAGGTCGTCGTGACCGGCACCGACGCCCGCGGCAACGTGGACGTGGACGACCTGCGCGCCAAGGCCGAGCAGTACGCGGACAACCTGGCCGCGCTGATGGTGACCTACCCGTCCACGCACGGGGTCTTCGAGGTGGAGATCCGTGAGATCTGCGACATCGTGCACCGGCACGGCGGGCAGGTGTACATGGACGGCGCCAACATGAACGCGCAGGTGGGCCTCTGCCGCCCCGGCGACTTCGGCGCGGACGTGTGCCACCTGAACCTGCACAAGACGTTCTGCATCCCGCACGGCGGCGGCGGCCCGGGGATGGGGCCGATCTGCGTAGCGGAGCACCTGGCCCCCTTTCTCCCCGGCCACCCGGTGATCCCGGTGGACGGGCGCGAGCACGGCGCGGTCTCGGCCGGCCCGTGGGGGAGCCCCAGCATCCTCCCCATCTCGTGGATGTACATCAACCTTATGGGCGCCGAGGGGCTCACGCAGGCCACGCGCGTGGCGATCCTGAACGCCAACTACATCGCCCGGCGGCTGGAGGAGCACTACCCGGTGCTCTACCGCGGCGCCAACGGCACGGTGGCTCACGAGTGCATCGTGGACCTGCGCCAGCTCAAGCAGAGCGCGGGGATCGAGGTGGAGGACGTGGCGAAGCGCCTGATGGACTACGGCTTCCACGCCCCCACCGTCTCCTTCCCCGTGGCCGGGACGATGATGATCGAGCCCACGGAGAGCGAGGCGCTTTCGGAGCTGGACCGCTTCTGCGAAGCGATGATCTCCATCCGCGAGGAGATCCGCGCGGTGGAGCTCGGCATCGCGGACCGCCGCGACAACCCGCTCAAGAACGCGCCGCACACCATGGGCGCGGTGATGGCGGACGAGTGGTCGCACCCGTACTCACGCGAGCAGGCGGGCTTCCCCGCCCCGTGGAGCCGCGAGCGGAAGTTCTGGCCGCACGTGGCCCGCGTGAACAACGCCGCCGGCGATCGCAACCTGGTCTGCTCCTGCCCGCCGATCGAGATGTACGCGTCGGTTTGAGCGGCGGGCTGGTTGGGTGGGGGGATGAAGGCAGGTTGATGAACGTCGGCGGGTGAAAGGCGGCGGGGCTCCTTCCGAGGTGGATGGAGCCCCGCTCGTTTGGCGGACCGGCTAAGTGCCGGCGGTTGAAACCGCTGCAACAACCGCGGGAAGCCTGCCTTCGCAGGCTCCGGGGGCGGGGTTGGTGTGGGGGGCGGGCACCGGTGCCGGCCGGGGGCGCATCACCGGGGGCTGAAGCCCCCGGCTGGAACTACGGGAAGACCGCTAAAGCGGTCTCGTGTGCGCGGGTTATGGCGCGGCCCGTGACACGGGCGCGATGAATCGCGCCCCTACCGGATCTGTGCTGCACGCGCGGAGTTCTCCCCCTCACCCGCCCTGCGCCCCCGCAGGCGGGGGAGGGGGTCGGGGGGAGGGGGCCCCACCCTCACACCCCGAATCCCCCGCTCCGCGCCCTCCATTGCCGCGCCGGCAGCCCCAGCATGCGCACGAAGATGCGGCGCACGCCGCGCTGCACCACGCGGCCAACGGGCTTCTCGCCTTCAACGGCCGGGCGGGCCTCGCCGCGCAGCCAGCGGCGCAGGTCGTCCAGGTCGGAGAGGGAGAGGGTTTCTACGTCCAGCGTGGCCAGGTAGTAGAACCGGCCGCGCTTGCGCGGGTGCAGGGTGGGGGCGAAGGCCACCTGCAGCGCGGCCTCCACGGCGCCCATCGAGGGGAGGGTGCGCTGCACGCGACCGTCCTCCAGCACGTACCCCTCGTCGAGGGCGCTGCGGAGAACGGCCAGAGAGACCTCCTGCGAGCCCTCGAGCTGGTCGAGCACGTCCTTGCGCCAGAGCTCCACGCGGAGGTGCAGGCGGATGGGGAGTCCGGAGGCGAGCGCGTCGCGTAGGGCGCGGTCGCGCAGGGCGCCGTTCACGCGCACCACCGGACGCCACTGCTGCGCCGGACCCGCCACGCCCAGCACCAGCGTCCGCTGCGCGTGGAGCGGTGCGGGATCCGCGAGCGCCCCCAGCATCAGGAGGAGCGCGGGGAGGGCCCGGCGGAGGAACGAAGTCAAAAGCGCGAGTTCAGCCGGATGAAGATGTTGGGCCCGCGGCTCGGCCGCACGAACCGCCCGTCGCTGGCGACGGGCACGGCCGCGTACACGCCCAGCCGGCCCAGGAGCACGCCGGCCCCGATGTCGAACGCGTCCTGCTGCACGCCGCCGCCCCACGGCGCCTTCCCCCACCCGCTCGCCGCGTCGGCGAAGAGGCTCCACCCCAGCGTCCCGTCCCACTGGGCGCTGACGCGGCGCACGCCGTCGTCCTCGCGCTCGCCGTCCGGCCGGCCGACGTTGATGTGGAGGTCGACGTTGCCGCGGTACTCGGCCTGGACCAGCACCACCCGGTCGCACCCGTAGCCGCCGTAGAAGGCGCGCGGCGCGGGGTTCTGCGAGGGGTCGGAGGGCACGCGGACCACCTCGCCGCGCGCGGCGCAGTCCAGCGAGAGCAGGTTGAAGCCGGGGAGCGACGCCTCGCCGCCCAGCGCGTGCTGCCGCTGCGGCGGAAGGAACTCGTCCCCGATGCCGCCCGCTGCCATGGCGCGCAGGTTGAGCCGCGCGGTGGGGCTGATGCGGTTGTAGCGCCGCAGGTCCACCAGGCCGTGCGTGAACAGCCCGTAGTGGCGCTCGGGACGCACGGTGCCGATGGGATCGTCGCCGCCGACGGTGACGGAGACGAGCTCAGGCTGGCGGAGGGTGCTGCGGACGGCGCGCTCCAGCTCCGTCTCGAAGTACCAGCCGGTGGAGGGGTCCACGGGGTCGCTGCGCCCGTCCCACTTCACGCTGGCGATGATCGAGTTGAGGTCGCCGCGGGCTGCGTAGGGCTGCAGCCGCCAGGAGTCGTTGTTGTTGAAGATCGTCCACGGGTTGCCCGCGGCGAGCGGAAGGTGGCGCTCGGCGCGGTACTCCAGCATGGCCGAGAAAGGTGAGCGCCGCGGGCCCACCGCCGCGAAGACGCTGTACCCCTGCCGCTCGTAGTAGTCGCGGTAGTCGCGGTGGAAGACAAAGGTGGAGAGGCTGTTCTCCACGTTGCTGAGGTGCCACCCCTCAATGGGCGACACCACCGACCTCACCCCGCCGCCGATGCGAAAGAGCCCCGTGCCGCCGAGGAACTGCTCCGCCAGCACGTCGCCGCCCCAGCGCTCGGCGCCGTACGGTCCCTCGGCCTCGGTGCGGAAGATGCCGCGCGCGCGGAGCCGGAAAGGATTGCGCCCCGGCGTCTCCACCACCGGCCCGAAGGTGATGGGAAGCCCCTCCACGCGGTTGTAGCTCCCCTCCGTCGCCAGCACCAGGCGCGTCCGGCCGCGGCGGGGGCGGAGCGTGGTGCCCTCGCCCGTGGAGTCGCCCACCGTCTCGGGCTCCTGGAGGACGAGGCGCTCGCCTTCCTTGACGTACTCAAGCGGCGCGGAGTAGGCGTTCGTCTCCCCCTGCACGCGCGCGCTGTCCGCGCCGGTGATCCGGCCGCCGACCACGGTGACGCTCCCGGCGACCACGGCTCCGGGAAGAAATTCCAGGTCGCCGTTGATGACCACCACGTCGCCATCAACGCGCCCCGCCACGGAGAACGGCCCATCGAGCACCGCCACGGGCCCCGACACCGTCCCGTCCGCCGGGATGCGGGTGCGGCCGTTGAAGTGGAGGGTGCGGGGATCGTTGAAGAAGGCGGTGACCCTTGCCGCTACTTCGGCCGGAAGCCGGGCTGCGGCGATCTCCTGCGGAACGGTGTCTTGCTGCGCGCGTGCGGGAATCGCGGCCAGCAGCGCCGCGGCTATGCCGAGCGCCAAGATGCTGCGCATGGTACCTCCAGAATCGAAAAAGGCCGGTCTACGACCCACGTTTGCACCTTCCGCAAAGGCAGATGCCGTGCCCCGTGCCGGGAACCACGCAACCCATTCCTGCCCAACCGCTTACCAATTTCACCCGCCGCCGTCAGCGTGTCACAATGACGCGGAACGCGGGGGAAGGTGTCTCTTTCGCGTCGAATGGAACTGCGTTAGTGCGCTGCCCCCCATATGTCATCCTGAGGGAGCCGCACGCGGACCTCGGCCTTGGCCCACACTCCTGCGGCGACCGAAGGATCTAGCCGGTGAAGCAGGGGACCAGTGAGTACCCGCAGGCCTCGCATCACGCGCAGTAGATCCTTCGCTCCGCGCCAAAGGTCGCACAACGGGAGAGATCTGAGAAGCGCTTCGCTCAGGATGACAGAAAAGGGGGTGTCGGAACTCCACTGTCCTCCGGTCCCGCACTAACGCACTAACGCACTTATCTGTCGATCCCCAGCCGCCGCATCCGCCGGTACAGATTCGCGCGGTCCGTGCGCAGGCGGCGGGCGGCTTCGGCGACGCTGCCGGCGGCGGCTTCCAGGGCGCCGTTCAGGAGGTCGCGCTCGTAGGCGTCCAGGCGGTCGGCGAGGGGGCGGTCATCGTCGTCCACGTAGACGGGGGCCGCTTCGCCGGCGATGGGCGCGCCGCCCGCGAGGAGGACGCGGATCTCGGCGGGGCCCACGTCGCCGCCGGAGTGGAGGATCGAGAGGCGCTCCAGGATGTTCGCAAGCTCGCGCACGTTGCCGGGCCACGGGTGCCGCACCAGCGCGTCCATGGCGCCCGGAAGGAGGCGCGGGGGGCGCAGGCCGTTGGCGGCGTGGCGGGCCAGGAAGTGCTCCGCCAGCAGCGGCACGTCCTCGCGCCGCTCACGGAGCGGGGGGAGGTGGATGGGAATCACGTGCAGCCGGAAGAAGAGGTCCTCCCGGAAGCGCCCCGCCGCCACCTCGGCTCGCAGGTCCTTGTTGGTGGCCGCAAGGATGCGCACGTCCACCTTGATCGGCTCGTGGCCGCCCACCCGCTCCACCTCGCCGCCTTCCAGGGCGCGGAGGAGCTTGGCCTGCGCCTCCAAGCTGAGGTCGCCGATCTCGTCCAAAAAGAGCGTCCCCCCGCTGGCCAGCTCGAAGCGGCCGCGGCGGCGCTCCGTGGCCCCGGTGAAGGCGCCCTTCTCGTGGCCGAACATCTCGCTCTCCACCAGGTCGCGCGGGATGGCGGCGCAATTGAGGCGCACCAGCGGCCCCGTGTGGCGCGCCGAGCGCTCGTGCACCGCGCTCGCCACCACCTCCTTTCCCGTGCCGCTCTCGCCGGTGATCAGCACCCGCGCATCGGTGGGCGCCACCCGCTCGATGACGCTGCGCACCTGCTCGATGGCGGGGGCGCGCCCCACCATCCCGTCGCGCGCGCGGAGCTCTTCGCGGAGCGCGCGGTTCGTCGCCTTTGCGTGCCGCAGCTCCAGCGCGGAGCGCAGCGAGAGAAGGACGGCCTCGGGGGCGAGCGGCTTCTCCACGAAGTGGAAGGCGCCCAGCTTGGTGGCCTTCACCGCGTCCGAAAGGGAGGCGCGGCCGCTCATCATCAAGACGGGCACGTCGGGCGCGGCCTTCTTGAGCTCCGGAAGCACCTCCAGCCCCGTGGCGTCGGGCATGTAGAGGTCCATCACCACCGCGTCCGGCTCGTCGTTGCGGATCTCGGCCAGGGCGCTGCGTCCCGAGCCCGCCTCGCGCACCTCGTACCCCTCCGCGCGAAGCAGGGCGCCCAGCATCCGGCGGATGTTGGGCTCGTCGTCTACGATCAGGACGGATTGCATGAGGCGGGGGTCAGGGGGCCGGGTGCACGATGATCGGCGGAAGCTCGTGCGGGGGCGGATGCGCGGCGAGGTAGCGCAGCGCGCGCGGCTGGCGCGTGTGCTCCAGCGTCTCGCGCGCCCACTCGCGCTTGCTGGGCTCGGACTCCGCGATGATGATCAGCGTGTCCACCAGCTCCGGCCGCTGCCGCGCCACATGCCACGCCAGGTTGCCGCGGAACCAGTTCAGGGCGCTGCCCTGGCGGCACATCAGCATGTCCGGGGGCGCGGGGGAGACGAACGGAACCCCCGCGAGCGGCGTGGCAGCGGCGAGCACGGGCGCCATCCACCACGCCGCGCCGGGCGCGCACCAGGCGGCCGCACACAGGGCGCGGGTCAGCGATTCCTTCATGAAGCGCGTCATCGTCTCCTCAAGCCGAGTGCGCCAGCGCCGCGTCGGGCGCCAGGGGAAGGACGACGCGGAACTCCGCCCCGCCCTCCGGCCGGTTGCGGGCGGCCACGCGCCCGCCATGCGCCTGCACCGTCTGCTTCACCAGCGCCAGGCCCAGGCCGGTGCCGCGCGACTTGGTGGTGAAGTCCGGCTCCCAGATGCGCTCCAGGTTCTCGGGCGGAATGCCGGGGCCTCCATCCAGCACCCGCACCTCCACCCACCCCTCGGCCGCGCGCGCCACCACCTGCACCGATCCGGGAGCCGCATCCGCCCCCACCGCGTCGCCCGCGTTGAGGAGGAGGTTGGCGAAGGCGCGGCTGAGGGCGTCGTAGTGGCCGCGCACCATCGGCAGCTCCACCGGCAGGCGCAGCCGCGGCTCCGAGCCGGCGGGGAGGTGGGTGCGGAGGAGGTACTCCAGCAGCTCGCGCAGGTCCACCTCGCTCTGCGGCCCCTCGGGAAGGCGGCCGAACTGGGCAAAGGAGCGGGCCAGCTCCTCCAGCCGAGCGCTCTCCTCGCCCAGCGTCTCCAGCGCCTCGCGCTCGGCGGGGGTGCCGGCGCCGCCGCGCTCCAGCGTGCGCAGGGCGAAGCGGATGGGGGTGAGCGGGTTCTTGAGCTCGTGCGCCACCCGGCGGGCCATCGCCACCCAGGTCCGCATCCGCTCCGCTTCGAGCTCACGGGCGCGGGCCTCGTCCAGCTCGCGCGCCATGGTGCGGAAGGCGTCACGCAGCACCCCGAACTCGTCGTGCCCCTGCCGCCCCTCGTCGTCGGCGGGGAGCGCCTGGCCGCGAGCGACGAGCCCCGCCCACCCCACCAGCTCCTCGACCGGCTGGTAGAGGCGCCGCCCCATGCGCCGGGCCGCGCGCGCCGCCATCGCCGCCAGCACCAGCCCCGCCAGCGCCCCGGCCACCGCGAGCCACACCACCGCGCGGCGCAGCACCCACTCCCAGCGGCGCGCGTTGGTGACCGACGCCTCCAGCTCCGCGCGGTGCGTGCGGGCCGCGGCGGCGATGGCGGGGTCGCGCGATGCCTCGGCGGCGCGGATCAGCGAGCCGCCGCTCTCCCCCACGCGCTCCCATGCCGCCACCGAGTCGCTGAGGGCGGCGGTGCGCAGCACGACGTAGGTGCCGCCCGCCAGCAGCGCGAGCGAGGGGAGCACGGAGAAGAGGACCAGCGCTCGGCGGATCCGGCCTTCGAAGGAGCGCCGCTGGACCATGCCGGATCTCTCGCGGGTTGACGGAGCGGCACCGGGGCGCGAAGCTCCCGGCCCGGAAACGGAAAGGTAGTCCCCGCCGCCGCGCGGGAGCAAGCTCGCCATGCATCGCGGAGGAAACAGTTGTCGCCCAGAGAGGCCGATCTGCGCCGCCGCTTCGCCGTCCGCGAGGAGACGTTCGAGCACGAGGGGTGGCGCGTGGACCTCATCATGCCGCGCGCCGCGGACGAGCTGATCGTGGAGGACGATTTCGACGACGACGAGCGGCTCCCCTACTGGGCCGACCTGTGGCCCTCGGCACGCATCCTCGCCCGCCACCTGCTCGACGCGCCGCCCGCCGAGCCCGCGGCGCTGGAGCTGGGGTGCGGCGTGGCCCTCCCCGCGCTCGCCCTGCGCCACCTGGGCGCCGACGTGCTGGCGACCGACTGGTATGATGACGCACTCCGCTTCGCGTCCGTCAACTCGCGGCGCAACGGCCTCGGCCCCCTGCGCACCGCCCTGCTCGACTGGCGCAAGCCTCCCGAGGCCGAGCGGTACCCGCTGGTGATCGCCGCCGACGTGCTGTACGAGATGCGCAACGCGGACATTCTCGCGGCGCTCCTGCCGCACGTGGTGGCGCCCGGCGGGCGCGCGCTTATCGCGGATCCAGGGCGCGTCTATCTCTCAGAGTTCCGCAACCGCATGTACGCCGCCGGCTGGCGCACCGCCGAGATCGACCGCCGCGACGAGATCAGTGACCCCGCCACCGGCGCGCACAGCACCGTCCGCGTGTGGGAGGTGACCCCGCCGGACAGGTAAACGTGCGATTCCGCCCGATCAGCACGCCAAACAGTACGACGTTGCACGCGGCGGCCCCCGGTCCCTGCGTCTGAGCTCCCTTGACACGACTAGATGCGTCACGCATATATGCACCACGCATGTGATGCCCATCGATTCGGAGGCCGTACATGGGAATGGACCGGCAACTGCCCGTCGAGCGGTTTCTGCCGCTGCGGCCCGTGGAGTTCGACATCCTGCTGAGCGTGGCGGCGGGGGAGCGCCACGGCTACGGGATCATCCAGGACGCGGAGGCGCGCCGCGCGATCATCGTTCCGGACGTGGGGACGCTGTACCGCGCGCTGCGGCGAATGCAGGAGCAGGGGATGATCGTCCCGTCCGAGCGGCGCGAGGCGCCGGACGCGGCCGACGAGCGGCGGAACTACTACCGGATCACCGAGCTGGGGCTCCAGGTCGCCCGCGCCGAGGCCAGGCGGCTGGCCGCGCTGATGCGCGCGGCCCGGCTCGGCGGGCTGCTGGACGGGGTGGCGACATGAGCGAGACGCGCTGGCTCAAGTTTTCGGATCGATGGGTCCGGCTCCTGATGAGGCTCTACCCCTCCGACTTCCGCGACGAGATGGGCGACGCGGTGGTGGAAGCGTACCGCGACCGCTGCCGTGCGGCACTGCGCGACGGGGGGAGGGGCGCCCTCGTGTGGGTGTGGCTGCGGGCCCTGGCGGATTCGCTTCGCAACGGCTTCGCGGAGCAGGTGCGCCCGGCGCGCGGGGTGCCGCGCAACGGAAGCTTCGGCCGCGACGCGCAGCTGGTGGTGCGCCGCCTGACGCGCGCGCCGGTGTTCACGTTGTCAATGGTGGGCTTGCTGACGGTGGGGCTGGGCGCCTTCGCCACGGTGTACGCGGTGGTGGACCGCGTGCTCCTCGCCCCGCTTCCCTACCGCCAGGCGGAGGATCTGTACGTCGTGTGGCGCGACTACACGTGGATCGGGCTGGACCGGGGATGGCTTGGCGGAACCGATGTCGTGGAGCTGGCGAAGGCGAAGGGCGTCGTCGAGGGCGCGGTGGCGCTGGATCGGAATCGAGCCACGCTCACGAACTCGCGGGGCGGAGAGCCTCGTGAGATCGCACTGATGACCTCCTCTCCGGGGCTTTTTCCCCTGCTCGGGGTGAAGCCCGCGCTTGGACGAGGCTTCACGTCGAACGAGTTCGGGCCGGGGCGGCCCGCGACCATCGTGCTGGGGCACAATCTCTGGCGCGACCACTTCGGCGCCGACCGCGGCGTGATCGGCCGGGAGGTTCGGCTGGACGGCCAGCCCTATCGCGTGATCGGTGTGATGGGCCGCGATTTCCGCTTCGCGCGGAGCGCCGGGGCCGGCCCCGCGGAGCGCGCCGACGCCTACACCACCCTGGATCTTCATCTCGCCTCCACCGACCCGGACGCGGGTTCGTACGGCGGGCTGATCCGCGCGCGCCCTGGAACGCCTCCCGCCACGGTGATGGCGGCAGTGGGTGCCGTGGGATCGGTGGTGGATCGCCGCGACTTCGAGGCGCAGGGACTCCGCCTGCGTGCCATCGGCCTCAAGGACGACCTGGTCTCGCGCGTGCGGCCGGCGCTGATCGCCCTGGCCCTCTCCGGCGTGCTGCTGGTGGTCGTGCTGGGGGTGAACGTGGGCACCCTTCTGCTGGTCAGAGCGGCGCAGCGGGAGCGGGAGTTCGCCATCTCTCGCGCGCTGGGTGCCCACCCGGGGGCCCTCGCCCGCGCGACCCTGCTGGAGGGCGGGATCCTGGGCGCGCTGGGAGGGGCGTGCGGAGCGTTCGCCGCGGTGTGGGGAACGCGCGCGCTGGTAGCGATCGCCCCCGACGATCTGCCGCTGCGGGACGCGATCGCGGTGGACTGGCGCATTGCCCTGACGGTGACGCTGATCGGCGCGGGGCTGGGCGTTGCCGCCAGCGCCTATCCCGCCGTCGCCACCACGCGGATGAAGCTCGCCGGGCTCATGCGGAACGCGGCCGTGCGCGGCGGCGGTGGCGGGCACGGCCGCATGCGGCGCGGGATGGTGGTGCTCCAGGTCGCGCTCTCGCTGGTGCTGCTGAGCGCCGGCGGGCTGGTGACACGGAGCTTCGAGCGGCTCCTGCGCGCGGAGCCGGGCTTCGAGCCGTCCGGGGTGCTCGCCTTCAAGGTTCCTCTCCCCGCGGGCACCTACGACTCGCCCCCCCCTGTCTTCGCGGCGCTCGCGCGCATCCAGCAGGAGCTCTCCACCCTCCCCGGGGTGACGGCGGTGGGCGCCACGCAGGCGCTTCCGCTCTCCGCGGGCGCGGATCAGCGGGGGATCGCCTTTCCTGGCGCGCCGGGGAACACGGGCAACGAAGACCTGGACGAGCCGATGGTGGACCTTGTGGTCACGTGGGGAGGCTACTTCGAGGCGATGGGGATCCGCTTCGTCGCGGGGCGCGGGTTCGGCGCCGCGGGTGGAGCCGCGGGACGCGAGGTGATCATCGACCGGATCCTCGCCGAGCGCTTCTTCCCCGGCCGCGACCCCATCGGGGCGACGCTTCACATGATGGGTGACTCGGCCCGGGTGGTGGGCGTGGTGAATCACGCGCGCCAGTACGACGTCCACCAGGACGGGCGCCCCCAGGTGTACTGGCGCTACGAGGAGTACCCCGAGCGAGTGCTCTTCTTCGCCCTCCGCACGAAGCGCGACGCGGCGAGCCTCGCCCCCGATGCGCGCGCGGCCGTGGCCCGGATCGATCCGGGGCTCGCGGTCACCGATTTCCGCACGATGGACCAGCGGGTGGCCGACTCGCTCCGTCAGCAGCGGGTGGGCGCGGTGCTGATCGGCGGCTTCTCGCTGGGCGCGCTTCTGCTTGCCGCGATCGGCCTGTTCGGCGTCGTGGCGGGCTCCGTCAGCCGGCGACGGCACGAGTTGGCGGTGCGGCTGGCGCTGGGCGCGGACCACCGCAGGGTAGTCGGGATGGTGCTCCGCGAAGGGGCGGGGCTGATCCTGTTGGGAGTGCTGGTGGGCCTTCCGGGCGTGTACCTCATGGGCCGGGCGATCCGCGGCGTGCTGGTGGGCGTCACGCCGGCCGATCCGCTGGCGCTCGCCACCGCGGCGTGCAGCCTGGCGCTGGTCGCGCTGGCGGCGTGCTACCTTCCCGCCCGCCGGGTCACCCGCATCGAGCCGGCTGCGTCGCTGCGGCAGGAATAGCCCGCGTTCCTTGCGAGATCCCCGCGCCGCTCTCCGCCCCGCCGGTTCACGGCGCGGGCGGCGGGCGGCGCACGCATTCCCCCAACCACCCCGGAGCGTTAGATTTAGGGCGTTTCGCGAGGCACACTCAGCCGATCTCTCAAGACCCGATGATGGCATACAGGCGCAGACCGACCGTCACCGCCAGCGTGGGCGGCGTGCTCGTGGGGAGCGCGCACCCGGTGGTGGTGCAGTCGATGACGAACACGGACACGGCCGACATCGAGGGAACGGTGCGGCAGGTGGCCGCGCTCTGGCGCGCGGGGAGCCAGATCGTGCGGGTGACCGTCAACAACGAGGAGTCCGCCGCCGCCGTCCCGCACATCGTCGAGTTCCTGCGCATGCGCGGCGTCGAAGTCCCCATCGTGGGCGACTTCCACTACAACGGGCACATCCTCCTCCACAAGTACGAGGACTGCGCCCGCGCGCTCAGCAAGTACCGCATCAACCCCGGGAACGTCGGGGCCAAGCGCCACGACGAGAACTTCGCGGCCATCGTGGAGCGCGCCATCGAGTTCGGCAAGCCGGTGCGCATCGGCGTCAACTGGGGATCGCTGGACCAGGCGCTCCTCACCGAGCTGATGGACCTCAACGCCGCCCGCCCGGAGCACGCGCGCAAGGACGCCAAGACGGTGATGATGGAGGCGATGGTGGAGAGCGCCATGCGCTCCGCCGCCACCGCCGAGCGGCTGGGCCTGCCCCACGACCGCATCCTCCTCTCCGCCAAGGTGAGCGGGGTGCAGGACCTGGTGGCGGTCTATCGGATGCTCGCTCCGCTCAGCGACTACCCGCTGCACCTGGGGCTCACCGAGGCCGGGATGGGGACCAAGGGGATCGTGGCCTCCGCCGCGGGGCTCAGCATCCTGCTGCAGGAGGGGATCGGCGACACCATCCGCGTCTCGCTGACCCCCAAGCCGGGCGGCGATCGCACCGAGGAGGTGCACGTGGCGCAGCAGATCCTCCAGTCGCTGGAGCTGCGCTCCTTCACCCCGCAGGTGACGAGCTGCCCCGGCTGCGGGCGCACCACCTCCACCTACTTCCAAAAGCTGGCCGAGGACATCCAGGGCTACCTGCGCGACCAGATGCCCGTCTGGCGCGACACGCACCCCGGCGTGGAGGAGATGAAGGTGGCGGTGATGGGGTGCGTGGTGAACGGCCCCGGCGAGTCGAAGCGCGCCAATCTGGGCATTTCCCTCCCCGGCACCTTTGAGGAGCCCAAGGCCCCCGTCTACGTTGACGGCGAGCACACCGTCACCCTCCGCGGCGACCACATCGCCGAGGAGTTCATGCGCATCCTGGACGACTACGTGGAGTCGCACTACCCCGCGCGGATGGTGGAGACGGCCGGGGTGTAGGACGGGCGGTGGATAGGGGACAAGCAGCGGGGCCGGCGATCATCGCCGGCCCCGGTTCTATTCCAACCACCGCTGGGTTTGCCGGATGGCTGTGCAGGCGTATTGCGCACGCGTTCTACTTGGGGAGGCCTGACGTATCGCAGATCGTGCTCGCCGGGGCTCCCCCCGCGCCTCACGGCGGGCTACGCACGGTGACCCGCATCTCTGCCTTCCGGTTCCCGAACTCCGCGGCCACGACGTGTATCCCCGGCGCACGGAAGACCAGCTCGCCAGCTCCCGTAATATCTCGGAGTTCGGTGTACGTTCCGTGGGCGATCGTGAGCCGCACGAGCGCATCCTGCACCACGCCGCCGTGCGCATCCACCACCCGCACGCGCACAGGGAGCGGGGTCCCTACAACTGCCAGGGTGTCGGCTGGGAGCAACTCCACGCGCATGATCGGGTGTGTCACCCGGACCTCGGCCTCCAGTTCGCGCGGCGGGGGCAGTGTGCTCGGCACCGTGTCCGACCCGCTGGTGAGACCCACGACCCGGACGCGCGTGCGGCCGGGGCGCACCCCCACCAGATGCGCCTTTGGACCGAAGTCGTCCATGAAGCTCGATGTGCTGTCGTGGCTCTTGGGAACAAGACGCGCGACCCCTGGCCCCACGATGCTCCAGCCGGAGTTCGCCACTCCTTCCATGCCCCCCGTGCACACATCGTAGCGGCACGTGGTCTCGGTCACCCTGAGCGGCACCGAATCGCCGACCGCCACCCATAGGGTCGTCCGCTCACTACGTCCGTGGATCGTATGGTAAATCCTGGTTATAGATGCCTGGGAGCGCCGCCTCGCCGCGGCGGACGCGGCCTGGGCCGCAGCGTCCGGATGAGCGACCTGCGGCTCCACGTAGCGCACGTCCACGCTGTCGGAGCGCAAGCTGAACGGCTGGCCGGGGCGTCCTACGTGCACAGCCACCCGAGGCGGGCGCATCCCGAAGAGCCGCGCCACCTGCGCGCTGTCGCGGAGCGAGATCACCACGCGGCCGCCGTCCACGAACGCGCGCAAGGAATCCCCGTCGCACCGGGCCCCCATTCCGGCGCCGCACACCGCCGGTGAGTCAGTCGCCACCAGTTCCTCCAGCGAGCGAAACGCCCTCGGCTGCCCGTCGCGGGGCTGCACCCGCAGGCCGATGCTCAGCGGCGCTTCCACCCCCCGTACGAGCACACTCCAGACATACCCGGTGAACCGCGCCGCCTCGCGGGCGCTCCACCCCAGAGCGGCATCGGGTTCCGGAGGGAAGACTACACGCACCTCGCGGCGGCTCACGGTGACCTGCGCCGCGGACGTGCGCGGCGCGTGCGGCGGCGCGGTCGCGCGTGCGGCGAAGGAGGGAAGGCCCGGCACCTCCACGGGCGTCGCCTGGCAGGTGACATCCGGGTACTGCCGACTCCGGTTCCGGCACCGCTCACGTAGCTTCACTCCGCCGAGGGCGATCGTCTCGGCGCCGCCCCAGCAGCGGATGCGACCGTCATCCCGGGAAAGCCCGCACGCACGCGAGCTGGAGACTACGAGCGCGTCCCACCGCCGCTCCGGCGACACCTGCACCGGGGCGGGCGAGCAGAGGCCCCCGTTGAAGCAGATGTCGCCGGACGCGCCCGGACCCGGATCGTCGTCCTTTTCGCGCGAGTAGTCCGGGGGCAGCCCGTCTGGTCCCGCGTTGGCAGACACCAGTGATCCCAGCTGCCCATGAGAATTGTCGCCCCAGCAGAAGATGCGGCCGTCCGCGGTGCGCGCACATGCATGCCGGTCGCCCACACCCACGTCCACCGCACGCCCCGCCAGAGGCACCGGGCGCGCCACGGCCGAAGCGGGGGCACGGCACCGGCCCAGTCCACAACGGTAGTTGTCACCCCAGCAGTGTACGACTCCATCTTCGGAAAGAGCGCAGACGAGCGTCCCGTGCACGGCTACGCGGGCGAAGCGCGCCTCGCCGGCGCGCATCCACCCGCCGGCCGAATCGACCCGCACCCGCACCGGCTCCGGCCGTTCACAGGGCTCGGGATATTGGCTGGACCCGGGGCGACATGCGCGCACGGCCGTGTCTTCCGGAGCCGCGTGGTAGCCGTAGCCCCAGCACCACACCTCGCCTTCAGCCTCCACCACGCCGCACCCCAGGAACGACCCGGCCGCCACGCCGGCCAGACGGTGCCCCCCGACAACGCGCTCAGGGCGCATCAGTGGCGGCGGCTCGCTCTCTACCACCTCGCCACTGCCCAGCTGCCCACGATCGTTGGCGCCCCAGCAGTACGTGTCCACCCCCGCCCCCTGCACGCACACGAACCTCCAGCCGACCGCGACGGACCGGAGGGGCCCCGGCGGGAGTGCGAGGCCATTGGTGGGGTGAAGCGGGAGGCAGCGTAGCGCGCTGCACTGCCGTGGAGTGGAGTCCCAGGCTACCTGCCCCCACATCCGCTCACCGAGCCCGGAGCACTGAAGCGTGCCTGCGCGGGTAATTCCGCACACCACGTTGCCGTGCGTGGAGACGGCTCGCAGCTCCAACCGATCCCCGCCGGGGCCGGAGAGCCGCAAGGCGGCACCGTCGCGCACCAGCGCTTCACCGCCCGTCTCGCCCCAGCAGTAGGCGTCGCCCGAAGTCGTCAGGGCGCAGGCGCTGTTTCGGCCGGCCACCAGCGACGCAAGTGTGTCCGCGGCGGGCGGGGGGCTCGGGCGAGGCACCGTGGGAGGGAGCGCGGCGCACGCCACAGCGGACAGGAGCAGAGTGGCGACTGCCAGGATGCGAATGCGCTCGAAGGGCAGATGCATGGGTGTTTGGACGGAATAGGGTGTCCAGGGAGGCACACCGGTCCATAACGACGGAGCGCGGGAAGGTGGCCGCCACGCAGCTTCGGCAACCGGGCTGGCCCGGTGAGGAGACCCCGGCGGTTTAGCGGACCGGCCGTACGACCGGGGTGCTCTTGTCGGCAGAACTAAAAGTGCGCCCGCAATCCCCTCACGCCAATAGTTTACAATGGTCGTGGCCGCGCGCCCAGTTGCGCCCGAGAATCCGCAGACACCCGTGACCGCCCGCTGGCGCGAGTCCTGCGTTGCCGCGCGGGTTGCGCGCCGGGCGCCGTCCTCATGCGGCACCGGATCTCCGGCGCACGAGGAACACCCCAACCTTACCCATGGCAGAGACGTCAGACCCGGAAGACCTGAAGGCGCGGGTCGAGCAGATTGGCAGGGACGCGGGCGCCGAGCGGGTGGCGTGCTGCATGTTCGACTACCACACCCGCGGCTGGTGGGACTACCAGGGCGACGAGTGGTTCCACGCGGCCAGCACCATCAAGGTGCCGATCCTGGTGGGGGTGTTCGGCGCCATCCACCGCGGCCGGCTCGCGCGCGAAAGCCGGGTGCACGTGCGGAACCGCTTCCTGAGCGTGGCCAACCGCCAGCCGTTCCGCGTGGAGGCCGCGCGCGACGCCAACGCCGTGGTTCCCCAGCACCTCGGGCGCACGCTCAAGGTGGACGAGCTGTGCTTCCACATGATCGTCACCAGCAGCAACCTCGCCACCAACCTGCTGGTGGACCTGGTGGGGCTGGACGACCTGCGCGCATCCGTCAAGGAGCTGGAGATCGACGGGGTGGAGCTGGCGCGCGGAGTGGAGGACAACGACGCCTTCGACGCCGGGATCAGCAACCGGGTGACCGCGCGCGGCATGGTGAAGACGCTGCGCCACATCGAGGAGGGCACCGCCTTCTCGGTGGAGGCCTCCGCGCGGATGCTGGAGATCATGCACGAGCAGGAGTTCCGCAGGGGCATTCCCGCGGGGGTGCCGGACGGGGCCAAGGTCGCCAACAAGACGGGGGAGATCTCCACGGTGGCGCACGACACGGCCGTCGTATACCTCCCCGGCCGCAAGCCGTACGTGATCACCGTGTTGACGGAGTGGGAGCCGGGCGCCAGCGGGCGGCAGGACACCATCGCCCGCATCTCGCGCGCCGTGTACAACCACCTGACCGCCGCGGGGAAGAAGAATGCCTGACGCGACGGTGCTGAAGATGGTGGACGGGACTACGCTGGGCGCCGAGTACCGAGCCGTGCTGCGCCCCGGCGAGCTGATGCGGGACCGGTCGCGGCGCGTGCGGCGGCTGCCGCGCTTCTTCTACGAGATCCCGTCGTGGGACGTGGCGCTGGACACGCAGCTCGCCCCGCACTTCCAGCTCTGGGAATTCATCAACGTGGACGTGCGGGAAACGGAGCTGCTGCGCGCTTCGTGGCCCCGCTACATCCCGTGCGCGGTGTCGCTGCTGGCCGCGTACCTGGAGCTGTTTCGGCAGGAGGTGGGGACGTACGTGCACGTGGCGGCCAACGGCGGGTACCGCTCGCCGGCGCACCGCCTCTCCGGGCACGCGTCGCCGCACCTGTGGGGGACGGCGGCCAACATCTACCGCATCGGCGACGACTGGCTGGACGACGACCGGACGATCACCCGTTACGGGAAGATCGCGGAAAAGTTGCTCCCGGGGATACGCGCCCTGCCGTGGGGGCACGGGGTTGGCGAGACGGACGACCAGCTCCACCTGGACCTGGGCTACACGGTGGTGGTTCCCTCGGACGCGCCGGGGGAGGAGGAAGCCGGGCCGGTGCCCGGCCATGACGCGGAATTTGCCGAGGTTGGGGCGCGATGACGACAGACAACAAGAAAGGCGCCGGGACGTCGGCCAAGGGCGCTGCCGGTACGGACCGCCTGGAGCTTGCCGCGATCGGGATGGAGGCGGAGTTCTCGGTGCTGGTGGACGGCGAGCAGGTGCGCCCGGAGGACGTGTTCGGCGACCCGCGTGCCTTCGTGCGCGGCGACCTGATGCACCGCGTCGGCACCTCGTACCACCTCCCCACGGGGGGCGCGGTGTACTTCGACACGGGGGTCATCGAGGTGGCGACCCCGGTCATCGAGATCGAGCGCGGGTGCGCGGCGCGCGCCGGGCGGTCGCTGTGGGAGAGCATCCTCTACCTGCGCGGCGAGCTGGACGCCTGGGAGCGGCGCGAGCAGCGAGAGGTGAAGCTGGTGGGGTTCAGCACGCACTACAACGTCTCGTTCGAGCTGCCGCGCGCGGAGCAGGGGCGCAGCCGCACGGTGCACAAGCTGGCGCTCCTCCTCTCGTACATCCTCCCCGCGCCGGTGATGATGCTGGCCGCCAACCGCCGCTCCACGGGCGTGGGCGTGCGCCCGCGCGGCGACCGCATCGAAATCACGGCCGACTTCACCCCCAGCGCGTCGCTGATGATCGCCACGGGGACGCTGATCGCCGGCATCGTGCGCGAGGTGATGACCTGGCCGTCGTTCGAGCTGGACATGCTGGAGCGGATGAGCCTTCCCGTGATCAGCGGCTACCGTCCCATGCCGCACACGTCGCGGAAGGGGTGGCTGGCGCGCTACGACACCTTTCCCCTGAACCCCTTCCAGTCGGACGTGGACGCGCCCGTCTGGAGCTCGCGCGACGGGCGGAAGCTGAGCCTGCGCGCGATCGCGGGGCTCACGGTGAAGCACTTCTGGCACCCGATCCGGCGGATCTCGGACCCGTTCACCTTCCGCCTGATCGGCTCGGTGATGCGGGGCCGCGCGCCCTCCCTCCTGGACCTGGACGACCGGCCGGAGGAGTACGGCGACGTGGGCCGCCTATGCACCTGGGACAACCTGTTCCCGGAGCGCGAGCTGTCGCGGAGCCGCTACGAGCAGGTGCTCATCAAGGCGATCTCCGGCCAGAAGCTGACCATGAACGGCCGCCACTACACGCCCACGGGGATGCGCGGCTGGAGCGCCGTCGTCTTCCGCGGCGACAGCGACCACCGCCGCCACGTGTTCGGGATCGACTACCTCCTGAACCACCTGCGTGACTGGGAGCGGCCCGCCACGCGCGGGGGGTGAGGGCGGGCGCCACACGGAGCCGGCGCCGCAACGGCACCGGGGGCTGAAGCCCCCGGCTGGAACTACGCGAAGGCGGCTGAAGCCGGCTCGAGAACCGCGCAATCAGTCCGAACCCGATAGAAATCCCCCCGCGAGCGGCACCCCTTCCCCCTCCCCCAGGCAGTTTTGGGGGAGGGGGATGCGTCGCGGAGCGACGCTGGGGGTGAGGGCCCCCCCAAACGCAAGCCGCCCCCTCTCCAGGCATCGGAGAAGGGGCGGCTGCTGTTCGACCAGAGGCGGGGGCGCGTGCCCCCGCCTTTACATCGAGACTAGCGGTTCATGCTGGCGAGGATGCGGTTGGCGGCTGCCGTCAGCTCGGTGCCGGTCGAGGCCGGGAGCTGTCCGCTGCGCACCGTCGCTTCCACGTGGTTCAGGAAGGCGCGCATCTGGCCGTTGGCGGCGGCCAGGTTGCCTCGGTCAAGCGAGGCCTGCGCGTTGCGCAACGGTGCGGAGAACGAGGCCGACTGGTCCAGGCCGGCGACCGCGCTGAGAAGCGTGGCGGAGATCGCCTGCTGCGCCGTCAGCACGGTGACCGTCGCCGTGCCGCTGCCCGAGCCGCCGTCGTTGTCCTGCACCGTCACGTTGACCGTGTGGGTGCCGGCGGCAGTGTAGGTGTGGCTCAGCGAGAAGCTCTGGCCGCTCAGCGCCAGCGGGTTCAGCCCGGTGCCGTCGCCGTAGTTCACCGTCGCCGTCCACTGGTCCGGGTCCGCGTCGGCAAAGGAGCCGGCGGCGGCGTAGCTCTCGCCCGGCAGGAGCGTCGCGCCGGAGAAGGCCGAGACGTTCGGGGCGATGTTCGCGATCACCACCGTGCTCGTGGTGGTGCTCGTGAGGTTCGCGGCGTCCACCACCGTCAGCGACACGCTGTAGCTGCCGGCGCGCATGTAGGTGTGGCTCGCCTGCGCCGTCGTGGCGGTGTTCGAGGCCGAGGCCGCGTCACCGAAGTTCCACGCGTAGCTCTTGATCGCCTTGCCGTTCGGGTCGTACGAAGCGGTGCCGTCGAACGTCATCGCGACGCCCTTGCTGCCCGTCGACGCGTTCACCGGGGTGGCCACCGGCGCCGCATTCGGGTTCAGCCCCGTGATGGCGCGGTAGGCGTTGATGCGGCCGGCGCCCGTGCGGTTGTCCCAGCCCGGAGCTTCCACGTCGTCGGCGGTCTCCTTCAGGCGCTGCCGGATCGCGTTCGCGTCGCGGGTGCCCGTCGCCCACAGCAGCGCGGCGAGGCCGGCGACCTGCGGGGTGGCCATCGACGTGCCGGCCTTCCAGTTGTAGCTCCCGTCGCCCGTCTGCACCGCGGCCAGGATCAGGCTGTTGCCGGTTCCCAGCGCGTTGCCGTCACCACCCGGCGCGGAGATCTCGATCTGCGGGCCGTAGTTGCTGTAGCTCGCCTTGGTGTCGCTCCAGCCGGTCGCGCCCACCGCCATGCACTCCGGGAAGCGGGCCGGGTAGCCCACGCCGCCGGCGTAGCCGTTGGTCGGCTTGTTGTCGTCGTTGCCCGTGGCGCACACCGGCAGAACATTCTTGCTGGCGGCGTAGCGAAGCGCGGTCTGCTGGGCGGCGGAACCGCTGCCGTCCGGGTTACCGCCGAAGCTGCCGAGGCTCATGTTGATGACGTTCGCGCCGTTGTCGGCCATCCAGACGATGCCGTCGGCCGTCGCGGAGTTCGGGCAGGTTCCCGCCGAGTTGCAGACCTTGCCCACGAGCAGCTTGATGTTCTTTCCGTACCCGACCCCCGGCACCGCCGCGGTGCCGATGCCCGCCGCGATCCCGGCGACGTGCGTGCCGTGGCTGTGGTCGTCGAGGTAGTTCGTGACCGCCACGCCGTCGTTGAGGAAGCGGCGGCCGCCCAGGATCTTGCCCGCGAACGCCTGGTGCGTCGGGCGGATGCCGGTGTCCAGCACGCCGATCACGGCCGAGCCCGCGAAGCTGTTGCCGCCGAGGTGGTCGAAGGTCTCCGACCAGTCGATGTCGGCGTCGATCTTCCCGGTGGCCTGCGTCAGCACCATCCCGGTGTTGTGCAGGTCCCACTTGTAGTGGAAGAACTGCCCGTCCGGCAGGTTGCACGCGGTGGACACTTCGCACGGCCCGACGCGGGTGATGTAGTCCGGCTCGGCGAACTCCACGTTCGGATTCTTCGAGAGCTGCGCTGCGATCGCCGCCTCCTGCCCCGGCTCCACCTCCAGCACCTCCGTACGCTCCAGCAGCATGTCGCGCTTCTTGTTCGCGCGGTGCTGCTGCGCGATCTCCGAGCGCGCGGCGCCCGGACGGAAGCGGACGATGATGTGCCCCGGCACGATGTCGTGCGCGTCGGCGGCGGTCTCGTTGAGCTTGACGCCGCCCGGCGAGAGCGCGTCACGCGCCGAGTCCACGGGGTTCAGATCGGAACAGGCACCCAGACCAAAGAGACCGGCAAGGAGGAAAGGCGCAGCACGCTTCATGGGATCTCTCGAAACAGGGGGGTTCAGCCGGCGGACGCCGGCAACTTCTTCCTTCCCAGAGAGGAGATGGAAGCCCCGCGAAGGGGCTTGGGAAGGCGGAAGCGGGTAGGATGCTCAGCGCTCCATCTGCTACTGAACAAGGCTCAGTTTAACGGAGGGGGGCCGGTTCGTCAAGTGCCGGCCGTAAACGTAAATCGTTGCGGATGAATGCCTTGGGCGCCCCTCCACATGTTGGCCTAATGCCGGCGTTCGCGGCAAGCGCGGCGGGGCTCCCGAATGGTCCGGGAGCCCCGCTTCTGTCCGTGAAAGTGTTGCGTCAGCCGGCGAGGGCGTCCAGCAGCTTGCCGTGGATGCCGCCGAAGCCGCCGTTGCTCATCACCAGCACCACCTCGCTCCCCTTGAGCTCGGGCACCAGGCGGCGGACGATCTCGTCGGGGTCGGGAATGAAGTCCGCGGGCTTGCCGGCGGCGCGCCACGCGGCCACCAGCTCGTTGGGGTTGAGCGCGGTGTCCTCGGTGTAGCGCTCGGGGTGGAAGAGCCCAGCAAGCACCACCCGGTCCGCCGCGGCGAAGGCGTCGCGGTACGAGTCCTGGAATTCGCGCCGCTGCGCCGTGTACGAGCGCGGCTCGAAGACGGCCACGATCGGCCGGCCGCGGAAGCGCTGGCGGATGGCCTCGATCGTCTCGCGCACCGCCGTGGGGTGGTGTGCGAAGTCGTCGACCACCGTGACGCCGCGCGCCTCGCCGCGCACCTCCATCCTCCGCTTGACGCTGCGAAAGGTGCGCAGCCCCTCGAGCACCCCGGCGCGGTCGGCGCCGATGAAATCGGCGACGGCGATCACCGCCAGGATGTTGCGCACGTTGATGGCGCCCGTCACCGGCGTCTCCACCACGCCCCACTCCTCGCCGTCGTGCACGGCGGTGAAGCGCGTCCCATCCGGCCCGAACTCCACGTCGCGCGCCGTCCAGCGCGGGTGCTCGCGGCCGCCGGAGACCTCGCCCTCCACGTAGCCGAACGACTCGATCGGCGCGAACGACTTGGGGGCCAGGTCGCGCACCATCGGCGAGTCCCACCCGGCCACCAGCGTCCCGTTGCGGGGCACCAGGTTGATGAAGCGCGCGAAGGCGAAGCGGTACGCCTCCTCGTCGCGGTAGATGTCCGCGTGATCGAACTCGGCGTTGTTGACGATGGCCGCGTAGGGGAGGTAGTGCCACATCTTGGGCCCCTTGTCGAAGTACGCGGTGTCGTACTCGTCGGCCTCGATCACGAACCACGGCGAGTCGGTGAGGCGAAAGGAGGTCCCGAAGTTCTCCGCCACGCCGCCGATGAGGAACGACGGGTTGAGCCCCGCCGACTCCAGCGCCCACGCCAGCAGCGAGGTGGTGGTGGTCTTTCCGTGCGTCCCCCCCACCGCCAGCGGCATGCGGGCGCGGAGGAACTCTTCCTTGATGGTGGCCGCGGCCGAGGTGTAGGGGAGGCGCCGGTCCAGCACCGCCTCCAGCTCCTCGTTGCCGCGCGAGATGGCGTTCCCCACCACCACCCAATCCGGGCGCGGCTCCAGGTTGGCCGCGCCGTATCCTTCGGCGTAGCGGATCCCCAGCTCGCGGAGCTGGTCGGACATGGGCGGGTAGACGTTCTCGTCCGAGCCCGTGACCGTGTGGCCGGCGGCGCGCAGTAGCCCGGCCAGCGAGGCCATGGCGGTGCCGGCGATGCCGATCAGGTGGTAGTGGCGGGGCGCGGCGGCGCGCACCGGGGGGCTCGGAGTATTGACGGGCGGTCGGTTCATTCGTTCCCTTGCAGGCTGGCGGTTTGCGGACGCACGCCGTTGCGAGGAGCGTGCCCCGGCCTCCGGCCCGGTTCTGGCGTCCATGATCGGGCCTGCGCCCCGGGCGCCCCTTCCACTTCTTCGTTTCCCCCGAGGACCCATGCGAGCCCCGTACTTCGTTGCCTTCGCGGCCCTGTGCGCCGTCACCGCCGCCTGCGAGAACGACCCGCTCGTCCCGCAGTGCGAGGAGATCACCACCTCCGTGGCTCGCACCAACGGCGACACGGTGACCACCGCCAGCGGGCTGCGCTACCTGGAACTGCAGGCGGGAACCGGGCCTGCCCTGGAGACGTGCCGGGGCGTGAGCCTGCGCTACGTCCTGATGGTGCAGGGCGGCGCCGTGGTCGACAGCCTGGAGGCCGGCCAGGCGCTCACCTTCGTGCTGGGACGCGCGGGCGAGCGCTTCATCCCGGGCTTCGAGGAAGGGCTGATCGGGATGAAGGCCGGCGGGCAGCGGCGGCTGATCGTTCCCCCCGGGCTGGGGTACGGCCCCCAGGCGCTCCCCGCGCGTCCGCCGCTCTTCGCGGGTGCTCCGGCCAACTCCACCCTGATCTTCGACGTCCGGGTGCAGCAGGTGGAGGCGCCGTAACCTCCCGATGAGCGACGATGGCCTGATCGCCGTCAACGACGGGCTGTGGATCCCTCGCTCGGAGCTGACCTACCGCGCCACGCGCTCGGGGGGTCCCGGTGGGCAGCACGTCAACACCAGCTCCACGCGCGTGGAGCTGGTGTGGGACGTGGGCGCCTCCCCCAGCATCACGGAGGAGCAGCGCGAGCTGATCCGCGCGAAGCTGGCGAACCGCATCAGCGGCGAGGGGACGCTCCTGCTGGCCGCGAGCGAGCACCGCAGCCAGCACCAGAACAAGGAAGCGGTCACCGGCCGCTTCGCCGATCTGCTGCGCGAGGCGCTCATTGTCCCCAAGAAGCGCAAGAAGACGCGCCCGCCCCGCGGCGCCAGCGAGGCGCGGCTGCGCGCGAAGAAGCAGCGGTCGCAGGTGAAGAAGATGAGGTCGGGGCCGATCGAGGAGTGAGGAAGGGAAAGTGCGTTAGTGCGTTAGTGCGTTAGTACGTTAGTGCGATTTCGAGCGGCGGATTCGTTCGCCCCTGGACGCGGGCTGCGGGCGCATGGCCGGGCACGGGCAGCCACGCGGGGCTGCCCCTACGGGATCTGTGCCGGGTGCGAACGTTCCGGAAGGCCGAGGACGGGCGCGATGAATCACGCCCCTGTCCGGCCGGGATCTCGCCCGCGAGTCCGCGCAGGCGGACTTTGTGCTGTTGTTGCAGTGAGTTTACTCGCCAGTCCCCCTCACCCCGTCCCCCACTCGCAGGCGTCGGCGCCCTGGGCCTGGCAGTGCAGGTGCGCGACGTCGTGCTCCTTGCCCGTGTACTCGCGCAGGAGCTCGGAGAGGGCGCCGGCGTAGAAGGCGCAGGCGGCTCCGCCGGGGTCCGCGCGAAAGGTCATGGGGCTCACCATGCGCACCGTCGGCGGCTTGCCGCGCACCTCCAGCCACGCCGTCCCCTGCATCTGGCGAAAGAGGCGCTGGGCGGCGTTGCGGGCGCTGCGCAGGGCCAGGGTGGGGGGAAGGAGGCGCACCAGGCGGCGGGCGGTCCTGGAGCGCTCCTGCCAGAAGCGGCGCGCCACCCGGCGCCCCGCCTCCTGGAAGATCTCGTCCGCGTCGTGGCGCTTGATCACCAGGCGGATCAGGTCCTCCACGGTGGCGGCGGACTGCAGGCGCTTGCGGCGCACCTCCTCGCGGAAGCGGTGGATCTGCGCGTAGACCACGTCGCTCAGCCCCAGGCGGCGCGGCATGCTGGCCGTAAGGTCCTCCCCCTCCAGCACCTCCTCCGGAAGGTCCATGTCGCGGAGCGTCTCCAGCAGGAGCAGCGGAAAGAGGGGGGTCACGCTGGGCGTGCTCTCGGTAGCCCCGCGGATGGCTTGCGTCTTGGGCATCGTGCGCGTGGAAGTGTGGTCCGGCGAACCGCGGCGCCAATCTCGCCCGTGCGCGGGGTCGCTGGCAACCCTCGCGCCGCGGCGGGGCGGGCCTGCCTCTTGCAAACCCGCGCGGCCGAAAGCGCGGGCCGCACGGCCGCGCACCTTCTCCATTCCCCGCGAGCGACCGGAGGGCGGCGTGGCCGATCCCAACCAGAACCCCACCTGCGTCTTCTGCCGCATCATCGGCGGCGACGAGACGGTGAGCATCATCCACGAGGACGAAGAGGTGATCGCCTTCCTGGACGTGCAGCCGCTGCACCGCGGGCACGTGCTGGTGGTGCCCAAGGCGCACTACAAGAACCTCTTCTACGTGCCGGAGGAGCTGGCGACGCGCACCTTCGCGGTGGCCAAGCGCATCCTTCCCGGGCTGCGGCGCGCCACGGGGTGCCGCGCGGTCAACCTCTTCTCCCCCAACGGCGCCGATGGCGGCCAGGACGTCTTCCACTTCCACCTGCACCTGATTCCGGTGCCGCACGGGGCGCCCTTCCCGCTCCAGCTCCCCAACCCGGATGCCGAGATCCCGTCGCGCTCGGAGCTGGACGTGATGGCGGCGCACATCAGCCGCTCCATCCACGACGAGAGCGACGCCGAGGCCGCAATGCCCGCCGAAGCCGGCCTTCCGCTGGAAGCCGGCCTGCCGCGGTAAATCCCGAACTGCATCTCACGCAGAGGCGCAGAGACGCAGGGAGAGGAAAACAGAGAAAAAGCTCACACAGAGGGGCCACAGAGGGAACTGCAAGCCACAGAGGACCACTTTTGCTTTTCTCTCTGTGCCTCTGTGTCTCTGTGTGAGGCCGCTGTTGCAGGATTGCGCGGCGCGGCGTATGCTCCCGGCGCTCCTTCTCACGCCACGCCACCGCCGCGTACCATGAAGCGCTTCGCCGCGTACGATCCCCCCGAGTACCAGAACTGGCAGCCGGACCCCGACACGATGCGCGACTTCCGCGCGCGCATCGATGCGGACCCGGAGCGCGGCGCCGTCGTGCGCGCGCTGGCGGAGGAGGACCTGCTCGCGATGTACGCGGGCCTGCTGCGCAACCGCCTGCACGAGATCGCGCTCAAGCGGTGGGTGAAGAGCGGGGTGATCTCCAAGGCGTGGCTCGGGGTGGGCGAGGAGGCGGCCACCATCGGCCCGGTGCACGCGCTGCGCAGGTCGGCGCCGGGGCGCGACGTGGTGGCGCCGATGATCCGCAACTGCGGCGCCTGCCACGAGTTCGGGATGCCCGTGGCCGACATCTTCCGCACCTATCTGGGCGCGGGCGACGCGCCGGCGGGCGGGCGCGACCTGCACGTGGGCGACCTGGAGTACGGCGTCCTCGCCCCCATCTCGCACGTGGGCGATGTGGTGCCGGTGATCGCGGGGGTGGCGCTCTCCTTCCAGATCCGCGGCGAGGACCGCGTGGGGCTCACCTGGATCGGCGACGGCTCCACCAAGACGGCGGCCTTCCACGAGGGGATCAACCTGGCCGCCGTGCGCCGCCTCCCTGCCCTCTTCATCATCCAGAACAACCAGATCGCTCTGGGCACGCGGCTCAAGGTGCACGCCGCCGGCTCCTTTCACGACTGGCCGGCGATGTACGGCGTCGCCGGCGCCATCTTCGACGGCAACCACGTGCTCGACGCCTTCGCCGCCACCCGCATCGCCGCCGACCGCGCGCGCGCCGGCGAGGGCGTCACCCTCCTGGTGGCCGAGACCTTTCGCATGGGCGGCCACGCCACGCACGACGAGCGCGAAGCACGCGCCCTTTTCGAGCCCGAGCTCTTTGTGAGCTGGGGTCGCCGCGACCCCATCGGGATGTTCGAAACCTGGCTTCTCGACGAGGGCATCGACCGCTCCCGCCTGGAGTCCATCGAGGCCGACGTCTCCGCCGAGGTCGAAGCCGCCGCCGAGGAAGCGCTCCGCAGCCGCGAAAGCGCGATGCCGGTCGGCGAGACGGCCGCGCGCGGAGCGTACGCCGGGAGCACGGCGTACAAGCCCGACTGGAGCTGAGATACCTCGTGCTTTCGATGACCCTCCCGCGTTTCCTGTTGCTCCTCCTAGTCACCGGCACGACCGCGGCGGCCCAGACTCCCGCGCCGCCCGCGCCGATCCAGGACAACAGCTTCCTGGTAGAGGAGGCGTACAACCAGGAGCGGGGCGTGGTGCAGCACATCAACACCTTTGCGCGCGCGGAGGGTGGCGGCTGGGAGTACGGCTTCACGCAGGAGTGGCCGTTTCGCGGGCAGCGCCACCAGCTTAGCTACACGATTCCCATGTCCGGCGCCGGCGACAACGTGGGGCTCGGGGACGTCGCGCTGAACTATCGCTACCAGGCGGGGCCGCTGGACGCATCGACGGCGTTCGCGCCGCGCCTGACGCTGCTGCTGCCGACGGGCTCGAGCCGGGAGGGACGCGGGACGGGAGGGGTGGGGCTGCAGATGAACCTTCCGTTCAGCGCCGAGCTCCCCGCATCGCTCGTGGCGCACTCCAACGCGGGCGCCACCTACACGCCGCGCGCGCACGACGAGGACGGCAACCACGCGGCGGCGCTGGATTACACGCTGGCGCAGAGCATCATCTGGCTGGCGAGGCCGAAGCTCAACCTCATGCTCGAAGCATCGTGGACGCGCGCTCAGGAGGTCGTGGGACCGGGCGACACGCAAGCGTCGACCGAGCTCCTGGTCTCGCCGGGGGTGCGCGGGGCCATCGACCTCCCCTCCGGGCTCCAGATCGTGCCGGGCCTCGCCTTCCCCATCGGCGTCGGCCCCAGCCGCGGCGAACGGAGCGTGTTCCTCTATCTCAGCTTCGAGCACGCATTCGCGAAGCAGTGACGACGCGGGTGTTGACGCGCCGGCCCGCGGCGGGCTACGCTGTGTGAGCCGCGCGCATCCGCGCACGCACCTCACCCGAAGCTCGCGATGATGAGACCCGTGGTGGCGGGATGGATCGACCGGCGGGTCCTGGTGAACTACCGGGTCGCGCCGGACGCGCTGGAGGGGATCCTCCCCGCGCCCTTTCGCCCCAAGCTGGTGCGCGGCCACGCCGTCGCGGGGATCTGCCTGATCCGGCTGCGCGAGGTGCGTCCGCGCGGCCTTCCCGCGCTGGTGGGGGTCGGCTCCGAGAACGCCGCCCACCGCATCGCCGTCGAGTGGGACGGGGAGGACGGCGTGTGCGAGGGCGTGTACGTCCCGCGACGCGACACGTCGAGCGGGCTGAACGTGCTGGCCGGCGGGCGGCTCTTTCCCGGCGTGCACCGCCGCGCCCGCTTCGAAGTCCGCGAGTGGGATGGCGGCCTGAGCGTCGCCGTCCGCAGCCGCGACGGCGCCACGAGGATCGCGGTGCGCGGCCAGGTGAGCCACGCGCTTCCGCCCGGCTCCATCTTCACCTCGCGCTGGGAAGCCTCCGACTTCTTCCAGCACGGCGCCCTCGGCTACTCGCCCCGACGTGACCTGGGCGGGTTCGAGGGGATGGAGCTGCGCACGCAGAACTGGAGCGTGGAGCCGCTGGACGTGGACCTGGTGGAGAGCAGCTTCTTCGACGACCGCACCCGCTTCCCCGAGGGCTCCATCGCCTTCGACTGCGCCCTGCTGATGCGCGACATGGCGCACGAGTGGCATGCCCGGCCGCAGCTCGCCGCGCGGGCCCCGGCGCCGGGACTGGTGCCGGCGTTCAACCGGGACGTGGGGTAGGGCGCAGGGGCCCCCTCCCCCGCTCGTTCCTCGCGGCCCCTCCCCCAATACTGCCTGGGGGAGGGGCGTTTGGCGTGCGTTTGTGCGCGGCGGCAGGCGGTGGGGCCGGGGCGGGCACGGGCAGCCACGTGGGGCGGCCCCTACGGGTTTGGGTGCGAAGGAGCGTAGGTCGGGGTGGCGGCGAGGGCGGGCAGACACGCAGGTCTGCCCCTACCGGGTCTGTGGGCAGGGCGGTGGTCGAGGCGGGGCGGAGAGCGGGCGCGATGCCGGATCTGCGCGCCTGGCACCGACATACGCCCCCTCTCTCGATGACAGGAGGGCGCAGCCCTCTCCTGTTATCGGGAGAGGGGGCAGGCGAGTGTAACGAGCCGGGGGTGAGGGCCCTACCGCCGCCCCCACACCACCCACCGCACCCGCAGCGCCATCAGCAGCGCGACCACCGCCAGCGATGCCACCAGCCCGGTCCAGATTCCGATGTGGGCGAGCGGGGTGTGGAAGCCAAGCCAGTACGCCACCGGGAAGCCGACGCCCCAGTAGCCCAGCAGCGTGATCCACATGGGGATGCGCGTGTCGGCGGCGCCGCGGAGGACGCAGATGCCGGCGGCCTGGGCCCCGTCGAAGAGCTGAAAGAGAGCGGCCAGCAGCAGGAGCGTGCTCGCCATCGTGATGATGCGCGGGTCGTCCGTGTAGAGGCCGACCACCGCCTCCGGCCAGGCCACGAAGAGGAGCGCGCACGCCGCCATGAAGGAGAGCGCCACCAGGTACGTGGCCAGCGCGGCGCGGTGCACCCCGCGCGCGTTCCCCGCGCCCACGTGCTGCCCCACCCGCACCGACCCCGCGATGCTCGCCCCCAGCGGCACCATGTAGGTGGTGGAGGCGACGCTGATGGTCACCTGGTGCGCGGCGAGCTGCACGGGTCCCAGCCACCCCATCATTACCGCGGAAAGCGCAAAGATCCCCACCTCAGCGCCGAGCTGCGCGCCGACGGGCACTCCCAGCCCCGTGATCCGCCGCAGCCGGTCGACTACCGGGCGCAGCGACACGCCCCGGAACGGGTGCAGCGCGGGGACGCGCAGGACGTAGACGACCATCCCCACGAGCATCGCCCAGCGCACGGCGGACGTCGCGATGCCGGAGCCGACCACGCCGAGCGGCCTCACCACGCCGGGGACGCCCCAGATCAGCGCCCAGTTCCCCACCACGTTCAGCGCCACCCCCACGAAGCTCAGCCACATCGCCGGCCGCGACACGCCCATCCCCTCCAGGTACTGGCGGAAGGCCATGAAGAGGAGGAGCGGCAGCACCCCGGGCGCGAGCGCCGCCAGGTAGTCGCCCGCCAGCAGCGCCACCTCCGGCACCTGGCCCAGCAGGAGCGACACCCGCCGGCCAGACACCGACAGCAGCGTGCCCGGGATGGCGAGCGCGGCCGCCAGCCAGAGCCCCTGCACCAGCACGCGCCGGCACTCCTCGCGGTCGCCGGCGCCGAAGGCCTGGCTCACCAGCGGGCTCATCCCCATCACTACGCCGTTGCACACCACGATCAGGGCGAACTGGACGGAGCTGGCGATGCCCACCGCAGCCAGCGCGGTGGCGCCGAGGCGGCCCACCATGATGGTGTCGGTGGTGTTCATCGCGATGCCGCCGAGCTGGGCCACGATGATGGGCCCCGCGATCCGCGCCAGCTCGCCGACTTCGTGGAGGAAGAGGCGCCTGCGGCGCCGCAATGCGTGGCTCATGTGCAGCTCTAAAAGCGAAGGGGCTCCGCGGCCGGCGGAGCCCCTCGCGGGTGTGGACGGACGTGGCGTCTCAGTTGCGCTCCTGCGGCACCTGCACCCCGATCACACGCCCCTCGCCGGAAGAGAGGAGCGCTTCGGCGAAGTCCTGGCGCTCCTCCATCACCGAGAGACGGTTGTCGATCCCGGTGAGGAGGTCGCGGATCTGCGCCATGTCCGCGGGCGGGGGCGGCGGCGCGGGCCTCAGCCGCTGCTCCGCCATCA
This sequence comes from Longimicrobium sp., assembly GCA_036398975.1. Classification (GTDB taxonomy): domain Bacteria; phylum Gemmatimonadota; class Gemmatimonadetes; order Longimicrobiales; family Longimicrobiaceae; genus Longimicrobium. The sequence continues at coordinate 48,038 of DASWNZ010000098.1, forward strand.
CCTCCAGCAGACGCCCCAATCGCTTGGAGATCGGACGCAGGATCAGCACGGCGCCGGTGGTGATGATCCCGGTCGTCATGACGATCATCGGGGCGAGATCGGGGGACATGGCTCTCTCCTTCTTCGTTCCGGATTGTGCGGGTGCCGCTCGTTTGCTGCTACGGGGCGCGGACCGGGGGTGTTTCGCGGGTCCGCACGAGTGCTCGCTTCGGCTTGCCGGTGACCAGCTCGTAGCGGAACGCCATCAGCCCCGCGAAGACGCCGGCGAAGATCAGCGGCGGCACGACGTCCTTCTTCACCAGCAGGAAAAAGTGCAGCACGCCGAGCCCCGCTGCAACATAAACCAATCGGTGCAGCTTCTGCCAGCGTTTTCCCATCCGCCGGATCGCGCGCTGGCTGGAGGTGAGCGCCAGCGGTACCAGGATGAGCAGCGCCGCGAACCCCACCGTCACCCAAGGGTGCTTCACGACGTCCGCCACGATGAACCCCCACGAGAACGACTGGTCCACCAGGTACGTGGCGAAGTGCAGCACGGCGTAGAAGAAGGCGAAGTTCCCCAGCACCTTCCGCGCGCCGATGATCCCGTTCCACCCCGTCAGCCGTCGCAGCGGGGTGATGGCGAGCGACGACATCAGCAGGGTCAGCGCCCAGAAGCCGGTCAGGTGCGTCACCGTCTCGATGGGGTCCACTCCGATCCCGCCCGTCGCCAGGATGACGAGCGGGGTGAGCCCCAGGAGCCACGCCACCGGCTTCGCGGCGCGGTCCAGCGCGCGTGCCACCTAGAAGTTCCTCCGCAGGTCCATCCCGCGGTACAGCCCCGCCACCTGCTCGGCGTAGCCGTTGAACATCAGCGTCGGCCGGCGCAGAAAGGTGCCGATGCGCCGCTCGCGCGCCTGGCTCCAGCGCGGGTGGTCCACCTGTGGATTGACGTTGGCGTAGAAGCCGTACTCGCCGGGCGCGGACACGTTCCACGCCGTGCGCGGCTGCCGGTCCGTAAAGCGGATGCGGACGATGCTCTTGATCGACTTGAAGCCGTACTTCCACGGCACCACCAGCCGCAGCGGCGCCCCGTTCTGCGCCGGGAGCGGCTTCCCGTAGAGCCCGGTGGCGAGCAGCGTCAGCGGGTGCATCGCCTCATCCATCCGCAGCCCCTCCACGTACGGCCACTCCAGCACGCCGCGCTGCTGCCCTGGCATCTGCCGCGGGTCGTGCAGCGTGGTGAACTCCACGAAGCGCGCGCCGGGGAGGGGCTCGGCGCGCGCCAGCACGTCGCGTAGCGGAATCCCCTGCCAGGGGATGACCATCGACCACGCCTCCACGCAGCGCAGGCGGTAGGTGCGGTCCTGCACGCGGTTGGCGCGGATGAGGGTGTCGATGGGGTAGCGCCCCGGCTTGCGGCAGAGCCCCTCGATGCTGACCGTCCAGGGCCGCGTCTTGAGGAGGCGGGGCGCCAGGCGCGCGGGGTCTTCCTTGTCCGTGCCGAACTCGTAGAAGTTGTTGTACTGCGTGATCTCTTCGTACGAGTTGGCCTTGTCCTGCGCCCCCTCCGCCTCCGCCGCGCACGCCACGAGCGACGCGGGCGCCGCCACGGTGGCGATCGCCGCGGCCGCCGCGCCGATGAAGCCGCGGCGGTTCACGTACACGCTCTCCGGCGTGATCTCGGAGGACGGGATGTCGTCGGGCTTGCGGATCAGCATCGGCGGGCGCCTTGGTGTTTGGGGTACGGTGAGCTTGTAGGCCGCGGACCGACCCATGTTCCGCCGCACCCTCTACATACGCTCGCCACGCCGATGCCGGATTCGGGCCAGGGGACGAACGGCATCTCACACAGAGCCACAGAGATGAACGGAAAGAACCACAAGAGGTTTTCTGTGCCCTTGTGGTTCCCTCCGTGCCCTCTGTGTGATGCTTTTTACGCCGCCATCGCCTCCAGCTTCGCCACCCGCTCCTCGGTCAGCGGGTGCGTGGAGAACAGCCGCGAGAAGCCGCCGCCGTGCATCGACGAGAGCGGATTCACCTGCGCCATCGGGGCCGCGGCGGGCGACACGTGCATGGGGATGCGCTCCGCACCCGCCTCAAGCTTGCGCAGCGCGTGCGCCAGCGACAGCGGACGCCCGCAGATCTCCGCGCCCACCGCGTCCGCCTTGAACTCGCGCTGGCGCGAGATCGCCATCTGGATCACCGTGGCGGCCAGCGGCGCCAGAACGATCATCAGGATGGCGCCGATGGGGCCGCCTCCTTCCTCCTCGTCGTTGCCGCCGAAGATGGCGCCCCACATCGCCATCTGCCCCAGCGACGAGATGGCGCCCGCGATGGTGGCGGTGAAGGTCTGCAGGAGCATGTCGCGGTTCTTGATGTGCGCCAGCTCGTGAGCGATCACCCCCTCCAGCTCGTCGCGCGACACGAGCTGCAGGATCCCCTCGGTCACGCACACCACCGCGTTCTCCGGGTTGCGCCCCGTGGCGAAGGCGTTGGGCTGCATGTGCGGCGCGATGGCCACGGTGGGCATGGGGAGCCCGGCGCGCTGCCGCAGCCGGTCCACCATCGCGTACAGCTCGGGCGCCTGCTCCGCCGTGATCACCTGCGCGTTGTACATGCGCAGCACCATCTTGGCCGACGCGAAGTAGGCGATGAAGTTCATCGCGGCCGCCATCACGAGCGCGATGATCATCCCGCCCTGGCCGCCGAACGCGCCGCCGGCCATCACGAACATCGCCGTGAGCCCGGCCATCAGGCCGAATACCTTTACGTTGTTCATCTCCCGCTCCCTCGTGTGTGATCCCGACGCGCGAAGGCGAGACCCTCGCGCGGCCCGTGTGCACATGCACACCGGCACCTGTCGCGAAGGTCTCGCCTGGCTCACTGGAACCTGTCCGGACCGTGCGCCCCGTGAGGCGCAGTCTTGACGATCCGGTCACACGGGCTGTCTCGCCCGCGCGGCTACTCCCCTTCCATGTCCGCGCTCATGTGCAACAGGCGTACCGCGTTGCGGCTGCCAGAGTTGCAGACGACTCCGCCCTCGCGGCGGAACGGCGCGTGCTGTGTCGTACCGCCGTTGCGCGCCTTCGGTTCCCCGCACCCTTTCTCCAATGACCGAGCCCCGCGTCGGCCGCCTCTTCCTCGGCGTCCCGCTCAGCGAATCACTGCGCGAGGCGCTCGGCGAGCACCTGCGCCGTGCCCTTCCGGGCGGCATTCCGGGGCGCCCGGTGGTCCCCGCCAACTGGCACCTGACCCTCCGCTTCCTGGGCGACACGGACGCGGAGCAGCACCGCCGGCTGGTGGAGGCGCTCGAGAAGGCGCCGCTGGGCCCGAGGTTCTCGATGGTGCTCGGTGGTCTGGGCGCCTTCCCCCGGCCGCGCCGCGCGGGAGTGCTGTGGGTGGGGGTTGATGAGGGCGCCGCGGAGCTGAAGCGAGTTGCGGCGCTGGCGGAGGATGCCGCGCGCCAGGCCGGCTTCCCCGCCGAGAAGAAGCCGTTCTCGCCGCACCTCACCATCAGCCGCCTCAACCCGCCGCGCGACGTAGAACCGGTCGTCGCCGCGGCGCCCGCGTTTGGTGGGCGGATGGAGGTGGAGGGCGTGGTCCTCTTCCGCAGCCACCTGGGGAGCGGTCCGCCGCGCTACGAGCCGCTGCGCACGTTCGCGCTCTGAACGCGCGGCGGGCGGCGCTTCCTCACCCAGATGGGGAGCACGAAGAGGTACATCCCCGTGAGCCAGAGGACGAGGAGCGTGAGGCCGGCGGGGAAGAAGAGCCACAGCTTGGCGTGCTCGTGGAACCAGGAGCCGTCGTGGATCGACTCGATCAGGTCCGAGCGCCTGTACGCCGAGTGCAGCACCCGCGCGGTGCCGAGGTCCACCTGCACCTCCCAACCGTTCTGCGTCCACACCTTGGCGACGCCCTTTCCCGGCCGCACGTCGATGCGGCGCACGTCGTCCCACCCGCGCACCTCGGCACGCGGTACGGTGGATGCCGCGCGGACGACCTGGTCCAGCGAGATGGCGGGCACCGTTCCCGTTCCCTCGAACTCGGCGGGCTGCACCCAGGTGAACTGCTTCTTGAGCTGCAGCAGGAGGCCGGTGCTGATGATGACGATCACCGGGAGCGCCACCAGGATCGCGCCCCACGAGTGGGTCTTCCGCACCAGCAGGTTCCACCGCATGCCACACTCCCACTGAGGTTCACCCGATCGCACTCGCGCCAAGGTAGCAAACGCACCGCAACAGCAACAGCGGCCTCACACAGAGCCACAGAGGGTACAGCAAGAACGGCGAAAGATTTTCTCCGTGGCTTGCAGTTCCCTCTGTGTCCTCTGTGTGAGGCTTGTCATAGCCAGACGGCACGAAAATCTCTCCACCCGGAGCTCCCAACAATCTACGGGAGGGACGACGATGCAGCTCGAAGGCAAAGTGGCGCTGGTGACGGGCGGCGGTGAGGGGATCGGGCGGGCGTCCGCCATCCTCATGGCGAAGGAGGGCGCAAAGGTGGCCGTGCTGGGCCGCCACCGTGAGAACCTGGACCCCGTGGTGGAGGAGATCGAAAAGCGCGGTGGCCAGGCCCTCGCCGTCGTGGGCGACGTCAGCAAGGCGGACGACATGCGGCGCGCGGTGGAGGAGGTCGTGGGCGAGTGGGGGCGGCTGGACATCGTCTTCGCCAACGCCGGGGTGAACGGCGTGTGGGCGCCCATCGAAGAGCTGGAGCCGGAGGAGTGGGAGCAGACGATCGCCATCAACCTCACCGGCACGTTCTTCACGGTGAAGTACGCCGTGCCGCACCTCAAGAAGCAGGGCGGGTCCGTGATCGTGAACTCGTCGATCAACGGCACGCGCATCTTCAAGAACACGGGCGCGTCGGCGTACGCGTCGTCCAAGGCGGGGCAGGTGGCGTTCACCAAGATGCTGGCGCTGGAGCTGGGGCCGCACGGGGTGCGCATCAACGTGATCTGCCCCGGCGCCATCGAGACCGCCATTGACGACAACACCGAGCAGCGCCACGTCGACCGGGTAAAGGTGGAGCCGGAGTACCCCAGCGAGGAATCGAAGTACCCGCTGACGCGCGGCCCGGGGAGCGCCGAGCAGGTGGCACGTGTGGTGCTGTTCCTGGCCTCCGACGCCGCCAGCCACCTCACGGGAACGGAGATGTGGGTGGACGGCGGGGAGTCGCTGCTGTGCGCGACGTGAGCCGGCGCATGCACACCGAGGGGGCCCCTTGAAGATCTTGCTCCTTACAGAGGACCGGCTGCGCGTGCAGGGGGGCGCGGGGCCGCTCAGCGTCGAGGCGGACTCGGCGGAGATGACCTACTCGCCGGGGCACATGCTGGCGAGCAGCCTGGCGGTGTGCACCTACTCCATCCTCCAGTCGTGGGCCACCAACGCCGACATCCCCGCCGCCGACCTGGCGGTGGAGGTGGGCTTCGAGTACGTGGAGAAGCCGCACCGCATCGGAAAGATGGAGGTCGCGCTCGACTGGCCATCGCTCCCCACGGAGCGGCGGGAGGCGGCCCGGCGCGCCGCGGGCCTCTGCCCCATCCACCGCACCCTCCACGCTCCGCCCGAGGTCACGACGCTGGTCCCCGGCGCCGCGCAGGCGGCGGGGGCGGGCGCATGAGCTTCCCCGTCGTCCACTTCGTCTTCGGCGGCCAGGAAGCCACCTCCGCGGGGATGGGACGCCCCTACACCGTGGTGTTCGACGGCCAGTGCAAGGTGTGCACGCGGCTCGCCAACCTCCTTCGCAAGTGGGACAAGCACGACGAGCTGGAGGTGATCCCCTTCCAGAACACCTCCGTCCTCACCCGTTTCCCCTGGATCCCCAGCGAGTCGTACGCGCAGGCGATGCAGCTGGTGGGGCCGGGGGGGAAGACGTGGCAGGGGGGCGGCGCCATCGAGCAGCTTCTCAAGATCCTCCCGCTGGGCGGCGCCATCGGGTGGGTCTTCAAGCTCCCCTACTTCGGCGTGGGCTTCGAGCGCTTCTACCGCTGGTTCGCGGCCAACCGCTACCGCTTCGGCTGCGGCGCGCACTGCCAGCTCCGCCCGCTCGACATCGACTTCGGCGACGCCCCTCCCGAAGACCTCGCCCCCGCCGGCGACGCGCTGCCGCTCAAGACCACCGCCGAAGCGGCGGGAAGCTGACGCGTCGCAGGCGGTCCGGAAGCGCCGCCCCGGGACCGACCGGTGCGACGCAGGCCGCTTTCACACGGGTGGTGGACGAACGGGGGCGGGGCGTGAGATTCGACGCTCCGCCCCCTTCCCCGTTCGCGATCCGTCCGATGCAGACCTTGCTTTCTCTGGACTCCCCCGGCTGGCCGCAGCCCTCCGCCGCGGGTAGCTTGTGCGCCATGACCTCTGCCGCAACCGAACGCGAGATTCCGGCGCTTCCCGCCCGCGCGGGCGACTTTCCGCAGCTCCGCTACATGGGGAGCAAGCACCGCCTTCTCCCGTGGATCCACTCCGTTCTCGGCGAGCTCCAGTTCGAGAGCTGCATGGACGCGTTCTCGGGTAGCGGGGCCGTCGCGTACCTCCTGAAGACGATGGGGAAGCAGGTCACCGCGTGCGACTTCCTCAACTTCCCCTCGCAGATCTCGCGCGCCACCGTCGAGAATTCGTCCGAAACCGTCTCGGCCGGTGACCTCGCCGCGCTCGTGCGCGAGAATCCGGAGCGGAAGGCGTTCATCGAGGAGACGTTCGGCGGGGTCTTCTTCACCCCGGCGGACCTGCGCTTCCTGGATACGCTCTGGTCCAACATCCGGGAGTTGGAATCACCCGCGCGGCGCGCGCTGGCGATCGCCGCGGCGGTGCGGGCGTGCGTCAAGCGGCAGCCGCGCGGTGTCTTCACCATCACCGGCGACGCGTCCAGGTACGACGACGGGCGGCGTGACCTGCACATGAGCCTGGAGGAGCACTTCCTGAAGAGTGCGGCCGCATACAACGCCGCGGTGTTCGACAACGGAAAGGTGCACCGGGCCATCCGCGCCGACGTCTTCGATGCCCCGACGGATGTGGATCTGGTGTACCTGGACCCGCCGTACGTTCCGCGGGCGGACGACAACTGCTACATCAAGCGCTACCACTTCCTGGAGGGCCTCGCCTCGTACTGGACGGACGAGGGGACGGAGATCCGCTTCGACACCAAGGCGCGCAAGATCGCGAAGCGCTTCACCCCGTTCTCGTACCGGCGCACCGCCGTGGACGCGTTCGACAGGATGTTCGCGCACTTCGCCGGGAGCACCATCGTGCTCTCCTATTCATCCAACGGATTCCCCGACCTGGACGTGCTCGTGGAGCTGCTCGGCCGCTACAAGCGCACGGTGCAGGTGTACGCGCGGCCGCACCGCTACCACTTCGGCACGCACGACAACGTCGCCGAGACGCGGGCGGCGATCCAGGAATACCTCATCGTGGGCGAGTAGATGGCCTTTCCTTCCCGTTGACTTCAACCGGCTGCTGCGATGGGGAGCAGCTGTCACCGGTAAAGGTGCAGCACTCTGGAGCCGGGCGGCAACTAACGGTCTCAGCCCCCGACGTTTAAGTTTGCGGCGAGGCCCAGCGCATTGTAGGAAACCGCACGAATTACGAACGATTCGGTGTGGCGCCCCGCGACCTAGAGATGCGCCTTCACGGTTTAAAGCACTGATCGTAGATATGCTCCCCCAACTTTCGCCAATGACTGGATTTGTACGGGAACTTTCCCGGTCTAAAATCCACATCTAACCGCCTGAATCCGTCCAAGTAGCTATCGAAACTACCCAGCCGTTGATTTCCAAGTAGCAAACGCATACAGAAGATGAGGCCATTGATAGTCGTTGTAGTTAGCATGCGACTCTCTCGCCGGTCGGTGGTCCACAACTCCTGCGGTCGACTCGCCTTGAATGCTCCGATAAGTTTGTTGAGCTCCGTTCCACAGTATTGAACATACAGGTCGAGCACATCGCGATCGCACACGTTTAGAAGCTTACCCTTGTCAGGCCGGGTCCACCGGTTGAAAAAAGACACTGGTTCACGGAGCCCGACGATGTGTCGGAGACCGTAGCTGACTATTGAGGTGGTTTTTAATTTCCCAGTGTCAAAAAAATGCAATCCCAAGATCCCGACTAGTGGACCCGTTGCCCCAAGACGGTGCAGCACAGACTTGGCGATTGCCACATCCGAACACGGATTGATGAGTGTCTCGATGGCTTGTTTTAGATCACCACGAACCCGCTTCTGTTTGTCATTAATTTCAAGAAAAAGCTTCGCCTCAAACACCTCGGCTTCAGCAGAACTAATCGAGTTCGGGTATATGATCCCTGTCACGAGCAAGTGCTGTCTACCTCTAAGGGCTGCGATCTTCGTATCGAGTTGGTCGTCACCCTCGTGATACGCGTATACCCGATGCTGACCATCAATTATCCCGATCGCATCAAATCGCCTAGGTATCGTCAGCTCTCCCACCGAAACATGAGTTGCACCTGAATCTTCTGGTTTTGACCCGGGAGTGGGATGGTAGACAGCGTCGCCCCTAAGCGTCACTATGATGTTGTTCACGAACACGCGTCGTTCCTCAACGAGGTATTTACGCATACTTCCTATCTTATCCCGAACCAAAAGACGCTGGTATAGCGCGTCACTGTCGCGCCAAGAATCCGCCCGCAAAACATAGGCACGCTCCAGGAGCGTGGCGGGATCAATTAAGAAGGAGACCAGTTTGTGGCCAGGTGGGAACCCGCTCTGCACCGCTGGCAACTGCAGTGCGGAGAAAGTACTCAAATCAGTTTTAGACTTGGGGGACCCCACCTGATGCAGATCTACGTCGAGGAATTTGAGGATTTCGAAACGAGCACTCCGCTTGATAGTCTTGGTCAGACTGAGAAAATACTGAAGGCTGGAGTAGGAGAGAAGCTTGCAAGCTTGGCCGTAGTGGGTCTGATAGCTTTCGTCCACATCGTTTCGTGATGCGTACACAAATCGGAGATGGTATTCTTCCGGTTCGAAGTCTGAACGATTGAAGTACTCTGCAAATCGCTCAAAATTTCCACGCAGTACCTCAAGCGTGGAAAGGCGATGCATCTGTAGATGGCTGAAAAACTCAGCCTTCTTGCGCAGATGATCACCTATGTTTGACGTTGCCAGAGTAGTGTCCTCAACAATGACGACGATGTTATTGTAGAGAAAAACGCTATCTAGATCGCCTACGCGAGAAGCCACTGTGATGTTTTTATCACGCGTAGGAACCTGCTCAAATCCTGCATTCAAGAAAACCGTTCTAATATCGGTCTTGAATTTGAGTTCCATGCGCCTCCGACTGGCCTCCGCGGGGCTCAGTCTCACCCTCTTTTTCTTAGCTCGTGGCTTCTTGGTGCGCGTCATTGATCATCGTTGAAGTTGTGGTCGGACCGGGGTCTTACGTCCCGATCAGACTTCGTTGGTGTGCTTGCTTCGCCGAGGGGCAGTCACATTCTGGATTCGAGTCGCCATCAACTGACAATTCGCGAGCTCGCGATCTATTGCAATATACCTCATTTTCTTAAGTCGGGCAGCGATGATTGATGTACCTGTACCTGCAAATGGGTCGAGCAACACACCGCCTCTTTGCCCGCTGATCGCTAGTACTCGCTTTACGAGCAGCAACGGCAGTTCGTTCGCGCCCCTGTTCTTGTACTTAGAATGGCGCACGGGGCTAAGATCATCCCAGAAGTCTGAAAGATTTACTCCGTTGGCCACTTTCGCGGTGTATCCGCCATAATCCTTCACGTACTCGTCGCAATGGGGGCAAGTGGCGGGCTGGATCTTCGGCCGGTTCGCCACAGACGGTGGCCCCTTTGTAAAGTAGAGCAGTGCGTAATGCGCAGGGTACAGACCCTTCCCACGCATATATCCGTTCTTCATCGCGATAGCTATCCAGTGGCGAAATTCCAGCGATTCGCCCAGTTCGCGGGTGAATCGCAACGCCCATTTGGGGATGTGATACAGGTAGAGCGCACCGCCGGGCTTTAGTATCCTAGTTGCCTCTCGGAGCACATTGGTCATGTACGTGTGGTAGTCAGCATCCCCCAGGCTATCGCCCGCCTTCCCGCTCTCCCCGTAATCCTTCCCGAGGTTGAAGGGGGGGTCGAGAAACACAACGTCGATACAGCAATCCAGCAAGCCTTGCAGCGCCGTCAGTGCGTCGGCTCTCACGATGTCCCCTGCCCGAGACGTGTTTACCAGACCCTCGGGTGCCTTCGTCCACCATTCGTTAACCTTCATTGTCCTCTCGGCGGCGATGCTAATGGATGTGGTCACGGAAGGCAGATCTCGCCTTGCGTGGCTCTGGAGTCCCTATGGGTATAATGCGTGTTAACTTGAGGATCCACCGCGACACCGGGAACTGCGCCAGTGAGCTGGGCGCTTGCAGTTCACAGCTGTCCAAACTGGGGAAAGACCCACGCTGGCGCCAGTAGAGCCTCAAAAGCTTCCGCTGCTGCTGGCGGCCGGCGGGCTCCGGCTGGAGGCGCGCTACGGGGACTTCGCGGGAGGTCCCTTCCACGGGCGAAGCGCGCGGCAGCTATGCGTCTGCCGCGCGGCGTGATGCCCTGTTTCTCTGCTCAATCCAGCACGCAATCAGTACCGCCGTCCGTTGCGCCCGTGAACCCGCCTGCGCGTTGACCCAACTTTGTACAGACGTTAGATTTCGGCATCTGTACGGAGTGCGCTGGAAACGCTTGCGGGAGAAGGGGATGGAAGTGGCGGCGAAGCTCTCGATCCTGGCGGATGCGGCCAAGTATGACGCATCGTGCTCCAGCAGCGGGGCGAAGGGGAGGAAGGGGGGCGCAAAGGGGCTCGGCTCCACCGAGGGGACGGGGATCTGCCACAGCTACACGCCCGATGGCCGCTGCGTGTCGCTCCTCAAGATCCTGCTGACCAACTACTGCATCTACGACTGCCAGTACTGCATCAACCGCCGCTCCAGCGACGTGCGCCGGGCGCGCTTCAAAGTGGACGAGCTGGTGGCGCTGGTGCTGGACTTCTACCGGCGCAACTACATCGAGGGGCTCTTCCTCAGCTCGGGGATCATCCGCACGCCGGACTACACGATGGAGCAGCTCATCGCCGTGGCGAAGACGCTGCGGCGGGAGCACGGCTTCGCGGGGTACATCCACCTGAAGACGATCCCCGACGCGTCGCCGGAGCTGCTGGACGAGGCGGGGCGCTGGGCGGACCGGCTGAGCATCAACGTGGAGCTCCCCACGCAGGAGAACCTGGACCGGCTCGCCCCCGAGAAGCAGCTCGTGCAGATCACCGGCGCCATGGGGCGGATGAAGGAGCGCATCGCCGAGGCAAAGGCGGATGCCGCGCCGCGCCGCACGCTCCCGCGCTTTGCCCCGGCCGGGCAGAGCACGCAGATGATCGTCGGCGCGACCGAGGCGACGGACACCACCATCCTGCACACCGCGTCCGAGCTGTACCGCGGCCCGGAGCTGCGGCGCGTGTACTACTCCGGCTTCTCGCCGATCCCGGACGCCGCCGCGGCGCTGCCGCTGATCGCCACGCCGCTGGTGCGCGAGCATAGGCTCTACCAGGCGGACTGGCTGATGCGCTTCTACGGCTTCGAGGCGCGCGAGCTGACCACCGCGCAGGCGCCCAACCTGGACCTGGGCATCGACCCCAAGACCTCGTGGGCGCTCCGCAACCGCGACCGCTTCCCCGTGGACCTGAACCTGGCCGACCGGGAGGAGCTGCTGCGCATCCCGGGGCTGGGGACGCGCAACGTGAAGCGGATCCTGGCCGCGCGCCGCTGGCACCGCATCCGCCTGGCGGACCTGGCGCGGATGCGGGTGCCGCTGAAGCGCGCCCTCCCCTTCATCATCACCGACGACCACCGCCCGCGTCTGCTCAACCTGGACGCCATGGATCTGCGCGATCGCATCTCGCCCAAGGGCAGCCAGACGGACCTGTTCGAGACCGCCTTCGCCGCGCTGCATGGCGAGCTCTGAAACAGCGGGTCTCACGCGGAGACGCGGAGGCGCTGAGAGAACTGCAACCGCGCCTCACACAGAGCCACAGAGGCAACCGAAAGGGAGGAAGGTGTTCAGAAAGGGAGCCCCCTCTCTCGATGACAGCGAGGGCGCAGCCCTCTCCTGTTATCGGGAGAGGGGGCAGTCGAGTGTAACGAGACGGGGGTGAGGGCCCATGCGCCGCACGAGTATCGAACCTACGTTCCAGGGATGGCGGGATGCCGCCCGCGCGCTGCTCGCCGCGGGGGTGGAGCCGCGCGACGTGCTCTGGGAAGTGGCCGAGGGGGAGCAGCCAGGGCTCGATCTGGTGGACGACGCTCCCGCCGCCGCGGCTCCGGCGACCGCACGCGTGCCTCGCGCCTTCATGGCACTCGCGGAGGCGGCCGCGTGCCACTCGGACGCGGAGCGCTGGGCGATCCTGTATCGCGTCCTCTGGCGGCTGAAGAATGGGGAGCCGCGGCTGATGGAGGTGGCGATGGACCCCGACGTCCATCGCATGCTGGCGATGGAGAAGGCCGTGCGGCGCGACGTCCACAAGACCAAGGCGTTCGTCCGCTTCCGCGCGGTGGAGGGGGAGGAGGGGACGCACTACGTGGCGTGGTTCGAGCCGGAGCACCACACGCTGGAGCGTGCCGCGCCCTTTTTCGCCGATCGCTTCGCCTCCATGCGCTGGTCGATCCTCACGCCGCGCCGCTGCGCGCACTGGGACGGCTCGGCGCTCTGGTTCTCCGAAGGCGTGCCGCGCTCCGCCGCTCCGTCGGCCGATGCGCTGGAGGATCTGTGGCGGACGTACTACGCCAGCATCTTCAACCCCGCGCGCATGAAGCCCCGGGCGATGAAGTCCGAGATGCCGCTGAAATATTGGCGCAACCTCCCGGAAGCGGAGCTGATCCAGCCGCTGATGCGCGACGCACCGGCACGCGTGCGGCGGATGATCGAGGAGCAGAGCAAGGCACGGCCGTCAGAATAAGTGCCAAGTGCCAAGTGCTAAGTGCTGAACCGCGGTTCAGCGATGAGTTAGCACTTAGGACTCAGGACTTCGGTTCCTCACCCACATCATTTCCTAACCAACGAAAGCGTTGCGTGAGGTGCCAGGCAGTGCTAGTAATTTAGCAGCCCACCCCACAGGACGCGGCCCCGCGTACCTGCACCATCCCCCCAGGAGAACACCCTCGTGAAACGGTTGATCGTTTCCGCGCTGTGCGCCGGCCTCGCCGGCTGTGCCAGCGCATCGGCGAAGAGCGCCCCGCAGTCGCCGCGCCCCGCTGCCGGCCCCGGCGCGCCCACCACGGCGGCCGCGCGCCCCGCCACCACGGCGGACACCACGCGCCGCGCCCCGTCCCCGTTCAAGCCGTGGGCGGAAGTGACACGCGACGCCAACCGGCGCGCCGGCTTCTTCGATACCTACGAAAAGGGCGACCAGCTCCTCCTGGCCATCCCCGCCGACCGGCTGGGGAAGGACTTTCTGATGGGGATGCAGATCAGCCAGGGGATCGGCGCGGCGGGGCTGTTCGGCGGCACCATGCTGGGGATCTTCGAGGGGGCGGTGGTGGCGCTGGAGCGGCGAGGCGACCGCGTCTTCCTGGTGCGCCGCCCAACCCGCTTCACCGCGCCGGACGGGTCGCCCGCACTCGCGGCGGTGGGCACGTCGTTCGGGTCGTCGGTGCTGGAGTCGGCCAAGGTGGAGTCCGTGCGCGACGACGGGACGGTGCTGGTGAACGTGTACGACTGGATGGTGAGCGACCTTTCCGGCGTGGGCGAGCGGGTGCGCTTCGGCCTGGCGAGCCCCGGCGGGCAGGGCACGCCGCCCCCCGTGTCGGTGGACAAGGCGCGCAGCTACCTGGAGTCGGTCAAGGCCTTCCCGGAGAACGTCAACATCCGCGCGAAGCTCACCTTCCGCCCCACCAACCCGTCGAGCCTCCCCTCGGTGCCGGACGGGCGCTACGTGCCGGTGTCCATCGCGTACACCTTTGCCGCGCTCCCCGCGCAGCCGATGGCGGTGCGCCGGGCGGACGACCGCGTGGGCTACTTCATGACCGTGCGGCGCGACTTCTCGCGCGACGACGACAACTTTTTCGTCCGCAACGTCAACCGCTGGCGCCTGGAGCCGGGCGAGCGCGTGGGCAACCGGGTGCGCCCCGTGAAGCCCATCGTTTACTACCTTGATCCCAACATTCCCGAGGAGTACCGCCCCGCCCTCAAGGCCGGCGTGGAGGCGTGGAACTCCGCCTTCGAGGCCGCGGGCTGGCAGGACGCCATCCGCGCCGAGATGCTCCCGGCCGGGGCCGACCCGGAGGACATCCGCTACCCCACGCTGCGCTGGAGCACCTCCGACCAGCCCGGCTACGGCGCCATCGGGCCTTCCATCGTGGACCCGCGCACGGGCGAGATCCTTGACGCGGACATCCTCTTCGAGGCCAGCATGGTGCGCGGCTTCAAGCGCGACTGGCGCACCACCGTGTCGCCGAGCGCCGCGGTGGACGAGATGTTCGCCGAGCGTGGCGCCGCCGCGCTGGGCGAGCACGCGATGCTGGCCAGCGAGCTGGGGGCGCAGGGCTCCCTCCTCCGCGCCATGCTCGCCGGCTCGGGCGAGATCGGGCCCAACGACGCGGTGCCGGCGGAGTACGTGGCGCAGGCGCTGAAGTGGGTGGCGATGCACGAGGTCGGTCACACCCTGGGCCTCCGCCACAACTTCCGCTCCTCCGCCGACACGCCGCTGGAGAAGCTGCAGGACCGCACCTGGGCGGAGACGAACGGCATCTTCAGCTCGGTGATGGAGTACCCCGGGCTCAACCTGTCGCCCCGCGGGCAGCCGCGCGGCTACGTGTACAACCCGGGCGTCGGCTCGTACGACCGCTGGGCGATCACCTACGGCTACACTCCGGACGCGGCCCGCGCGGCGCTGGTGGCGCGCGAGGCGGCGCTCCCCGGCCACGCGTACGGCACCGACGAGGACGCCGGCGGCCCCGGCGCGCTGGACCCCAACGTCAACCCGTACGACCTGAGCGGCGACCCGCTGGCCTGGGGTCGCGGACGCGCGCAGCTCATCGCGGACACGTGGACGCGCCTGCCGCAGCACGTCATCACGGACAACGCGCGTTACGCCGACCTGACGGACGCCTTCAACACGCTGCTCTTCCAGTACGGCCGCGCGCTTTCGACGGGGGTGAAGTACATCGGCGGGCAGTACAGCCACCGCGACCACGTGGCGGACCCGCAGGGGCGCGCCCCCTTCGTGGCGGTGCCGCGCGCGCGCCAGCGTGAGGCGCTCACCTTCCTCACGGAGTACGGCTTCGGGCCGGGGGCGTTCGCGGTTCCGCAGGACGTGCTCAGCAAGCTGGGCGCGAACCGCTGGAACCACTGGGGCGAGCAGACCACCGTCAACGGGCGCATCGACTACCCGTTCCACGAGCAGGTGCTGGGGATGCAGACGGCGCTGCTGAACGGCATCACCTCCCCGATGACCTTTGCCCGCATCCGCGACGCGGAGCGCAAGTTCGGCAGCGCGGCCACGCTCCCGATTCCCGAGCTGATGGACGAGCTGACGCGTGCGGTGTGGGCGGAGGCGTACACCCCGGGCCGCAACGTCTCCTCCATGCGGCGCGATCTGCAGCGCGCCTACCTGGACCGCATGACCACCATCGTCGTGACGCCGCCGGAGCGGATGCCCGCCGACGCGCGCGCCGTCGCCCGGCTGCGGCTGACGGAGCTGCGCGGCCGCATCACCCGCTCGATCGCGGCGGGCGGCCTGGACGCCTACACCACGGCGCACCTCGCCGAGGCCCGCGCCCGCATCGACAAGGCGCTGGACGCGGGCCTGGACGCGGAAAGGTAACCCCCCGCCCGTAGCGCGATGAAAAGGGAGTGGCGCGTCAGCACGAGCGCCACTCCATTTTGCGTTCAGGCCCGGTCCCTGCGCTGGACAGCCGAACTGCAGTCTCACGCGGAGACGCGGAGGCGCAGAGAAAGAACGGAAAAAAAGCATCACACGGAGGGCACAGAAGGGACTGCAAGCCACAGAGAACAACCTTTAGCTGTTCTCTCTGTGGCTCTGTGTGAGCCATGCAGTTGCAGTTCCTCCGCGGCTCCGCGTCTCTGCGTGAGGCATGCTGTTGGAAAACAATCATCCCGAGAGATATGGAGAGAGCGCCCGACAGCCGTCCGCCGCATCATGGGCCTGATGGCAAGTTCAGGATTCCCTGGCCGGTGGAGGGCGGCGAGAGGCGCACGCAGCTCCAACTCCTGCAGTGGATGGGCGAGCGCTTCCTGCGAGGCCGCCCGCCCAACCCGAAGCCGGGCGACCTCCCGATGGCGCGCCCGGAGATCGCATCGCCGCGCGCGAACGGGGGCGAGATCCGCATCACGTGGGTAGGCCACTCGACGTTCCTGATCCAGGCGGGCGCGGTCAACATCCTCACCGATCCGCACTGGAGCCTGCGCGCGTCGCCGTCGCAGCGGTTCGGGCCGGCGCGCTTTGTGCCGCCCGCCATCGCGTGGGAGGCGCTGCCGCCCATCGACGCCGTCCTCCTCTCGCACGACCACTACGATCACCTGGACGAAGACACCGTGCGGCGCCTCCACGAGCGGTTCGGGGTGGCGCTGCGCTGGGTGACGCCGCTGAAGTACGCCGAGTGGTTCGCGCGGCTGGGCATCCACGGGATCACGGAGCTGGACTGGTGGGACGAGGCGGAGCTGCCCGGCGGCGTGCGCGTAACCTGCGCCCCCGCGCAGCACTGGACGCGGCGCACCATGCGCGAGATGAACGACCGGCTCTGGGCCTCCTTCGCCCTGCGCCTGCCGGACGGCCGCGGGATCTACTTCGCGGGGGACAGCGGCTACTTCGGCGGCTACGGCGAGATCGCGCGCCGCGCGGGGCCCTTCGACGTGGTGCTGATGCCGGTGGGCGCATACGACCCGCGCTGGTTCATGAAGCCGGCGCACATGAACCCCGAAGAGGCGGTGCGCGCCTACCAGGACCTCGGCGGGCGCGGCGCGTTCGTGGGGATGCACTGGGGCACCTTTCGCCTCACCGACGAGGACCCGCTCGAGCCGCCGCTCCGCACCCGCGCCGCCTGGTCCGCCGCCGGGCTGCCGGCCGCTGACTTGCACCTGCCGCTGCACGGCGCAACGATCCGCCTGTAGAGCCGGTGTCCTTGCAAGAGGACGGGGCCTGTCTCGCGCGTGGGCCACACGGAAGCTGACGAGGTCCGGCGCGGGCGAGCAAGGTGTTGCCCATCCGAAACATAGGATGTGCTTGCGCGGTGGCACGGTGTACGCGGTTCATCGAGACGCCGCGGCGATGCGCACGCCGTGGTGGCACCTCACCACCCATGACGGAGCGGGATCATGAGAATCACGGTTACCCGACTGGTCGTCCCCACACTCGCGCTCCTGGGCGCCTGCCTCCCCGCCCCCGTACAGACGAGCGGCCCGGCCCCGGAGAACGCCCTCTCCTGCGCGCAGGAGTCGCTGCGGAGACTCGGCTACTCCCACGTCGAGATGTCGAAGAGCGGCGACAGCTTCTATGCGCGGCGCACCGCGGACAGCGTGTGGGTGAGCAGGATCGACCACCTGGTGAACGTCAGCACCCGTCGCAACGGAACCACCACGCTGCACCTGAATGGCGAGCGGGTGTACAGCAAGGAAGGGGGTGTCTACTCCCCGAGCGGGGCCCCGCAGCACTACCGCATGCGCATCGAGGCGGACGACCTGCTGAAGAGCGAGATCTCCCAGGTGATCCGCGATTGCGGCGACGCTGCACCGCACTCGCCCGCCGCCGCGCGCTAGCTCGATTCAAAAAGGTTGCTTTGCTCCGGCGGGGTGCGCATCTATGCGACATCCCGCCGCCCTCCATCTCCCCTCCCAGGATTCGTATGATCCTCCGCCGGCTCCTGGCCTTCCCCGCCCTCCTCCTGATGCTCGCCACCCCCGCCGCGGCACAGGTGCTCAGCGGCCGCGTGCTGGACGCCGCCGACGGGCAGCCCGTGCCGCAGGCGCGCATCAGCGCCGTGAACGCGGAGGGGCGCACGGTCGCACGCACGACCTCCGCGGAGAACGGCACCTTTTCGATGCAGCTCCGCGTGACCGACCCGGTGCGCCTGCGCGCGGAGCGAACGGGCTACAGCCCCACGCTCACCCAGCCGGTGCAGGTCGGCATCCTGGAAACGCTGCAGGTGGACGTGCGCATGTCCGTGCAGGCGCTGTCGGTGGAGCCGCTCACCGTCGTCGGCCGAATCCAGCCGAAGCGGCGTGCATCGCTGGAGCTCTCCGGCTTCTACGACCGCGAGGCCCGCGGGCTCGGCCGATTCCTGCGCCGCGAGGAGATCGAGCGGCACGCCAACGCGGACCTCGCCCAGGTGGTGGACCGCCTGCCCGGCACCACGCGGATCGGCTACAACATCGCCCTGGATCGCTCCTCGATGGCCGGTGCGATCTATCGGAGCCAGAAGGGCGCCGGCGGCGCCTCCCAGTGCTTTCCCCAGGTCTACCTGGACGGGAACCGGATGGCGTACGACCGCAGCGGCCTGGCCGGGATGGCGCTCCCCGAGCACCTGGAGGCGGTGGAGGTATTCAGCGGCTCGTCGCAGATCCCGCCCCAGTACAGCGGAAGCGACTCGGCCTGCGGCGTGATCCTGCTCTGGACGCGGAAAGAGCCGTAAGCTCCCTCGCCACAGCGCGCGCGAAGACAGGTGGTCGGCTCGGCTCGCCGGGCACCTGTTACGTCTCCGCCTCTCTTCAGGGCGTGGTCGTCGCGGTCCCCGTGTCGCCCGCCGCCGGCACTCCGCCGGGCGTGGTGGGCGACGGATTGCTGTCCGCCGGGGTGGTGCTGGTGCTGCCGACCGGCGGGTACGCGTTGGGAACCTGCTGGCCGACGGTGGCGGAGTCCTGACGAGTCACCGGGTCGGCGCCCGTCTCGTTGGTCTCCGCGTCGTTGTGCTCGCCCGCGTTGTCGCAGGCGGCGAGGGCGAGGAAAGCCGCCAGGGGGAGCGCGGCGAGGATTCGGGTGCGGGGCATGTCGCCTCTGCGAACGGGTTTGGGCCGAAGCTGGGTCGCCCGCCGGATCAGCATCCACCGTACCACCGCGCCGCCGAAGCCGCACCGAAAGCTTGCGCGTGACCCGCCGCAGCGGAAGATTGCACCCTTCCCCGCCGCGCCCCCCGACCGCATCCTCGTCCCCATGCCCAACGATTCGCCGCTCTCCGAGCGCGAGCTCGCCGCGCTCGAAGCGCTCGCCTGCCAGGCCACTCCCGGCCCCTGGGAAGCGCAGACCGTCCTCGACTTCCAGACCGGCGACGCCACCCTGGCCGTCACGCACTCCCCGCGCGATTCCGACGACCTGGTCTTCGTGGTGGAGCGCGAGGCCGAGGTGTCGCCCGCCAACCAGCGCTACATCGCCGCGCTGCACCCGGACGCCACCCTGCGCCTCCTTGGCGAGGTGCGCCGCCTCCGCGGCTTCGAGGAGCAGATCGACTCCATGCGCTCCGTCCTCCGGCACCTGGACGCTTTCCTGGAGCAGCGCGGCCTCGCCCAGCAGGCGCGCCGCTTCATCGAGCTCCGCTCCCAGTCCGAGCACCTCCACCCAGCCCCCGCGACCGCCCCGACTCTCCCGATCACGGGCGTCTCGCAGGCATAGGAAAACCGTCTCACGCGGAGGCGCGGAGACGCGGAGGAACAGCAATTTTCACACAGAGACACAGAAGAACAGAAAGCCACAGAGGAAAAACAGAGGCCTACCTTCTCTCCGATTCCTTTCGTCTGTGTCTCCGTGTCTCTGTGTGAGCCATGCAGTTGCAGTTCTCTCTGCGTCTCCGCGCCTCCGCGTGAGGCAAATTTGGATGCACGAAATGGAACGGGGCAGGCCTGAACTCGCCAGGCCCGCCCCGTTCGCATTCCGCCGACCCGCCGCGATTACATGTCGCGCAGGGCGTCGATGTTGATGACGCGCTCGGCGAGCGTCGTGAGCTGCTCGTCGGTGGCGCCTTCCTCGTCCAGCGTCTGCTGGATCAGGGTGGCGTCCTGCTCGCGGCCCAGCATGCGGGCGTAGGTGCGCACGCAGCCGTAGCCGGCCATCTCGTAGTGCTCCACGCGCTGCGCGTTGGCGATCATGGCGGCGTCCAGCACGTCGGAGTCGCCCTTTTCCTTGACGGTGTCGTTGGCTTCCTTGAGGAGGCCCTCCATCCCCTTGCAGTGGTGGCCCGACCCCTTCTCGTTCAGGTCGGTGAAGATCGAGTCCAGGCGGCGCACGTGCTCCTCCGTCAGCGTCACGTGGGCTTCGAACGCCTGCCGCAGCTCGGGGTGCTTGGCCGCCTCCGCCATCTTGGGCAGCGACTTCAGGATCTGGTTTTCCGCGCTGTACAGGTCGCGAAGCTGCTCCACGTACAGGTCCCGCAAAGTATTGAGTGCCATGATCTTTCTCCTTGGTCTTGAGCCTCCGTCCTTGGCAGCGTGCGCAAGCGGCGGGGCGGCCCGGCTACGCACGCCCCGTGCCCACCGCCGTCGCCCGTGGGGAAACGCGGGCTGCGACGCGGCGGAGGGCACGGGCAGCCACGTGGGGCGGCCCCTACGTGGTTTGGCGTGCGGAGGCGGAGGTCGACGCGGGGGCGAGGGTGGGCAGACATGCAGGTCTGCCCCTACGGAATTCGTGTGTCGGGCAGCGGGTCGAGGCGCGCGCAGGACGGGCGCGATAAATCGCGCCCCTACGGATCTGTGCGGCGCATACGGGGTTCTCCCCCTCACCCGCCCTGCGCCGCAGGCGGGGGGCGGGGGGAGGGGGCCCGCTCCAGCACCGCCCGGTGCCGCGCCGACAGCTCCGCAGGTTCCACCCACCCGCGCGCCATCGCCAGCGCTTCGGCAAGCACCTCGCGGAGGGTGGGGGTGAGGCGGCGCTGCTCGTCTTCCAGGAGCCAGGCTTCGAGCGCCGTCTCCAGCGCGCGGCGCCCCACGAGGCGGGCGCCGGGCTCGTTGCCCGCCTCGCGCAGCGCCTCCGCCTTGTCGGCAAGGATGCGCGCCCAGAGCGCCACCTGCTCGGGATTGCGGATGAGCTGGGCGGCGGTGGAGGGGTCCAGCCGCGTGGCCACGCCGGCGGCGGGGCCGAGCAGCGAATCGATCGCGGCGTCGGCGTCGCGGACGGCCGCGGCGGGGTCGCCTTCCTGCCGGCGCTGGCGGATGCGGCGGATCACGTCGAAGGCTTCCTCGATCATCCGCAGCAGGAAGTCCTGCCTCACAGGGGACATATCGGCTCCAAGGGTGCCGTAAACACGTGAACTGTGTTAAGTTAGATGCGTCCGGCCGATCGGGCCGGCCGTCGCCGCACGCGGAACGCACCGCGGGGGCGACTCTGCGCGGAGTGGCGCCGTTGCGCCGCTCCGCTTCCCGTTTCCGATGGGTTCATGCCTTTCAACAAGCTGCAACTTCACCCGACCCTCCTGAAGGGGATCAAGGAGCTCGGGTTCACGCGCCCCACGCCCATCCAGGAGCAGGCCGTTCCGCCCGCCATGGAAGGGCGCGACGTTCTGGCGTGCGCGATGACCGGGAGCGGCAAGACGGCCGCCTTCCTTCTCCCCATCATCCAGCGCCTGATGGACAAGCCCCGCGGCACCACGCGGGCGCTGATCCTTACCCCTACGCGCGAGCTCGCGGCGCAGATCCACCAGCACCTCGAGGAGCTGGCGGTGCACACGCCCGTCACCGGCGCGGCCGTCTTCGGCGGCGTGGGGATGGGGCCGCAGGAGCACGCGTTCCGCAGCGGCGTCGACATCATCATCGCCACTCCGGGGCGGCTGCTGGACCACTTCAGGCAGCCGTACGCCAGGCTGAGCGGCCTTGAAGTGCTGGTGCTGGACGAGGCGGACCGCATGCTGGACATGGGCTTCCTCCCCGACATCCGGCGCGTGCTGAAGCACCTGCCCACCAACCGGCAGACGCTCTTCTTCAGCGCCACCATGCCGGACGCGATCGCCAAGCTCTCCGGCGAGATGCTGAAGCAGCCTGCGCTCATCAACCAGGAGCGCAAGGCGGCGCCGGCGGTGGGGATCACGCAGGCCATCTACCCCGTGCAGGAGTCGCTCAAGGCCGAGCTCTTCCTGGAGCTGCTGAAGCGCGACGAGATCGGCAACGTGATCGTCTTCACCCGCACCAAGCACCGGGCCAACCGGCTTGCGGACTTCCTGGAGAAGAACCGCATTCCCAACGCCAAGATCCACGGCAACCGCAGCCAGCCGCAGCGCACCGAGGCGCTGGCCGGCTTCAAGAGCGGCAAGTTCCGCGTGCTGGTGGCCACCGACATCGTGGCCCGCGGCATCGACGTGGAAGCGCTGGAGCACGTGGTGAACTTCGACGTTCCGCACGTGCCCGAGGACTACATCCACCGCGTGGGCCGCACGGCGCGCGCCGAGGCCACGGGCGACGCGTACACGTTCGTCTCGCCCGAGGAAGAGGCGGACCTGCGCGCCATCGAGCGGGCGGTCGGCAAGAAGCTGCCGCGCGTGACGGTGGCGGACTTCGACTACAACCGCAAGCCCGCGGAGCGCTTCGAGGTGCCGCTCGCCGAGCGCATCGCCGAGATCCGCGCGCGCAAGCAGGAGGAGCGCGCCCGCGCCAAGGCCAAGGCCGAGCGCAAGGCGCAGAACGAGGCGGCCGGCGGGTCCAGCCGCGGCCCGCGCCGTCCGGCCGAGCCGTCGCGCGACCGTCCCCGCGCCGAGGGCCGTCCCTCTGACGGCGGGCGGCCGCGCAACGACCGCGGCGGCCAGCATCCCCGCTCCGCGGATGGTCGCGGGCAGGGCGGCGGGCGCAGCGGGGGCCGCAGCCGCTCGGGCGGGCGGCCGACCGAGGGTGCCGCCTGACCGCTTTCGAGCGATGAGCGACAAAAGACTTGATCGCACGGCTCTCCGGGTGCAAGTTGTACGGGTAAAACGTACAGCCTGCACCCGAGGTGCGTCGTGAAGAAGGTGAGCGTGTCCGAAGCGCGGGCGAACCTGTTCGACCTGGTGGATCAGGTCACGGCCGATCCGCAGGAAGCGGTCGTGATCGAGCACCGCAGCCAGAAAGGGCGTGCGGTGCTCGTAGACGCTGGCCACTACGAGTACCTCGTGGCGGCCGCCGCCGGGCTCAGGCAGATCCGCGAGCGCCCATTCAAGCTGAAGGGGAGCATGGAGTTGACGGTGCCGCCAGAGGAGTTCGACGAGTGGTTCGAGGAGAACCGCCGGCGCGCCTCGGCAGCCGCGGACGCGAAGTTCGGCGACCTGTAGCATGACCTCGCTCGCGGTCACCGATGCGCACGCGCTGATCTGGTACGCCCAGGACCGGCCGAAGAAGCTGGGCCGCGCCGCGCGGCGCATGTTCGAGGCGATGGAGGACGGGTCGGCGCTGATCTACGTTCCCGCACTCGTGCTGGTGGAGGTTGGCGAGGCGGCCGCGGCGGGGCGGCTGGCGCTCCCCCTGGGGTTCGAGGAGTGGACCGGACGTCTCCTTTCCTCCGGCCGTTGCTTCGCGGTGGACCTCACGTGGGAGATCATCCGCCGCGCCGAGCGCCTCCGTGCCATCCCCGAGCGCGGGGACCGCCTGATCGCCGCCACGGCCTCACACCTAGGGCACCCCCTCATCACCCGCGACCCCGCCATCGCCGCCGCTTCAGGCGTGGAGGTCATCTGGTGACACCCTCTTCCCCGCGTCCTGGCATGATCCGCCCCACACTGCTCCTCCCGCTCCTGCTGGGAGCCTGCGTCTCGTTCACGCCCATCCCGCGCGAGGGGATGCTGGCGGTGCAGCAGGAGGTGTGGTGGACGCGGATGCGCGCGCTCTGCGGCGGCGCCTTCGAGGGGCGCCTCGTAGAGGGGAACGCCACCGACACCGCCTTCGTGCGCAACCGTCTGGTGATGCGGGTGGACGACTGCCGCGAAGGCGAGATGGGGATCCGGTTCCACGTGGGCGACGATCACTCGCGCACCTGGTTCGTGCGCCGCACGGAAGACGGCTTCAACCTGCGGCACCGCCACCTGCACGAGGACGGCACCGAGGGGTCGCCCACCAACTACGGCGGCGACACGCAGGGTCCGGGGACGGCGATCCGCCAGGAGTTCCACGCCGACAGCGCCACCGCGCGCATGCTCCCTGCAGCCGCGCGCAACGTGTGGACGATGGAGGTGATGCCGGGGCGCGCGTTCGGCTACGCGCTGCGCCGCGAGGGGACGGACCGGCGCTTCCGGGTGGAGTTCGACCTGCGCCGCCGCGTGCGCTGAGGAAACTCGGCACGCCGCCCCCGCGTATACCCTTCCCACGCAATCATCTGGGCGCGAACACGCCCGCACCGCGAGCCGAAGAACGAGATGTATGGGATCGCCGGACTGCTGACGGGGCGCACACTCGCCGGCCGCTACCGCATCGACGCGGTGGTGGGCCGCGGCGGCATGGGCGCCGTGTACCGCGCCACCGACGAGCGGCTGGGGCGCGAGGTCGCCGTGAAGGTGATCGGCACGGGCGGCTCGGACCCCGGCGAGCACGCCCGCCTGCGCGCGCGCTTCCACCGCGAGGCGCGCGCGGTGGCCTCGCTGCGCCATCCCAACGTGGTGGCCGTGTACGACTTCGGCACGGACCCCGAGGTGGATCTCGACTTCCTGGTGATGGAGCTGCTGCGTGGCGAGGACCTGGCCGCGCGCCTCACCCGCACCGGCGCGCCGCCGCTGGGCGTGGCCGTGTCGATCCTGCGCCAGGCCGCGCGCGGGCTGGCCGCGGGTCACCGCGTGGGGCTGGTGCACCGCGACATCAAGCCGGGCAACCTCTTCCTTGAGGACGGCGACAGCCCGGACGAGCCGCACGTGCGCGTCCTGGACTTCGGCATCGCCAAGCTGGACGCCGACGACGGCTCCATGACGGCGCTCACCGAGTTCGGCCGCGCCCCCTTCTCGCCCGCCTACGCATCGCCCGAGCAGATGGCGGGCGAGGGTGACGTGGGCCCCGCATCGGACGTGTTCAGCCTCGCCGCCGTCGGCTACCACCTGGCCACGGGGATGCGCCCGTTCACCTCCTCCGACCCCGCGCGCGCCGCGGAGGAAGTAACCGCGGCGGTCCGCGCCCTCCCGCAGCGCGCCCCGCAGCTTCCTGGCGATCTGCACGAGGCGCTGGTCCGCGCGCTGTCGCTTTCGCCGCGCGATCGCTTCCGCGACGCCGCTGCCTTCGCCCAGGCGCTGGGCGTGGCGCCGACCGTCGCCTCGGCGCCACGCCCCAGCACGCCGGTCTCCGCCCCCTCCGAGCCGACGCTGATGTTCGTGGCGGACGAGGAGGACTTCACGCGCCTGCAGAACGAGGCGCCGCGCCCGGCCTCCACCACGGCGCCGGGGCCGCGCGTGCCGCCGCCGGCTCCCGTCCGCCCCGCCCCCCTGCGCGCGACGGCTGTGTCGGTGGAACCGCCCGCGCCTCCGCCGGTGCGCCCCGCGCCCGCCCCGCCGGTGCGTCCGACCGCGCCCGTAGCCGGGCTCGTCGCGCCTGGCGCTCCGATGATGGAGGATCGGCGCCAGCCGGGGATGATGCGGCGTTTCCTGCGCGCGCTGTGGGACTTCTCGGTCACCACGATCGTGTTGGGGCTGTTCGTCGGCTCGTGGACCCTCGCCGCCGCGGGTGTGGTGGAGGAGAACCGCGCCCAGTTCCTCGGCGGCGCGGTCGCCACCGTGCTCTTCACCCCCTGGGCCGTGCACCGGCTGACGGGGAGGCGGGGGCGGGCGGGGCTGGGCGTGCTCGGCTCCGCCGCCGCCACGGGCGCCACGGTCCGCTACGTCGGCCTCGACGCGGACCCGGCGATCCTTCTGGCCGCCACCTTTGGGCTCCAGGTGGTGACCTGCTTCGTGCTGTCGTGGCTGACGCGGAGGAGCGTGCGGGAGGCGGTGGCGGTGTAATCCGGCGACTGGTCACCGGGGGCTGAAGCCCCCGGCTGGAACTACGCGAAGCCCACTGAAGTGGGCTCGTGAAGCGCGCGCCGAAATCTTGCCGCCTGCGCGGATCTCGCCCCCGAGTCCGCGCAGGCGGACTTTGTGCTGTCGTTGCCGCGAGTTTACTCGCCCAACGCCCCCCGGGATAGCACGAACACGCGCCCCGCGCTATGCTGTCCGTAGCCCAGAGAACCGTTCCGCGTCCACTCCACCCAGGATGCCCGTGCTCGTCCGCTTCGTTCCCGTCGCGGTGCTCGCGTCCGCGACGCTGCTGCAAGCGCAGCAGCCCGCCCTAACGGGGTACTCGCCCGCCGCCGCCGAGCGCCAGCGCGCGGCCGAGGCCGCCGCCATCCGCGTCCCGCAGCCGGACAGGGCGCGCGCCCACTCGCGCATCCTCTCCGCGGAGCCGCACGTGGCGGGGACGCCGGCGCAGGCGCGCACCCGCGACTACGTCATCCAGCAGATGCGCGCCATGGGGCTGGAGACGGAGGTGAGGACTTACAGCGTCTTCCTCCCGCACGCCACCTCGGCGCGCGTGTGGCGCGTGTCGCCGCAGGCGCGCGAGCTGCCCACAGCCGAGCCGCCGGTGCCGGGCGACTCCACCTCCACGGCATGGCAGTACCCGGCCGCCAACGGCTACAGCGCCGCGGGGGACGTGCAGGGCGAGCTCGTGTACGTCAACTTCGGGCTGATCGAGGACTACGCGCGGCTGGACTCGCTCGGCATCTCGGTGCGCGGCAAGATCGCGGTGGCGCGCTACGGGCGCTCCTTCCGCGGGATCAAGGCGCGCGAGGCGGAGCGGAACGGCGCCATCGCCCTGATCCTGTACAGCGACCCGGAGCAGGACGGGCCCGGCACCGGCCAGGCGTATCCAAACGGCCCCATGCGCCCGGGCGCGGGGATCCAGCGCGGGAGCGTCTTCAACGGCAACGGCGACCCCACCACTCCAAACCGTCCTTCCGTGCGCGGAGTGCGGCGCACGCCGCCCGTCATGGGCATCCCGCGGCGCGACACCGCGGCGACGGGCCGCATGGTGCGCGGGCGCGACGGCCGCATGCGCCCCGACGACCGCGACACCACGCGCGCGGCGCCGATGGTGATGTCCATCCCCAGGATCCCGGTGGTGGCGATCGGCTACGACAACGCGGCCGAGCTGCTGCGCGGCCTCGGCGGGCGCGAGGTGCCCACGGGATGGCAGGGCGGGCTTCCCTTCCGCTACCGCATCGGCGCCGGGCCGGTGGTGGCGCGCGTGGCGGTGGAGACGGACGCACGCACCCCCGCCGCCTACAAGCAGATCTGGAACACGCTGGGGACGATCCGCGGAAGCGAGTTCCCGGACGAGCTGGTGCTGGTGGGCGCCCACCGCGACGGCTGGGGCCCCGGCGCGGCGGACAACGTGAGCGGCACCGTCTCGGTGCTGGAGGCGGCGCGCGCCGTGGCCGAGCAGGTGCGCGCGGGCAACCGCCCGCGGCGCACCATCGTCTTCGCCACCTGGGACGCGGAGGAGTGGGGGCTGATCGGCTCCACCGAGTTCGTGGAGGAAGATTCCGCGCGGCTGGTGCGGGGCGCCGCGGCGTACTTCAACATCGACGTCTCCGCGACCGGCCCCAACTTCGGCGGGAGCGCGTCGCCGTCGCTGCGCGAGCTGGTGCGAGACGTGGCGCGGACGGTGCCCGATCCGTCGGGGAACGGGAGCATCTACCAGGCGTGGCGGCGCACCGCGGGGCTGGCGGCGGACTCGCTGGAGCCGGCGATGGGCGATCCCGGCGGCGGCTCGGACTTCGCCGGCTTCTACAACCACCTGGGCATCCCGCACGCGGACTGGGGATTCAGCGGGCGGTACGGCGTCTACCACTCGCAGTACGATTCGTTCAACTGGATGTCGCGCTACGGCGACCCGGACTTCCGGCGCCACACCGCCGCCGCGCAGGTAGGCGCCGCGATGGTGATGCGGATGGCGAACGCGGACGTCCTGCCGTTCGACTACGTGGAGTTCGCCCGCACCATGCGCCGCTACCTCCCGGCGCTGGACAGCACCTTCCGCGCGCGCGGCTACTCGGCGCTGAACACGGACGCCCTGCGCGGCGCCATCGACCGGATGGAGCGGGCCGCCGTCGGGCTGGCGCGCGCCCGCGACGAGGTGCTCGCCGCGCGCGTGCCGGACCGCCGCACCCTCACGCGCGCCAATGCCTCGATGCGCCGCGTGGAGCGGGCGCTCACGCGAAGCCGGGGCCTGCGATCGCGCCCGTGGTTCCGCTCGCTGATCTACGCGGCGGACGAGAACAACGGCTACGCGAACATGGTCTTCCCCTCCGTGCAGGAGGCCGTGCGCGCCGACGACCGCCGCCTGGCCGAGCAGGAGCTCGCGGACCTGGCGACCCGCTTCCTGGGCGCCACCGACGCCCTCCTCAACGCCCGCGACATCCTGACCGGCGACGACCGGCGGTAACAACGGGGTCTCACGCAGAGGCGCAGAGACGCAGGAGAGGAACAGCAGGAAAAGCCTCACACAGAGGGCACAGAGGGAACGACAAGCCACAGAGAAACCCTTTGCGGTTCTCTCTGTGGCTCTGTGTCTCTGTGTGAGCCATGCAGTTGTGGGTCTCTCCTGCGTCTCTGCGCCTCTGCGTGAGGCAATGCGATGCAGGGATGCGCTCCGGCTCAAGTTCTGCACCGGAGTGTGGAAGCAGAGGGCACGCGCCACTTAGCACCGGGACAGCGATGAACAAGAGAGCGTCCGACGGGGACTCGATCCTCATGCCCGACGTGGATCCGCGCGCGCAGGCACAGCCCGCGGAGGAGGGCGCCGCGCAGCCGGACCTCACGCGCACCGGCGAGGCGATGGCCAGCGGGCGCACCACGCCGTTCGCCCTCACCATCCTGGCGGTGCTGGCGGTGGTGTACACGCTCCACCTGGCGCACGGGCTGCTCCTTCCCATCACCTTTGCGCTCCTCCTCAGCTTCCTCTTCAGCCCCGTGGTGCGGGCGCTCGCGAGGATGCACGTGCGCCCGCCGCTTGGTGCGGGGATCGTCATCCTGACGCTGCTGGGCATGCTGACGCTGGGGGCGTACCACCTCTCGGGACCGGTGCAGAGCTGGGCCACCTCCGCGCCGCAGACGCTGGCCTCCGCGCGCGGCAAGATGAGCAAGCTGCTCAAGCCGATGGAGCGCTTCAGCCGAACCGCCCAGCAGATGGAGAGCGCGACCAGCGGGGTGGGCGGGGAAACGGCCACGACCGCGCCGCGCGAGGTGGTGGTGCGCGGGCCGAGCCTCATCTCGCGCCTCTTCGGCACGACGCAGCGCTTTCTGACCGGCGCGCTGGAGGTGATCATCCTCCTCTACTTCCTCCTGGCGTCGGGCGACCTCTTCCTGCAGAAGCTGGTCAAGGTGCTCCCCTCGCAGGGCGACAAACGCAAGGCGGTGGAGATCGCGCGCGCCACCGAGTCGTCGATCTCCACCTACCTGCTGACGACGGCGGTGGTCAACATCACCGAGGGGATCGCGGTGGGAATCGCGCTGTACCTGCTGGGGATGCCCAACCCGGCGCTGTGGGGGGCGCTCGTGGCGATCTTCGAGTTCATCCCCTACCTGGGCGCCGCGGCGATGACGGTTATCCTGACCATCGCCGCCATCACCACGTTCGAGAGCACCGGGCAGGCCATGCTGGTGCCCGCCGCCTTCCTCGTCATCAACCTGATCCAGGGCAACCTGGTGAGCCCCACGCTGCTCGGCCACCGGCTGGCGCTCAACCCGGTGGCGATCTTCGTGGGGCTGGCGTTCTGGTACTCGGTGTGGGGCATCCCCGGCGCGTTCCTGGCCGTCCCCATCCTGGCGGCGCTCAAGATCCTGTGCGATCACGTGGAGTCGCTGGCCGCCTTCGGCGAGTTCCTCGGCGGGCGCGACGAAGGGGAGCGGCGCGCGCTCCTCCGCTAGAAAAAACAGGGCTCACGCGGAGACGCGGAGGCGCAGAGAGAACCACAGCAAAAGCCTCACACAGAGGGCACAGAAGGAACTGAAAGCCACAGACAAAACCTTTTGCGGTTCTCTCTCTGTGTCTCTGTGTGAGGCATGCGGGTGCAGTTCTCTCTCTGCGTCTCCGCGTCTCCGCGTGAGGCCCTGCTGTAGATATCAGGTTGAGCGCAGGAAACCGGCGAGCAGCTCGTTGGTGCGCTCCGGCACGTCGGACATCACCCAGTGGCTGGAATCGGGGATGCGTTCGATGCGCAGGTCGGGGACCCACTCCTCCAGCCCGTGCGTGTTGCGCTCCGAGAGCGCCTGGTCGCGCATTCCCCAGATCAGGAGCGTGGGCGCGCGCACCGGCACCGGCTCCGGCCGCGGGATGTGCAGCGCGCGGTAGTAGCTCAGCATCGCCGTCAGCGCGCCCGGCCGCGCGGCGGCTTCCTTGTAGCGGCGGATGTCCGCGTCGGTGAAGGCGCCGGGACGCACGGGATCGTAGCGGAAGATGCGCTCCAGCAGCGCGAAGTCCTTTCGCCGGATCGCCCACTCCGGCACCTGCGGGAGCTGGAAGAAGCCCACGTACCACGAGCGGAGGAACTGGTCCGGCCTGCGGATCTCGCGGCGGAAGACGCCCGGGTGCGGCGCGTTGATCACCACCAGCCGGTCGACGACCTCCGGGTGGTGCATCGCCACGTGCCACGCGACGATGCCGCCCCAGTCGTGCCCCACCAGGTGCACACGCTCGGCCCCCAGCGCCCGCACCAGGCCGACCACGTCCGCGGCGAGCTTCTGCACGGTGTAGCTGCGGTAGCCGGCCGGCTTGTCGGACAGGTTGTAGCCGCGCATGTCCGGCGCGACGGCGCGGAACCCCGCCGCCGCCAGCGCAGGAAGCTGGTGCCGCCACGCGTAGCCGAACTCCGGAAAGCCGTGCAGCAGGACGACGGGCGCGCCGGTGCCGGCCTCGATCCAGTGCAGCCGGACGTCGCCTACCTGCGCCTCGCCGTCCGTCCATCCCGCACCGCTTCCCGGCATCGCTCGTCTCCCGTATTGCGTGGTGCGCCCCGCCGCCCGGAATGCCGGCGGCGGGGCAAGGCACGTCTAGCGGATGGAGCCCTGCAGCTTCTGCGCGTCCGCCAGGTGCTGGGCGACGGCCGGGCGGGCCTTCTCCAGCAGCGCCTTCACCTGCGGATCCTTTGCGTTGTGAATCAGCATCGTCTCCAGCGCCTGGAGGGTGGCCTGGTGGGCCTGGACCTGGAACGCCACGTAAGCCGAGTCCAGCTGCCGGCCCGTCATCCCCTCCATCTGCTGGATGGCGGACTGCGCGGCCTGCTTCATCTGCGTGCTCTGCGCGTTGTCCTGCGGCGTTACGCCCTTGCTCTGCAGGAGCTGCGACATCTCCTGCTCCATGCGCGTGTGGTCGTCCACCATCCGCTGCGCGAACTGCTTCACCTGCGCGTTCTCCCCCTTCTGGAGCGCCACGTTGCTGCTCTGGATCTCGCCCTGGTTGGACGCGGACGCGACGGCGGCGATGTTGGCGTCGCTCATCTCCCCCGCGACCGGCGCACCGGTGCCCGGGGGCGGCGCGCCCTGCGGCACGTCGGCGGCGGGCGGCGAGACGGCCGCGGTGGCGGTGTCGCCCGCGCCGCCGCGGTTGTCGGACGAGCCGCCGCTGCACGCGCCCAGCGCGGCGATGCAGGCGAGCGTGGCGATGCTGCGGTACGGGGTCATGCGGCCTCCGGTCGGGAAAGTAAGGACGCCGCGGAGCGGTGCGCCCCGCGGCCCGTGTGCCCGCGATCGTTGGCAACTTCGATGCTCGCCCCGCCTCACGCGCGGGTCGCGGCGCGCCCGTTATCCCGCGGGGTCGGGGAGAGGCCCCTCCGCCTCGGCCCCGCGCCGCCGTACGGGGACGGCGCTCGCCAGAAGCGCCGCGAGATCGTGTTCCGGCAGCTCGTCCCAGCCATCGGGGATCGGCCCGAGGCGGCGCTTTTCGATGTCGCACTCGAAGACCAGCCATCCCTGCACCAGCTGGTCCGCGGCCTCGCCGGCCATGCGCATGCGCGCGTCGAAGGTCGGGAATACGTCCCAGACCGTCCATTCGCGACCGTCCTGAAGCAGACTCCTCATCGGCATGCCCGCCCGCGCTCGCAAACGGTGTGCGCGGCCATGCTCACACCCGCCCCGCGATCCGCCGCTGCATCCGTTGCGGAAAGAGTCCGGCGCGCTACGGAGCAGCACGTGCGGACGTTCAGGGCCGGCGAATACCGGCGGCAGCCTGCTTGGTGACGATCAGGATCACACCGTGCTCTCCGGCCCGCCCATACTCGACGATCGCCTGGGCGGGCTTCACCACGTCGATACGCTTGATGTGTTCCGGGCGGATGCCGTGCGCTATCAACTCCTCCCCAGACAGCTGCACACCGTTCACGATGTACAGCGGCTGTGGTGTGCCCGGCGGGGGTGGCCCGGGGCAGTTCAGACGAATGGTGACGCCGGGCCGCGGCTGTGGGGCTGGACCGGCGATCTGGTCGACCGCGCAGCCCTGCAGGAGCAATGCGAACGCCAGTGCGGCGAGCAGGCGGGTTTTCATCGAACGGACCTCACACATTAGAGAGCTGTGGCTGCAGTGCAACGCGTCCAGGCCCCCGGCTAACGAATCACCGCGCCCGTGCCGCACAAACTTAACTGTCCGGTTCCACACGTGACACCGTTCACCCTTGATGGCTGTTCCACCCGCGGACGGGTTCAGGCGGTGCGCGCGCGCGTTCCGCGCAGGAGCGCCCAGAGCGCGGCCTCCACCAACAGCAGGAGCACGGCGATGGCGCTCGTCACCACCCGGATCTTGTCCTGTTGCTCCGCCGTCGGAAACATCTCCAGCGAGCCGTTCACGAGGTAGAGCAAGTCGATCGCGAGCAGCAGCCCCACCGCGAGCATCATCAGCCGAATCGCGAGTCTCACCATGCCTCCCCGGTTGTGATTCGAACGACGGAAACGCTTCTAAGAGGCTTGCGCCGGAGTGAGCCCCGCGGCATCCGACGGGTTCGTTCGCCGCTGTCGAAGGTAGCCGCCCAAAGCCCCAAGCGCGGGACTCAGGACGAACCCGGCGACGTGCTGCCATACGTGGGTGTTGCCGGTGTCCGAGGCCAGCGCGTACACGCCCAGCGCGATGCACAGGAACGCCGAGAGCGCCCCGTGCACGACTTCGTCGCGCCGGGCGATGCGCGCGGCGACGTACCCGCCGAGCACGCTCGCGAGCACCCCGAGCGCCCAGCCGGCCGTCTGGAGCCCGGAGGACGCCTCCATCGCCTGAACGATGGCGTCGGCCTGCTCCTCCTGCGGAAGGCTGCTCATGCCCGACTGGACAGCCGCGTACACCATCAGCGGGATCGCCGCCGCGAAGGTCGCGACGATGTCTACGATGCCGCCGACGGTGATCGCGGCCAGAGAGGGGATTCGCACGGTCGGAACGGGCCCCTGTATCCTGGTGGAGTGCTTCACCCGCCGGGTGAGGCCGGGGCGGGCTTTGGCTTGAACTCGTGGTCCATCAGCGCGCGGTAGCAGGGGTGCGACGAGAGACTGTTCTGAAGGCGAAGGAAGTCGCTCCACCGGTAGGCCCGCTCCACGAGGTTCGTCTGGCGGATGACCGGGTTCTGCGCCAGCGCGATGACGCGGTGGCTGTACAGCCGGTCCATGGTCTTCGCGTCGAGCAGGCCTTCCTCGATGTTGACCTGCATGATCTCCAGCAGCCCCATGTACCGGTTCACCCGGAACCACTCCTCGGGCGTCACCGGGCCGCCCCTCCCGTCCGCCCAATCGCCGCCGGGCGAGAGGCGTGCGTGGACGTCGTTGTAGGGCTGGATCATCTCGTAGAAGTGCAGCAGGAACTCGCTTCTGGCGATGCGGTGCGCCATACGGAGCTGGCGTGCCGTGTAGAGCAGCCCTCCGAGGGCGGCCAGGGCTCCCAGCCACGCCAGAACGTTTCCACCCGTTACGTCCATAGGATAACCTCCGGCCGCGCCGCGTGTGCCGTGTCCATCGTCAGATCAGGCATGCTCCGCGAAGTGGACACCGGATCAGCCGATTTCACGCTCAACGCGGGCGGGCCGTGGAGACGGGCGCGGCGGCCGGCGGGCGCAGCATGGGCTCCAGCGTCTTCGGCGCCTCCGCGGGCTTGCCGTCTTCGACGGGCGCGCCGGCTTTCATCGGGTAGCAGTCGGGCGGCGACTTCCGATCGGGGCCGACGCTCGTCCAGCAGTACCACGACTTGCGGCGCGCCGCGGCCCGGTAGCCCGTCCCGGTCGACTGCAGGCTCAGCACGACTTCGCGCTCGGGCCTGTACGGCAGGTTCGCGGCGCTGAGCGGGCGGTTGGTGTCCAGCGTGTCTGGAAAGCGGCCGTACTGAGTCGAGTGCCGCTGCATTGCCTCGTTGAGCCGGGCCAGCTCCTCCGCCGCTTCGCTTCGCGCATCGCTGCACCCCGCCACCAGAAGCGCGGCGAATGCGGGCAGCAGCCAGCGGAGCGTTGCGTTCGACTTCGGGATCATGCGAAAGCCTCCGGGCATTCGTTTGACGGCGGTGGGTTCGTCAGCCCCGTGCGGGCGGCGCGGGCATGGCGGTGTTGAACTGCTCGGACTGCCCTCGCGGGATGCTGAGCGATTCCCAGCGGTCCGCCTGGAAGTGCTTCGCGAGGAAGACGATCTGCCCCACGTGATACGCGGCGTGCGTAAGCTGGCGATTGATCGCCTGCACGAGCGAGTGCGGCTCGCCGCGAATCAGGATGGTGCGGTCCAGGTCGGCGGGGGTGAGCGACTCCAGCGAGAGGAACGCGGTCGCCCATCCCGCTCCCCAGCGCGCCATCACCGACTCGCGGGTCTCGGTGGGGGCGATCACGAACTCCGAGTCGCGGTCGCGCCCCGGCTTCTCGCCGTCGGATGTGAGCAGGTCCGTCCAGCGCGAGAGCAGGTTGCCCGCCATGTGCTTGACCACCACGGCCAGGCTGTTCGACTCCGTGTCGATCGTCGCAAAGAACTGCGCGTCGCTCACGCGGGCGAGCGACCGGTCCGCGAGCGACTTGTATTTGCGTAGCGTCTCCGCCGAATCGCGGAGGTACTGCGTTCGGAACGCATCCATCGGCCATCTCCGGTGCGTAAGAATTGAAGCGCCGACCCGCAGCCGATGGGCGACGGGCGACGGGCGACGGCCTGGAGGTATGGTGCGGCGGCCACCGCCCGGAGTCAACGGAGCCGTGTACGCGCGCGCGGGCCGCACACCGGCATTGCGCATGCGTCAGGGCCGATTCGCGGGGCACATGCTCTCAGGTATTTAATGTTCGCGGTTTTGCGGCGGAAGCTTGCCATGGAAAAGATCTCCCCAGCGGCGCCGGGCCGCGCCTATCCATCGGAAGAGCGCCTGCAGCGGCTCGCGGAGCGGGTGCGAGAAGAGTTCCGCGCCTTCGTCTTCGACCCTGGCTTCTCGTGCCTGGGCGCTCGCGCGGCGCTCCGCCACGACGGCCATTGCATCGGCGCGTTCGGACCCATGGGGACGCCGGAGGCGACGGAGCAGCTCGCGCGCGCCCTGACGGAGTTCGCCAGCACCACGGCGGAGACGGAGTTCTCCACCTTTGTGGCCGCCTTCATGGGCGCCGCGCCGGAGGACGAGGCTGAGTTCGAGGCGCTGTTGTGGCAGCAGCTCCAGGCGCTGCACGACGCGGACGCCACGCGCGGCTGGGCGCCGTCCGTCAGCGACCGCCCGGAGGACCCGCGCTTCTCCTTCTCCTTCGCCGGGATGGCGTTCTTCGTGGTGGGACTTCACCCCGCGAGCTCGCGGCTGGCACGGCGCTTCGGGTGGCCGACGCTGGTCTTCAACCCCCGCGCGCAGTTCGAGCGGCTCCGCGCGGACGGCCGCTACGGCGGGCTGCGCGACCAGATCCGCGCGCGCGAGGTGGCGCTCCAGGGCGACCTCAACCCCAACCTGGCCGAATTCGGTGAGGCGTCCGAGGCGAGGCAGTACTCCGGCCGCGCCGCCGAGCCCGAGTGGCGCTGCCCCTTCCATCGGCACCCATGACCGCGTCCACACCCGACCTCCGGCACGCCATCATGCAGACCCTCCGCACCTTTCACCTCCCCCCGCAGACCGGCGCCGGCTTCGAGATCCGCCGGGGAGAGCTCCTCCGCATCATCGATCCCACCGGCGAGCAGGTGTCCGACCTGGTGTCGTTCGCGCGCGACGACACGAGCGAGTGGCTGTCGTCGGGGCGCACCATCGACTACGCGAACAACATCTACCTCACCACGGGGCACACGCTGTACTCCAACCGCAGCCGCCCCATGTGGACGATCGTGGAGGACACCGTCGGCCGGCACGACTTCCTGCTGACGCCCTGCTCGCCGGACACCTTTCGCATCATCTACGGCAACACGGACCCGCACCCGAGCTGCTTCGGCAACCTGGTGGAGAACCTGGCCCCGTTCGGAATCGCGCCCGACGCCATCCCCACCACCTTCAACGTCTTCATGAACGTTGCGGTGGGCGAAGACGGCGAGCTGGCGATCCTCCCGCCGCGCTCGCGGGCGGGGGACTACCTGCTGCTAAGGGCGGAGATGGAGATGGTGGTGGGGGTGACCGCCTGCTCGGCCGAGCTCTCCAACAACGGCTCCTTCAAGCCGATCGACGTGGAGGTGCTGGCCAGCGCACCCGCGTGACGGCGGCGCAGCTCGGCCATCGGCGTGGCGGCCCGGCGCAGGACGGAGCCGCGGTAGCGGACGCCGCCATGCAGCACGCGCTCGCCGACCGCGAGCCAGCTGCACACCCCCCGCTCCACGAAGAGCCACCCCGGCGCCAGCAGCGACGAGCTGGCCGGGAAGTAGGCCGCCCCGCCATCCCGCCTGCGCCCCCACTCCGCCACCGCGGCAACGCCCAGCACCGCGCCGGCGGCTGCCCTACAGCCCCCGCGCCACGCGACCGCGCCCAGCACGGGGAGCGCCGCGAGCTGCACGGCCAGCCGCGCCGGCCGCGCCAATTCGTCGTACGCCTGGCGGACCCGCTGGTTGATGAAGTGGCGGGCTTCCGGCGGCTGGCGGAGGACGAAGAGGTCCCTCGCGACGTGCTCGCGCCCTCCCGCGGCGAGGATGGTGCGCACCAGCTCCAGGTTCTCGAACATCACCGCGCCGTCGTAGCCGCCCGTCGCCAGCAGCGCGGAGCGGCGCACCGCGAGCGTGCCGGGCCAGTCGCCGTCCATGGCTCGGTTGAGCAGTGTGCGACCCGTGTCCCAGCGGGCATGCCAGGGGAGCGGATGGAAGTAGTTCTGCGGTCGGACGACGTGGGCATCGTCCAGCAGCCGCGCCACGGCCGTCAGCCCGTCCAGATCGTAGCGCACGTCGTCGTCCGCCACGACGATCCTTTCGTGCGTGGCGTGGTGCACGCCCGTCAGCACCCCGCCCACCTTCCCCATCGGCGTGGCCTTGTCCGGGTCCACCGCGAGGTGCCGTACGAACGATCCCCACTGCGCGGCGTGCGCGGCGAAGACCTCCCCGTCCGAGCCGTCGACCACCAGCACCTCCGCGTGCGCCGAGAGCCACCGCAGGTACGCGGTGAGCCCGCCGCCGTGCAGCGCCGTGCCGGAGCGCAGTGGAAGGACGTACGAGATCAGCATGACGGGAAGCGGCGGCAACGCGTGTGCCAGCGGGGCCGGCGGATTTCAGCGCGCGATGGCCCGCCCGGAATGTGGCGCGCCCGTGGCGGAAGCGCGGGCCCCACCGTCACTTGCGCGCACCGTCAGGGCGGAAGCCGAGGTGAGTGCTCATGGTGAAGCTCGCCACGTTCTGCCGGCGCGGCGCCGTCACGATCACCCTGTAGCCGTGCGCACGTGCGTACTCGACTCCGAGCAGCTTGAGCGCCGTTCCGATCCCCCTCTGCCGGTACTCCTTGCGGACGCCCGTCCACCCCTGCTCCAGCCGGCCGTCGCGGCTGAGCTTCGGGTCCAGCAGCGTGTACCCGATCCAGCGCTCACCGTCCATGGCGAGGAAGCACGCCTCCGGGTCGAGTTCGAACGAGTCCAGCCGGTGCCTCATGGCCTCGGAGGTGCGCGGCACGGCCGGATCTCCGGTCTCGCTGCGAGTGGCGTTGTCGAGCTCCGTGAAGCGCTCCAGCCAGTCCGGGCACCGTGCCTGCGCGGCGGCGAGGGTGGTGAACGTGACGCCGTCCGCGTCCAGCCGCGAGAATAGCGGTGCGAACTCGCTGAGGTCGACGTCCCGCACCACGAGCTCCAGCACTACCTGGTCTGGCAGCAGCATACCCCATCTCCTTGAGAGTTCGGCGCGCGATGACTCAACAGCAGGTCAGCGCTCCATCTCGCACGTGGGTGAGCCGTGTTCGTCGATGGTGACGATAGGGCGGCAGTTCGCGTGCTCGGGATCCTTGGTAAACCGGCCCTCCTCTGCGGCACGGCACCGGATCGCATCGTCGATGTACTCGCGGATTCGCACGAGCAGATACTCATTCGTCTCCCGGTCGAATCGGTCCCAGAAGTACGCGGCGAGCTGCGCACCCTGCTTTGTGCCGGCCTGGTCCCAGTCGCTCCCTCTATGCTTGGCGGCTTCGAGGTGCAGGGACCCACGAACCTCATCCAGATCCGTGAGCAACTCGCTGAACTGGGCGACGAACTCGGCTTTAGTCATCGATCTCTCCGGGATGCTGGGTGGAGCGCGGCAGCGCCTCGCACTCTGCTGCTTCAGGTAGGGCGGCCGAACGAAGATGGGTGCTTCGCTCGGCGCCACGCCAGAACGATCCCCGCGAATACGAGCGAAGGCAACCAGAACCAGACGAATTCGCTCCGCAGCACCGCCAGCCCGCGTACGGTAAAGAAGCGGCTGATGCTCAGCGGCGATACCTCAATGGGGCGCCACGGAAAGAAGTAGCGGCCGTTCTCCAGGGGCGCGAAGAAGGCCACGCCCAACCTGCCCGTGGTCAGCGCATCGAGAAAGGCATGAGAGGCAGTCGCGAGGAAGAAGAAGAGCCACAGCCTCCCCCGCTGGCGCTCGCGCGAGAAGAAAAGCGCCACGACGACGGCCGCAAGCAGCGCCGCAAAGAGCAGCGAATGCGACAGGCCGCGGTGCCCGAGCACGTGCTCGTACGGGATACCGAAGCGAAAGGCGATCACGTCCAGATCCGGCAGCACGGCGCACGCCGCACCCAGGATCCAGAACCGGGCGGGCAGAGCCGGGCGCCAGAACGCGGTGCCCAGCGCGAGCGCTGCGGCGGCGTGAGAGAATGCCGAAGCCAGGTGAGGGCGTGCAACGTGGTCGTGCTGGCCGCTCGCTATCGCGGCGCGCGCGTCAGCAGAAGAATCGATCCGGCGTCTTCCAGGCGCAACCGAGATCCCTGAAGCTGGTAGCGGCCGTCGAACAGCACGCGCCCCGGATTCCAGTACGACTTGCGGATGCGCAGGTGCCCCTTCTTCGCATCCACGTCGAACCTAGCTTGCCGAAAACCATTCGGCGTCCGCAACACCGCTCTGTACGCGAACTCCGGCTCGAAGTAGATCATGGCAGCCGAGTCCAGCATCGTGGCCGGCGCCGGACGACCCTTCGCCACAACGGACTCGACGCGCCACCTTCCGTCGATCGGCGTCGGGCGAGTCTTTCCGTAGAACTTGGCCCAGTACGCGAACAGGACCGCGGCACCGAAAACCATCGTTCGCACGCCGTATCGCGTCCAGATACGAGAGCGACGTTCCACGCTCGGATGAGATGCCTCGGCAGGTAGGACGAGCGCTGCCCAGAGTGGCCCCCAATGCACCGATAGTATGTAGCCCACCATGCCGAAGAGGATGAGCGCCATCAGCAGCGCTTCGCCGATCGAGTAGAAGATGTCGATCAGGACGATGTTGCCGAGCATCCCGAACAGCAGCAGCGCCCCCAGCGGCGTGGTGCGCCGGTAGAGCAGGAGCGCGGCACCGGCGATCTCCGCCGCCGCGATGAAGAGCCGGTATGCGTCCGAGTATCCAAAGAACCCCCACACCAGCGCGAGCCCGGACAGATTGCCGAACGGGGTGTCCAGCTCGTGGAGGAGGCTTATGAACTGGGACTGGAAGACCTTGGCGAAGCCGTAGCCGAACATCCAGAACGCCACGAAGTAGCGGCAGAAGCTGTATGCGGCGGAGGAAGTGGGGGGTGCTCGTTCCATGGGAGGAGTAGCCGAGAGGGGGGGACAACAGATGTGCGACGAGGACGCTCCGCTCTCCAAGATCCACGTGAGTGGAAGCTGTGTCTCTGTGTGAGGCCGCTGTTACCGCGGCCGCCGCGACAGCAGAAGGGTGGTCCCGGAGTCCTCCAGGCGCAACCGGCTTCCCTGCAGCTGGTAGCGGCCTTCGAACAACGTTCGCAGCGGCCAGTGCGGCTCGCTGATGCGCAGACGCCCCTTCCCCGCATCGACGTCGAACCTCGCCTCCCGGAAACCGCTGGCCGTGCGCAGAACCGCGCGAAAGGGTCCTTCCGGCTCGAAGTAGATCGTGGCCACCGAATCCATCACCGTGGGCGGGCCCTTCGCGGCGATGGACTCCACACGCCACTGCCCGTCGACGGGGGTGGACAGGCTCATGCGCTCGATCCTGGCACTGTACGCGACCGCGCACCCGGCGACGATGACCGCCGCCCGTACGCCATGGCGGGTCCAGGCGCGCGTCCGGGATTCTCCGCTTGGGCGGGCCGGGTCCGCGGGCAGGACGAGCGCCGTCTCGATGGCGCGCCAGTGCACCGAAAGCACGTAGCCGGTGGCGCCGAACAGGACGAGCGCCGTCGGCAGCGCGCCGATCTCGTAGAAGATGTTGATCAGCACGATGTTGCCCAGCATCCCGAACAGCAGGAGCGCGCCCAGCGGCGTGGTGCGCCGGAAGAGCAGCAGCGCGCCCCCGGCGATCTCCGCCGCGGCGATGAAGAGCCGGTACTCGTCCGAGCGGCCGAAGAACCCCCATACCAGCGCCTGGCCGGCCAGCTCACCCAACGGCGTATCCAGATCGGAGGGAAGGCTTACGAACTGGACGCGGAAAACCTTGGCGAACCCATAAAAAACCATCGTGTACGCCACGAAATACCGGCAGATTTTGTATGCGTTCGACGGCTCGTCGGGGGCTCGTTTCATAGGACGGAGCAGGCGGGGAGCGACCTGGAATACACACACGTAACGTATGGTGCTCTGACAGCGAGCATCAGTCAAGCAATGCGTCTCACACAGAGACACGGAGGCACAGAGATGAATTCGTCTCCGCGCCTCCGCCTGAGCCCTGCAGTTCCGCAGTGAGTGCGTTACCGCGCCGCCAGCAGCTCCTCGCGCTCCTTCTTCGTCGCCTCCACCAGCTTTGGCACCTCGTGCGCGGGGACTTCCTCGTAGGCGTGGAAGGAGCGCGTGTGGGTGGCGCGGCCCTGGGTGAGGGAGCGCAATGCGGTGGAGTACTTGTACAGCTCGGCCTGCGGGACGATCGCGCGCAGGCGCTGGGCGCGGCCGGCCGGCTCGATGCCGAGGATGTGGCCGCGGCGCTGGTTCAGGTCGCCGATGACGTCGCCCAGGAACTCGTCGGGGGTGATGACCTCCACCGCCATCACGGGCTCCAGGATCACCGGCTCGGCGCGCGACGCGGCCTCCTGGAAGGCGAGGGAGCCCGCCACCTTGAACGCCGCCTCCGACGAATCGACCGTGTGGTAGCTGCCGAAGAAGACCTCGGCCTCGAAGTCCACCACCGGGAAGCCGGCGATCACGCCGCGCACGGCCGCCTCCTGGACGCCCTTGTCCACCGCCGGGATGTACTTGCCAGGGATGACGCCGCCCACCACCGCGTCCGTGAAGCGGTAGCCGTCGCCGCGGCTGAGCGGCTTGATGCGCACGTGCGCGTCGCCGAACTGGCCGCGCCCTCCCGTCTGCTTCTTGTGCCGCCCGTGGCCCTCCGAGACCGCTCGTATGGTCTCGCGGTAGGGAATGCGCGGCGCGCGGACGACGACGCTGACGCCCGTCTTCCGCTTCAGCCGCTCCAGCTGCACCTCCAGGTGGAGCTCGCCCAGGCCGCGGGCGATGGTCTGCCCCAGCTCCGGGTTGTACTCGGCGGAGAAGCAGGGGTCTTCCTCGTGCAGCTTGTGCAGGCCGACGGAGAGCTTGTCCTCGTCGCCACGGGTGGCGCTCTCCACGGCGACCGCGATGTCCGGCTCGGGGAAGCGAACCCCTTCCAGGATCAGCGGATGCGCGGGGGCGGAGAGGGTGTCGTTGGTGTGCGTGTCGCGCAGCTTGGCCACCACGCCGATGTCGCCGGCGCGCAGCTCGTCCACCTCCAGGCGATCGCGCCCCTGTGGCACGGAAAGGTGCGACAGCTTCTCCAGCTTGTCGCGCGTGGCGTTCCCCACCTCGTCGCCGTTCCTCACCGATCCGCCAAAGACGCGGAAGAAGGAGAGCTCGCCCACGTGCGGCTCGCTGGTCGTCTTGAAGACCAGGGCGCAGAAGGGGTCCGAGTTGAGGCCGCGCAGCTCCACCGTCGTCCCGCCGCGCCCCTCCGCCATCTCGGCCGGACGCTCCTGCGGCGAGGGGAGGAGCTCGACCACCTTGGTGAGGAGCGCGCGGATGCCGTACGTGAGCGTGGGCGCGCCGCAGAAGAGCGGGTACAGCTCGCCGCGCAGCATCGCCTGCTTGAGGGCGTGGATCGCCTCGTCGCGGGTGATGGTGTCGCCCTCCAGGTAGTGCTCCAGCAGCGTGTCGTCGGTGGCGGCGATGGTCTCGATCAGCTCGGCGTAGTAGCGGTCGACCGTGGCCTGCAGCTCGGCGGGGATGTCGCCCTCCTCGTACTCGCCGGTCTGCGTGCCCGGCGTGTAGAAGTGCGCGCGGTCCGAAAAGAGGTTGACGATGCCGCGGAAGTTCTCGCCGCTGCCGATGGGGACCTCCACGGGGATCGCCTTGGGCGTGAGATGCTCGCGCACGTCCTGGTACACCCGCTCGAAGTCCGCGTTGGGGCGGTCCATCATCGACACGAAGAGGATGGCGGGGAGCTCGCGCTCGGCGATCATCTCCCACGCGCGCTCGGTGCCCACCTCCACGCCGCCGGGGGCGGAGAGGACGACGAGGGCGCCGTCGGCCACGCGCACGCCGGCGCGCGCTTCGCCCAGGAAGTCCAGGTAGCCGGGGGTGTCGATGAAGTTGACCTTGGCGTCCAGCCAGGTGGCGTGCGCCACCGAGGTGTTCATGGAGCAGCCGTGGGCGATCTCTTCGGGGGTGAACATGGTGAGCGCGGTGCCGTCGGCGGCGGAGCCGTGCCGGCGGGTGGCGCCGGACGCGTGGCAGCAGGCATCGATCAGCGTCGTCTTTCCCGCGCCGCCGTGGCCGACCACCACGACGTTGCGGATGCGGTCCGTTGTGAATGAGGGGGCTGACGCCATACGCACCTCCGGGCAGGGGTGGAGGGAACCCGGCGCGGGAGGCCGGGCGGAGGGGAAGTGCGTGTGGCGCGGGTGGATGGGCACGGCACGGCATTCCGCACGTACGCGCTTCCGGCAACCGGAATTTCGCGATGCAAGAAGTGTACGGCCATGCTAGCTTGTGCCGCTCACCTTACCGCTCCCCGATCGGTGTGCTTATGGACCCCGACTGGCTTCGATGGGCGCGCCGCATCCACGCGCTGGCGCAGAACGGCTCCGCGTACACGGAGGGCGTCTTCGACCGCGAGCGCTACGCCGAGCTGAAGACGATCGCCGCAGCGATGATGGCCGCGTACGGCGACACGACGCCCGAGCGCGTGCTGGATTTGTGGGCGATGGAGGAAGGA
The DNA here is from genome assembly GCA_036398975.1 of Longimicrobium sp. GTDB lineage: Bacteria > Gemmatimonadota > Gemmatimonadetes > Longimicrobiales > Longimicrobiaceae > Longimicrobium. The sequence goes on from DASWNZ010000098.1 coordinate 91,666, forward strand.
TACGCGACGCCCAAGGTGGACGTGCGCGCCGCCGTCTTCCGCGGCGGCGAGATCCTGCTGGTGAGGGAGCGCTCGGACGGCCGCTGGGCGCTCCCCGGCGGCTGGGCGGACGTGGGGGACACGCCCGCGCAGTGCGTGGAGCGCGAGGTGCTGGAGGAGGCGGGGCTCACCGTGCGCGCCACGCACCTGGTGGCCCTGCACGACGGCAGCCGCAACGGGCACCCGCCGCGGCCGTACCACGTCTACAAGCTCCTCTTCCTGTGCGAGCTGGTGAGCGGCGTGGCCACCACCAGCATCGAGACGGACGAGGTAGCCTTCTTCCCCGAAGACGACCTCCCGCCGCTCTCTTTCGGCCGCGTCAACGAGGCGCAGATCGCGCTCTGCTTCCAGCACATGCGAGATCCCATGCTGCCAACTGAGTTCGACTGAACTGCAGGGCTCACGCGGAGGCGCGGAGGCGCGGGGAGAGAACGGCAACCGCATGGCTCACACAGAGACACAGAGGCACAGAGAGGAGAGCAGAAGATTTGCACTGTGGCTTTCTGTTCCTTCTGTGCCCTCTGGGTGAGCTTTTCTCCTGTTGTTCTCTCTGCGTCTCCGCGTCTCCGCGTGAGGTAATTGCGATGACGGCCACGCTCCAGCGTCTAAGCTTCGGGGGGACCGGACGCGGGTTCGCTCTCGCGGCGCTTGCCTGTGGTGAGCGCTTCCACCACCTCGTCCGGCGTCGGGTTGCCCGTGATCGAGAAGACGATGCCCTCCACCGGGATCGCGTCGGGGAGCGGGGTTCCGGGGACGGGCTCGCCGCTGAGGGTGAGAAGGCCGTCGTGGTCGGTGCCCAGCTCCAGCTCGTCGGCGGAGCCGAGCATCCCCTCGGAGACTTCGCCGCGCAGCTTGCCGCGCTTGATCCTGGTGCCGTTCGGGAGGGTGACGCCGCTGCGGACGAGGGGGTAGCACGCCCCCGCCTGCACGTTCGCGGCGCCGGTCACGATCTGGAGCCGCTGCTCGGTGCCATCGTTCACCGAGCACACCTTGAGGCGGTCCGCGTTGGGGTGCTGCGTCACGGACTCGACGTGCGCCACAACGACCGGGCGCAGCAGCTCCGCCAGCGGGACGATGCGCTCGACCTGGAATCCAAGGTCGCGGAGGCGCGCGGCCGCCTCCTCGGCGCCTTCGGGAAGGGACGGGACGCGGGAGCGGAGGTAGAGCAGGCTCAGGTTCACGGCAGACTCCATGGGGTTCGGGACGCTCGATCGGCCCGAAGCTACCACCCGCCGCGCCGCGAGTCTACCGTCATCAGCACAAAGACACAGAAGCACAGAGAACCCTCCCGCTGTTCTTCCTCTGTGCCTCTGTGTCTCTGTGTGAGCCCGCTGTTGCCGTTCGTCAGCCCTGCACCGGCGCCGTGCTCTGGATCGCCTCGTCCAGCTCCGGGTAGTCCGGATCGGCAAGCTCCGTGAACACGGGATTCGAGAGGTAGCGCTCGCCGAAGTCGCACACGATGGAGACGATCAGCTTCCCCTCGTTCTCTGGCCGCGCCGCGATCTGGAGCGCCGCCCAGGTGATGGAGCCCGACGAGATCCCCGCGAAGATCGCCTCCTCCCGCGCGAGCCGGCGGGCCGTGGCGATGGCGTCGTCGTTAGTGACGCGCACCACCTCGTCATAGATGGAGGTGTCCAGGTTCCCGGGGATGAAGCCCGGCCCGATCCCCTGCTGCTTGTGCGGCGACGGCTCCCCGCCGGAAAGCACCGGGCTCTCCGCCGGCTCCACCGCCACGATGCGGATCCCGGGCTTCCGCTCGCGCAGGTACCGCCCCGCGCCCGTGATGGTGCCGCCCGTCCCGATCCCGCTCACGAAGACGTCCACGTCGCCCCCCGTGTCCTCCCAGATCTCCGGGCCGGTGGTGCGGTAGTGGATCGCCGGGTTGGCCGGATTGTCGAACTGGCGCGGCATCCATGCGCTCTCTCCCAGCCGCGCCGCGATCTCCTCCGCGCGCGCGATGGCGCCCTTGATCCCCTTTGGCCCCTCCGTGAGCACGACCCGCGCGCCGAGCGCACGCAGCATGTTGCGCCGCTCGATCGTCATCGTCTCCGGCATGACGAAGATGCAGCGGTAGCCGAGCGCGGCGGCCACGTACGCCAGCCCGATCCCGGTGTTGCCGCTGGTCGGCTCCACCACCACCATCCCTGGGCGCAGCCGCCCGGCGTCGATGGCGTCGCGCACCATCGCGTAGCCGATGCGGTCCTTGACCGAGTTGAAGGGGTTGAACCCCTCGTGCTTCACCACCACGCGGCCGGGGAGGCCCTCGCCCAGCCGGTTGAGCTGGATCAGCGGCGTGTCGCCCACCGTCTCCGTCACGTTCGTATAGATGCGTCCGCGCGCCATCGGCGGCTCCTCTGCTCGGGTCGGGGAGGGTGCCTCACGGAAGGAGGCCAGTTTCGAAGATTCCGCCGCGCATCGACATACGCAAGGGCGGATTCAAACCATTGGGCCACTCGGTGTGTCGAATCGTTCGACAGGCAGCGGGAAAGGAACCCGCGCCGCGCCGCCCCCCTGGAGAACCGCCATGCGCCCCCGTGCCCTTTTCGCCGCCGCACCCGTCCTCGCCCTCCTCCTCTCCGCCGGCGCCGCGGCGCAGGATTCGTCCACCGACTGGCTGCGCCGCTGCCGCGAAGACCGCAACTGGGGCTGGCACGGCAGCGAGCGCCACTGCGAGCTGCGCGAGTCGCGGCTCTCCGCCCGCCCTCGCCTCTCGGTGGACGGCGGCGACAACGGCGGTGTGACGGTGACAGGATGGAACGAGGGCGGCATCCTGGTGCGCGCCCGCGTGCAGGCCAACGCCCGCTCGCGCGAGGAAGCGCAGTCGATCGCGCAGCAGGTGCGCGTGTCGACCGAAGGTGGCGAGGTGCGCGCCACCGGACCCGAAAGGCGCGAGGGGCGCTCCTGGTCGGTCAGCTACGAGGTCTTCGTTCCCCGCCGCACGGGTCTGGACCTGGAGACCACCAACGGCGGGATCGGCGTGGAGCGCGTCTCGGGCGAGATGCGGCTCCAGGCGCGCAACGGCCCCGTCTCGCTGCGCGGCGTGGGCGGCAACGTGCACGCCCGCACCTCAAACGGACCCCTGCGCGTGGTGCTGGAAGGGGACCGCTGGGCCGGACAGGGGCTGGACGCCGAGACGCGCAACGGCCCCGTCACGCTGGAGGTGCCGGACGGCTACTCCGCCAGCCTTGAGACGGGCACGGTGAACGGGCCGATGAACTTCGACATCCCCGTGCGCGTCCAGGGCCGCATCTCGCGCCGAATCCAGACGGAGCTCGGCCGTGGCGGCGCGCCCATACGCGTCGTCACCACCAACGGCCCGGTGACTGTCCGCGGCACCTGATCCGCGTCGGCCTCGGCAACTGCATCTCACGCGGAGGCGCGGAGACGCAGAGGCGGATCAGAGCCTCACGCCGAACCCCAGAGGTTCGCGGAGAACTTGATGATGAGATACAGAGGGCCGCGAGATCACTGTCGCGGCCCGTACCATTTGCGCCAGTTGGAACGCTCTGGATGCCCACCGCTGGCCGGAATAGACCGACGTAATGCCATGGGTGGCGCGCGCCAGCAGCGGCGGGAGCAAACCCCCGCGGTTCCGCTCAGTTACCCGAGCCGAGGTAGCCGCTGCACACGGTCACGCTGCCAGAAATCCGAGGCGCGGATACGCTGACATAGCTCACGATCCAACTCTCGCGCTTAGGTTGACGGGACGTTCCACTCTGGATCACCATCCACGACAACCTAACCGATTCCAACTTTTTCGGACAGTACCTTAAATGAACGACCCTCTTGCGCCTACTGTAGCACCTGCTTGATCACAGGAGCCGGGGGCGCCATCATTCCAGCCTGAACCCGACCCCCTACGCGCGGAAGCGGTGAAGCCATGGCACGATGCTGGTTGATGAAGAGCGAGCCGTCGGTCTATTCGATCGATCACCTGGAGCGCGACGGACAGACATCATGGGAGGGTGTGAGGAACTTCCAGGCGCGCAACTTCATTCGCGACGACATGCGGGTGGGCGACCGCGTCCTGTTCTACCACAGCAACGCGAACCCGGCCGGCGTGGCGGGGCTCGCGCGCATCGCCCGCGCCGCCTACCCCGACCCCGCCGCCCGCGACCCGAAGAGCGACTACTTCGACCCGCGCGCCAGCGACGAGGATCCTCGCTGGTTCATGGTGGACGTGGCGTTCGAGGAGCGCTTCCCGGCCTTCGTCTCCCTGGACACCCTCCGCGAGACGCCGGGGCTCGAAAAGATGCTCGTCATCAACCGCAGCCGCCTCTCGGTGCAGCCGGTCACGGAGGAGGAGTTCGAAACCGTCGTGCGGCTCGGGCGGGCGGGTGCGTGAGTGCGTGACTGCGTTCGCCTCGCGGTTGTCATCCTGAGGAAGCCGCCCTTGCGACCTCCGCGGCGCACCACCGCACTGCTGCGGCGCCCATAGGATCTAGCCGGCGAGGCGAGAGGACGGCAGGTAACGACGAGCCCCTCGGCACGCGAAGTAGATCCTTCGCTCCGCGCCACAGACCTGAACATGGGCAAAGACTGAGCAGCGCGTCGCTCAGGATGACAGGGTGCGGGCGTGCGGCCCGCACTATCGCACTTCCGTTCAAGCCGCGTTCGCCAGCGCCTCCGGCTCGGCATCGAACGTGGTGCCAGTGGCGCTCTGGATGGCGTCGACGACGGCCTTCGCGATCCGGGGATCTTCCTTGATCGCTGTCCAGTTCTCCCGGACGAACTCCTTGAGGTTCCGTACGCGGCGGTTGATGCGGATCTCCGCGTCGTCGGCGACCTGCGGACCCACGCGGCGCACGTACTGGAGCATCGTGTCGTGCCGCGTACCGTCGCCCGCGGGCTCCGGCTCGACGGCGGGCACCAGCGCGGCGGTGGGAGCGAGCTCCGCTGGTGTTTCCGCGGCGGGGCGCTTCGGCTGGGGCTCGGGTAGCGCCCACCTGGGGAGCTTCGGGGGGTCCCAGCGGAACGGCTTCCCGTCCTTGGTCTTGCCGCGCAGGCTCCCGGTATCGCTCACCTGCGCGAACGTTTCGTCGAGCCCATACAGGTAGCGCCCGATTCCCCACTGAACCGCCGAGCGCTTCATGGCGCCGGAGAGGCCGCCCTTCACGCCCTCGATGTCGGTGTTCTCGGCGCCGTCCCACTTGGTCACCCACTCCTCGCCCACCCGCACCGAAAGCCCGCACATCACGCCCCCGTCCGGCCCGGGGCGGAACTCGTTCTTCCAGTTGCCGGGTCCCACCACCTCGTCCAGGCGGCTCTGGATGGCGCGGTTGGTTACGTACGGCACGCAGATGGCCCACACCCGGCCGTTCTTCTCGCCCGCCTGCTGCAGCCGCCACTCGATCTCGTCCGCCGGGAAGCGGTCCTGGAGCGACCTGAAGTTGATCTCCGCCATGATGTCATCCCTCCGTTATTGGGTCCTGCGGTGCAGAACCTTGTACGGTTAATCTTCGGTTTTGTTCCGCTCGCGTCAAGAGTTTTGATGCTCCGGCACCCCGGATGCAGAGCAGGTGGCGGCAGGGGAGCGGCTCCATCACCGAAGCGGGGGACGAGATGGCGAAAGCGGACGAGGTGCGGATCTCCGGCATGCGGATCTCGAGCCCGGACGACGTGACGTACGCGGAGCAGGGGATCACCAAGCGCGAGCTGGCCGAGTACTACGTGGCCGTCGCCGGCAGCATCCTCCCCTTCCTGCGGGGCCGCCCGCTGACGCTGGTCCGCTGCCCCGACGGGGAGGGAGGAGCCTGCTTCTACCAGCGCCACGCCGCGGGCCACGTCTCCCCCGAGCTACGCCAGGTGGAGGTGGAGAAGCCGGACGGCGGCGTCTCGATGCACCTCGCGGCGGAGTCGCTGAAGGCGGTGCTGTCGATGGTGCAGATGCGGGTTCTTGAGCTCCACACCTGGAACGCGCGACGCGACCGGCTGGACCGTCCCGACCGCATGGTGCTGGACCTGGATCCCGGGCCGGGGGTGCCGTGGTCGGGCGTGGTGGGCGCCGCGTTCTCCTTTCGCGACCGGCTGGAGGAGCTGGGGCTGCGCTCCTTTGTGAAGACGACGGGGGGCAAGGGGGTGCACGTGGTGGTCCCGCTCGCGCGGCGCCACAGCTGGGAACAGGTGCGCGAGTTCAGCCGCGCCCTGGCAACCGAGGCGGCCCGGCGCGCGCCGCAGCACTACCTGGAGCACGCATCCAAGGCGGACCGGAAGGGGCGCATCTTCGTGGACTACCTGCGCAACGCGTGGGGCGCCTCCATCGTCACCCCGTTCTCCACCCGCTCACGCCCCGGCGCCCCCGTCTCCACCCCGCTCACCTGGGACGAGCTCCGCTCCGGCGCCGAGCCGATGGACTTCACCGTCCGCACCGTCCCTGAGCGCCTTGCCGCGTTGCGCGAAGACCCCTGGCAGGGCTACGCCGAAGCCGCCCGCCAGACCATCACCCGCGCCGCGTTGCGGAAGGTGCAGCCACCCGCCTGAGGTAGACCTCGGCTACGAGTGCGGCGCAGGGATCGCGATCGTCTCACGCGGAGGCGCAGAGACGCGGAGGAGGCGCAGAGATCTGGCACCTTCCTCAGTAGGCTCGATCGAGCATGACGCCCGATTTCCCAACGTCAGTCCGACTTTATGTAGTCGGATCGAGAACCGGCATCCCCTCATGGCGCGCAGCGGCAGACTGACGCAGGTCAGTCGAGACGAACCAGAATTCCTCCCCCTCTGCTACCCGTTGATAGAGCCGCTGAGCAGCCGCGACGTGCACAGAGTCGGCGCCTCTGATTTGAAGGCGCGCAGCAAGATCCGCAGCCGGAGTGATGACGTCACTCGCCTGCACAATGGTGAAGCTGGTTCCTTCCTCGAAGTACATTTGCAGCTCTGGTAGCGTTCGCCTCAGAGTCGCAGGACTGATCCCGCGCCGGCCGCCGACTCCTCGCTCGAGCAGCTGTCGCAGTGCCGAAGCAGACTCCGGGTGGGCAAGGTCGCACACTGCTATCCGGCTCCGTTCCGCATCCGCCTCCGCACCGCGGACGATCGCCCGGACAAGGTCGGCGCCCTTCTCCACCACGAACAGCTTGAGGAATGTGGAGGAGTCGAAGAAGTAGTGCCTCATGGGGGTGCGTGACGCCAACGGATGAGGATCTCGCTCGCGGTCTCACCCTCCACCACGATGGGCTCCGGCAGAGGCACCCTGGCGCCTTTCCGAGGAATGCGGATGTGGATGCCATCCGCGGCCATGCGGTCGCGCAGTTCGATCAGATCCTGAGCGTACTCCGGTTCAGCCGACGCAATCTGCGGCTGGTCAGCCGGGTTCGGGTCCGAGCGTGGTGTGCTCATGGAGTGTCTCCTCCTCTACAAGTATCGCGCGCTACTCGATTACGTCCTGCGTTTCCCTCGTTCCACTGGCTCACCTCTCGCGCTCCGGTGGTAGGGTCGAGGACAGCCATCCCCTCCTGGCGCGCGGCGGCGACTTGACGCTGATCCGCAGACACGAACCAGAACTCCTCTCCTTCAGGCACCTCGTGCCGCACCGACTGCGCGGCAGCAAGGTGGACGCAATCCGCTCCCTTCAGCCGTACGCGGGCTGCGAGCTCAGCCGCATGCTCCACTACGTCGCTCGCCCTTCACGATTCCGAAGACGGAGCCTTGCTTCGTGATCGTGGCAAGTTCGGGGAGTGCTCGCCGGAACGCAGCCGGACTGATCCCGCGACGTCCACCCGTACCGCGCTCGAGCATCTGGCGAATCGCCGCCACGCACTCTGGGTGCGCGAGATCGCAGACGGAGACTTTCACCCGTGCCCCGTTGTGTTGCGCGACACGGACGATCTCGCGAATCCGGCTATCGCCTGCCTCCACGACGAACAGTTTCAGGAAGGTCGACGAGTCGAAAAAGTAGTGTCTCACGGCGGTGCGTGACGCCATCGAATGAGGATCTCGCTGGCCGTTTCGCCCTCGACTTCGATCGGTTCGGGCAATTCCCATCGAGCACCGATGCGCGGAATCTGAATGTGAACTCCTTTCGCGGCGAGGCGATCTCGAAGGCCCACCCAGCTTTCGTGGTACTCCGGCTCGTCCGGCTTGCTGTCCGGTTGCTCGATCGGAGGCTGGTTGGCCAGCGGGGTGCTCATGGGGTCGGCCTGGGAGTTCGGGGGCGGCTCGGTAAGCTCAGCAACGATAACCGTTTCCGCCGTGCCACTCAAGCGACATTTCGGGGCGTTCAGCGGGTGACAGCAGGCGAGTGCGCGGTGTACGCGGGTGGCCCGTTCGGCGCGCGTAGAAACGCGCCCGCTCACATAATCGTGGAGGGGGCGCTCGTTTTTTACGCTTGCGGCTACTCGTAGAGCTCGTCGAGGTCGGCGGCGGCGAGGTCGACGAGAAGGGTGGAGATGCGCTCGGTGACGGCGTCGAAGAAGGCGGCGCCCTTTTCGGCGGTGGAGGCGGAGGGGTTGCCCGTGCCGGTGTCGTCCGTGACCTGGCGCCAGTGGCGCGGAGCCCACGCCCAGCCCTCGCGCAGGCCCGCGACCCGGAAGCGGCGGGCGGCGCCGCTCCCCGCTTCGTCCAGCGGGAGGACGAGGTCGGGCGCAACGTGCATCATCACGCTCGTCTCCAGCTCGCCGGCGTGATCGCCGGGCTCGGTGAAAAAGGGCGTGGAGTCCACGCAGTTCCACCAGTTGACGGTGCAGATGAAGACGCGGCTTCGCGGCTGCAGCTCGCGGATCATCTGCCGGAAATCGTTGCCGCCGTGGCCGTTCAGCAGCACCAGGCGGTGGATTCCCTGCCCGTCGAGCGCGTTCACCAGATCGGTGAGGACGGCGGCCTGGGTGCTGGGGTTCAGGTTGAGCGCGAGCTTGAGGTCGAGTTGCCCCGTCTGCACGCCAAAGGGCACGGTCGGCAGCACCACCGCGCGCGTTCCCCGCTCCCACGCGCGGCGTGCGGCCTCGGCGGCGACGTGGTCGCACTGGATGATGTCGGTGGCGTACGGGAGGTGGTAGTTGTGGGGCTCGGTGGCGCCCCAGGGGAGCACCGCCACCGTGTACGGCGTGTGCTCCACCGTCTTCCAGGTGGCTTCGGCGAGGACGTACGGGCGGCCGGGCATGCGTCGTGGATGTGCGGGGTTCAGCGCGCGAAGATCATGCGCGCATCCTTGATAAGCGCGTCGCATCCGACGGCATCGGTGCGGACCATGGTGAAGCGGCTGTTGGCCGGATCGGGGCGCAGGGGGAGGGTGCGGGCGAACATCCGGTTCGATGCTCCCAACGTGCGCTGCTCCAGCAGGAGCACTTCCACGTCACCCTCGACCCGATCGTCGGACGTGCGGCGGCCGTGCAGGACCACATGCGCGCGTTGCGCGACGAAGAAGCGCACCTGCCCTACCACGGGGAAGTGGGCGACGACCGTGGCGCCGGGCGCGCCGTCGCCATCGCTGTCCACCACGCCGGGAGAGCGCGCGTCCCGCGGGAGCGTGCCGCCGGTGAGACGCGGATCGTAGCCCACGTGGTCCACCCCGGAGTCCGCGGTGTAGCTGCGGTCCGGCGCGTCGCCGCGTACGTCGGCCGGATACTCGCGCGGGGCGAGGGCGCGCACGAACGCGGTCGGCACCGTCATCCTCAGGCGCGGGCTGTTGATGTCGACGTCGCAGACGCGCTGGCGCTGCACGAGTCGGCCGGCGCGGCGCTCCACCTCGACGAGCAGAAGGGAGCGGGTGACGCTCCTTTGGGCGCCCATTATCGGGACACGGGCGATGCTCCCCACGCGCAACTCCATGGCATAGCGTCCCTCCCACACGTGCGCGCGGCGGGCGGAGGCGCAGAGGGGAAGTGCGGCCAGCACGGCGAGCGCTCGGAGTTTTCGCAGTCGAATCGTCATCTTCTCAGTGCTACGGTTCCATTCCGCGGTCGGCGAGGAGCGCGCGCGCGGCCGCTTCGCCCGACAGGACGCACAGCGGCACCCCGCCGCCGGGATGCGCGCTCCCGGATGCAAGGTAGAGCCCGCGCACCCCCGCGACCCGGTTGGGCGGGCGGCGAAAGGCGGCCAGCGGCGAGTTGGATGCCGCGCCGTAGATGCTTCCGCGGCTCCCCGGAAACTCGTTCGCGAGGTCGGTGGGTGTGCGCTCCCACGCCAGAGCATCATGCTCGGCGATGAGGCCGGCGGCGCGCAGCCGCTGCATTACGGTCTCGCGCAGGCGGGACCACGCTTCGGGCGCGCGGGGCCCGGCGGCGGGCTCGGCGGGGGCGTTGACCATGATGAAGAGTGGTTCGTCTTCGTCCCATCCGGAGCGGCCATGACACGCCTCCTGCGCGCACAGATAGACCGTCGGCTCGGCCGGGGGGATGCCGCGGTCGAAGATGTCCGCGAACTCGTCCATGTAAGTGCCCGGAAAGAGCACGGTGTGCGCGACTCGCGCGTCCACTCCCGTGCGCCGGCGGGCGCGTACGATGCCGACCCAGCCGGACATCGATGGCTCCGCAGGAGCGCGCCGAATGGTACCGCAACGGAGGAGGTCGTCCAGCACGTGGGCCGCGTCCGCGTTCCCGACGATGGCGTCGGCGGGCCAGTGCCTCCCATCCGCCGTCTCCACTCCCTGTACGCGCCCGCCGCTCGTGCGGATGCGCTCCACGCGCGCACCCGTGTGGATGCGGGCTCCTGCGCGCTCGGCGGCGCGGGCGAGGGCGCGGGCGACTTCGTACATCCCGCCCTCCACGCCGTAGCCGCCCATCGCAAGCTCCACGTGGGCGATGCAGTTGAGGGTGGCCGGCGCGCGGCGCGGGTCAGAGCCATTGTACGTCGCGTAGCGCGCCAGCAGCCATCGCAGGTGCGGCGAGCGGACGCGCGCGCGGATCGCGCCCCACATCCTGCGCAGCGGATCGATGCGCGGAAGCAGCGCCAGCGACGCCAGCCCGCCCCGTGCGAGCGTCGCGCGCGTGGGCGCAGGCCCGTACACGAAGTGCGGCGCCGCCGCGTCCCAGATGCGCGCGGCGTAGCGCAGGAACCCGGCGAACTCGTCCGCCACCTGCGAACCGAGCGTGGATCGCACCGACTCGACCGTCTCCTCCGGCCGCACGAACACGTCCAGCTCCACGTCGTCCGGGTACAGGTAGCGGAAGGCGGGGTCGGGCTCGCGAAGCGAAAGCTCTTCCCGGAGCGAACTCCCGGCGACCCGAAACACGGCGTCCAGCGTTGCCGGCAGGGTGAGGACGCTGGGGCCCGTGTCCACCTCGACGCCCTCCACCACACGAACGTTTAGCTTCCCGCCGACGCGCGGGCCCGCCTCCAGCACGTCGACCGACAGGCCGCGCGCAGCGAACCGCGTTGCCGCCGCCAGCCCGCCGACGCCGGCGCCGATCACTACGACGTCAGCCATCGCCACCCCCGCGCCCGCCCAGCATCCGCGCTCCGATCCCCTGCTCCGGCGACTTCACCCGCGGCGCAACCAGCGCGGGAAAGGTGCGCGCGTTTCCGGCGAGCGCAGCATCGATGCGCGCCAGGCCGTCCTCGACGGCGCGCTCCACCCGCGCCACGTCTGCTCCAGCGGCCGGGAGCGACGCGCCGGGGTGGGCCCATGCGGCGGGTACGGGCCGCTCTCCCCAGGCGTACTGGATGGCGATGGGGATGATGGACGCCTCCGGCACCATCCGCGCGAGGAGCGCGACGCCGCCGTGGAAGCCGAGCGGGCGAATGTGCGCCGGCCGGTGGTGGCCCTGCGGAAAGATCCAGAGCGCGCGCCCCGGCCGGTCCAGCTTCGCCGCCGCATCCCTGAGCCCTGCGCGCGACGTTGCCGCCCCCCCGCGGTCCAGAGGGAGCGCTCCAAGGCGCGCAAAGAAGGGGAGGCGGCGTACGCTTTCCGCGTCCATCAGCGCGTACCCTTCGGTGCCGAGCGCCTCGTCGAGCGCCACGACCAGGAACGAGTCCCACCATCCCACGTGGTTCGCGGCGAGGATGACGGGCCTGCGGCGGGCGGCGTCGCGCGCCTGCTCGAGGCCATCCACGTAGAAGCCGTCAAGACCGCGCGCGAGGCGCCGCCGCACGTACGGGCGCGCGAGGGCGAGGAACCAGGGGGAGCGGCTCATGCGTGGATGGCCTCCTCCCCCCGACCCCCTCCCCCGCCTGCGGGGGCGCAGGGCGGGGGAGGGGGAGAACCCGGCGCCGCTCCGTCGCCGATGACGCACACGGACACCGGTAGGGGCAGACCTGCGTGTCTGCCCACCCCTGCCCCGACCCGGATTCCCGCCCCCCCGCACCAAAACCCGGTAGGGGCAGCCCCACGTGGCTGCCCGTGCTCGCCCCGGCTCCGTGCCTCGCGTCGTCGCATCATCCCAGCCTCGCCTCGCGCGACGCGTACCGCCGCCCGCGCCAACGGATGTCGCCACGGCGGCGCCAGCGAAAGGAGTTCACCGCGATCCCCATCGCCCCCAGCACGGCCAGCGGATGCAGCACGATGCCCTCGAGCGGCTGCCGTAGACGTAACGCGAGCGTGATGCGGATCACCGCACTCGCCGCGACGCCGGCGAGCGATGGCGCGAGGAGGGCGCGTGCGCCCAGCAGCGCCGCCGCCAATCCGACGTACGGCGCGACGAACACGATCCCGTACAGCGCGATCACCCCCAGCACGCCGGCCGCCGTGCCGCCCACCCCCTCCGCCAGATTCTTGGAGAATCCGCGCCAGACCTCGCCCGCGCCGCGATACATGCGGCAGCGCGCCATGAGGTGGCCGTCCGCGAAGACGACGCGGCCGCCCGCCTCCTTGACGCGCCGGCAGAGCGCCATGTCGTCGACCACTTCGGCACGTACGGAGGACCAGCCACCGGCGGCGTCCAGCGCGGCGCGGCGGATGGCGAGAAGCTGGCCGTTCGCCACCAAGAAGCGCGAGTCGCGCGAGCGCCAAACGAGCGGGAGCGGGAGCCACGCGACGTAGGTCAGGTGGAGGAGCGGGATGATCCAGCGCTCCGCCCACGTGCCCGTCACCTGTCGCGTGGCGGCGGTCACCGCATCGGCGTGGAAGTCGTCGAAGATGGAGCCGATCCGCGCCAGGCACTCGGGCGCGGCCTCGGTATCGGCATCGAGGAAGACGAGCACATCGCCCGACGCGGCTTCGGCCAGACGGTGGCAGGCGTGCGGCTTCCCCACCCAGCCGGGCGGCAGCGGAAAACCGCGCAGCAGGCGCACGCGGCCGTCCTCGGCTGCGAGGCGCGCGACGATGCCGGCAGTGCCATCAGAGGAATCGTCGTCGTACACGATGATCTCGTCGGGCGGCTGCGTGCAGGCGAGGGCGGCGCGGATGCAGCGCTCGATCGTCTCCGCCTCGTCGCGCGCGGGGATGAGTACGGAGACGCGGTCGGGGATGCGCCCATCCGCACGTCCCCGCGGCCAGACGGCGAGGTTGAAGAGGACGAGCGCGAGCACGAACAGCGGCGGCGCGGCCAGAAGGAGCCAGGCGAGGATCACACTGCCCTCCCGCCGGCCAGCAAGTGGCGAAAGAGCCGCGCAACGCGCCCGGAGCGCGGACCGATGAAGAGGGGGAGCCAGATGGAGTTCGGACCATCCACCCGGTGAACGCGCATGCGTACGAAGGGGCGGTGAGGCGCCAGGTCCACGCGGTCCGGACGGCACAGCTCGCTCCACCCCTCCGCGTTCTCGCCGGATGCGGTGCGCGCTTCGGAGAGCATGCGCAGGTAGAAGGGGCCAGCGTCGACCACGTGTGTGTGCACCACTTCCATCCAGGGGCGATTCGCGGAGCGCAGGACGATGCGCTCGGGGCGTGACAGGCCGCCAAAGGTGCGCCGCTTGCGCCCCAGCTCCACCTCCAGATCGGTGCGCGTCGTCCGCCCATCCGCGCCGATTTCGACGCCGAAGTGGATCGGTCGGCCGCCGCCCTTCGGCCAGGTGAGATAGTAGACCAGCTCACGGTCCGCGAGGGGGACGCGCCCCCACATCCAGCGGTCGATTCCCAGGTCGTGGAGCGGAACGCGGCCGGCGTTGCGGTCGTGGTACGCGCGCCCCTCGACCTGCGCAAAGGAGCGCCCGTCCAGCTCCAGGCGCAGGGTGCCGGTGGCGGGGCCGGTGAGCGGCGTCCACACATGCGGCGCGGTCGAGTCGAGCACAGAATCAGCGAGGCGGGCCGTTCCCTCGACCTGAAGCGTGCCGGTCACGCGCGCACCTGTCCCGGGAAGGTCTAAGTCGAGCGCGGCACCCAGTATGCACCGACCACCGTCCGCACTGCGCCAAAAGGTGCTGCGGCCGATGCGCTGCCGGTCCGTAAGTGGGCGCTCGGGCGGCGCCTCCGCCGGGTACTCCTGCAGGAGGTAGAAGACGGGCGCGCCCCGGCGATATACGGCCAGGTTCAGCGACGGGCGCTGAAACGGGAGCTGCGGAACGCCATGCCGGGCCGCATCCGCGTAGCCGGGGAGGAAGGGGAGGCCGTACGACCAGATCAGCACGGCCCCGTCGCCGCCGGGCGCCACGAGGTCCGCGTACCACCAGGCGAACCCGCCGGGCGCGCTCAGTAGATCCGGTGATACCGCGGCGTTCGTACTCCCGATGTCGATCAACGGCTTGCTCCGCTCCTCTTGGCGTGTGACGCTCGCGCTGATACGTTGT
>DASWNZ010000099.1:0-4460 GCA_036398975.1 Longimicrobium sp.
CCGGGTCGAGTACAACGAAGTGCGCCCCCACAGCTCACTGGGGTACAAAACGCCGGCGCGCTATGCAGCCGAGTGTGCAATCCCCAACGTGGCCTCCGCGCCTGCGGCGCTACAACCTTCGCCGACACCCCCGAATGGGGAACGGAAGAAGAAGAAGGAAACACCAACAGCTCTCCCGTTCTAACTGGCCCCGCTGGCGGGGGCAGACCAGCAGCCCTCTCCTGTTATCGGGAGAGGGGGCAGCGAGGAACGAGCGGGGGTGAGGGCTCGCGGAACGCGGTGTGCACCTGCCCGGGCGCTCACGCAGAGGCGACCCGGTTCCGAGGGAGGAATGACGCACGAGAGGGCGACCATCTACCGCGCGGCGTGGGTGCTGCCCGTGGCGGCGGAGCCGATCCGCGAGGGCGCGGTGATGGTGGGCGCGGACGGGCGGATCGCGGCGGTCGGCCCCAGCGCGGCCATCGAGCCGCCCCCCGATGCCGAGATCGTGGAGCTGGGCGCGGCCGCGCTCCTCCCCGGTCTCGTCAACGTGCACGCCCATCCCGAGCTCTCCCTCTTTCGAGGCGCGCTGGAGGACCTCCGCTTCCGCGACTGGATCCTGCGCCTGGTGGGCACCAAGCGCACGGCCATGCGCGACGACGACTACCTCGTCGCCGCGCGCTGGACGATGGTGGAGGCGATCCGCTCCGGGATGACCACGCTCGCCGCCACCGAATCGTCCGCCGCGGGGGCCGCGGCCATGCGCGAGGCGGGGATGCGCGGCGTCCTCTATCGCGAGGTGTTCGGCCCCGATCCGGCGCAGGCGGACGACTCCATGGCCGAGCTGCGCGCCGCGGTCGCCCTTCTCCGCCGCGACGAGACGGAGCTGGTGAGGGTCGGCGTGTCGCCGCACGCGCCGTACACCGTGTCCGACCGCCTCTTCCGCGCCGCCGCCGAGTACTGCGTGGCGGAGGAGCTCCCGATGGCGGTGCACGCGTCGGAGTCGCTGGCGGAGCGGGAGCTGGTGGAGCGCGGGGCGGGGGACTTCGCGCCGGGCTTGCAGGCGCGCGGCATCGACACGCCCGTGCGTGGCCGGACCACGGTGGAGATGCTCGACCGGCTCGGCGTGCTGGATGCGCGCCCGCTCCTCATCCACTGCGTGAGGATCGATGCGGAGGACGTGCTGCGCATCGCCGAGGCGGGGTGCGCGGTGGCCCACTGCCCGGTCGCCAACGCCAAGCTGGGGCATGGGGTCGCGCCGTACGCCGCGCTCCGGGATGCCGGGGTGCGGGTGGGGCTGGGGACCGACTCGGTGGGGAGCAACAACCGGCTCGATCTGCTGGAAGAGGCGCGCATCGCCTCCGTCGTGCACCGTGGGCAGCTCGCCTCGCACGAGATCCTGTCACCCGCCGACCTGCTGCGGCTGTGCACGCTGGACGGCGCCGTCGCGCTGGGGATCGACGCCCGCGTGGGGACGCTGGAGCCGGGCAAGGACGCGGACCTGTGCGCCGTGTCGCTGGCCGGCCCGCACGTGCGCCCGGTGCACGATCCGGTGGCGGCCGTCTTCCACGCCGCGCGCGCGTCGGACGTGATCCTGACTGCGGTGAAGGGGCGCGTCCTCTTTCGCGACGGCGTGCTGGCGACGCTGGACGAGGCGGCGATCTCTGAGGCTGTCGACGAGGCGGCGGCGCGCGTTCGCACCGCGCTGGTGGGGTGATGAGACGCCCGGCCGCCGGACGCGAGGCATCGCCGCGGCGCTCGGCCGACGTGCGCCGGGTGCTCAACACCGTGCTGGCCGTGTCGCTGGCGCTGGTGGCGGTGAAGGCGTACGCCGGGGTGCGGGCGGGGTCGCTGGCGGTGCTGGGCGGCGCCATCGACTCGGGGCTGGACGTGCTGACCACGCTCGTCGCCATCGCCCTGGCGCAGGTGGCCGGCGCCGCGCCCGACGAGGAGCATCCCTATGGCCACGCCAAGTTCGAGACGCTGGGCGCCCTCGCCATGGTCGCCTTCCTCTCCATCACCGTCACCGAGCTGGTGCGCGGCGCCGTGTCGCGTATCCTGGGCAACGAGCCGCCGGAGCTCGACGCCGCCGTCGCGGTCGGGGCAATGGCACTGTCGCTCGTCATCGGCCTCATCGCCTCGGTCTACGAGAGGCGCCGTGGCGAGGCGCTGCGCAGCGACCTCCTCCTCGCCGATGCGGCGCACCTGCGCGCGGACGTCTGGGTGACGGTGGCGGTTCTCGCCGGGCTGGGGCTCACGGAGCTGGGCGTGCCGCACGGCGACGCGTGGACGACGCTCGTCGTCTCCGTGCTGATCGCGCGGACGGGGTGGGGGATCATCCGCGACGCCGTGCCCGTGCTGGTGGACCAGCGCGCGGTCGAGGCGACCGAGATCCGGCGCCTGGCGGGGACGGTTTCGGGGGTGCGCGAGGTGTACGACGTGCGCTCGCGCGGGCGGCCCGGCGCCCTCTTCGCCGAGCTGACCATCGCCGTGCGGGGCGGGCTGGACGTGGAGACGGCGCACGACATCGCCGACCGCGTGGAGAACGAGGTCGCGGACCAGCTCGGCGCGCAGGACGTGATCGTGCACGTGGAGCCGGACCGCCGGCCGGGGGCTACGCAGTGACGCCGATGCCCCGCGCGGCCGGCGAGGAGCGGATGGACGCGCCGGATGCCGATCCGCGCGAGCTGGCGCGGAGCCTGGCCGACCTTCGCGGCGTCAACCGCTGGCTGGGCGGCACGCGCGTCGTCCTCCACCACCTGGCGCGGCTCGTCGCCCGCCATCCCCGGCGCGAGTACCGCGTGCTGGACGTGGCCACCGGCTCGGCGGACATCCCGCTGCACGTGGCGGAGTGGGGACGGCGCCGTGGCCTACGCATCCGCGTGGTCGCGACCGATGCGCACCCCGGCACGCTTGCCGAAGCCCGCGCCCGCGTCGCCGCCGACCCGGACGTGAGCGCCGAGCCCGCCGATGCGCTGGCACTCCCGTACGCGGACGGCGAGTTCGACTTCGCGCTGTGCTCCACCGCGCTGCACCACTTCAACACGGACGAGGAGTGCGTGCGCGTGCTGCGCGAGCTGGACCGGGTGGCGCGGCTGGGCGGCATCGTCAACGACCTGCACCGCACGCGGGCGGCGCTTGTGGGTGCGCGGCTCCTGGCGGCGACCGTCTGGCGCACGCATCCCATCACCCGCAACGACGGGCCGCTTTCCGTGCGCCGCGCCTTCACCCCCGCCGACCTGCGCTCGCTCGCCGGGGCAGCGGGGCTCCGCGGCGCGGAAGTGTTCGCCCACGTTCCGTTCCGGGTAGCGCTGGTCTGGGACGGGCGGAGCTCCTGAACAACATGCCTCACGCAGAGGCGCAGAGACGCAGAGGAGAGATGGCGGAGTTCTCCGCGCCTCCGCGGCTCCGCGTGAGACCTGTTGTTGCTGTTCGGTGCGCTTCGTGCCGTCCACGCACTCACGCACTAACGCACTTCCGTTCCTATGTATGATGCGGTAATCGTCGGCGGAGGACCCGCGGGTTCGGCGATGGCGGCAAGGCTGGCCGCGGGCGGCCACGGCGTGCTCGTGCTCGACCGCGCCCAATTTCCGCGACGCAAGCCGTGCGGCGAGTGCGTGAACCCCGCGGGGGTGGATGCACTGCGCGCCCTCGGCGTGCTGGATGCGGTCGAAGCCGCACGTCCCGCCCGTCTCGATGGCTGGCGCATCCGCCCGGGCGCGGGCGAGGGCTTCCGCGGGCGCTTCCCCGGCGAGGTGCACGGGCTGGGGATCGCGCGCGACGTGCTAGACTCGATCCTCCTGAACCACGCGCGCGGACGAGGTGCGGAGGTGCGCACCGGCGTGCGCGTCACGGGCGTGCTGCGCGAGCGCGGCCGCGTCGTCGGGGTGAGCGTCGAAGGCGGTGTGGAGATCCGCGCGCGCCTCGTCGTCGGCGCGGATGGGCTGCGCTCCGTGGTGGTGAGGCGGCTAGAGCTTCTGCAGAGGGCGCCGCGGCTGCGAAAGGTGGCGCTCACGGCACACGTCGTCGGCGTCGATGCGGGACGCGGGTGGGGCGAGCTGCGCGCCATCGGCCGCGGGTGCGTGGGGATCGCGGAGGTGGATGGCGGGCGCTTCAACGTCACGGTGGTCTTGGCGGGGGAGGAGGCGCGCGAGGTGGCCGGCGATCCCGCCGCGTTCTTTGACGATGCCCTGCGACGCTTCGGCTTCGCGGACGCCCGGCGAGTGGACGAGGTGCTGACCAGCGGGCCGTTCGACTTCCCCGTGCGCCGCGCGATCGTGGACGGGGCGCTGCTGGTGGGGGACGCGGCGGGGTACTACGATCCGTTCACGGGCCAGGGGATCTTTCGTGCACTGCGCGGTGCCGAGCTCGCCGCCCGCACCGCCGATGCCGCCCTGCGCGCGGGCGACCTCTCCGCCGCCGCGCTGGCGCCGTACGAACGGGACCGGCGCCGCGCTTTCGGCCCCGGCGAGCGGGTGCAG
>DASWNZ010000100.1:0-2279 GCA_036398975.1 Longimicrobium sp.
CTAGTGCCTAGTGCCTAGTGCCTAGTGCTAAGTGCTGAGTCCTGAGTGCTTTGGGTCCCCCCATTCTGTCATCCTGAGGGAGCCGCCCCGCCAATGTCCGCGCTGCACTCCACACTCTCTGCGGCGACCGAAGGATCTAGCCGGCGAGGCAAGAGGACAGCGGGCGACCACGGGCCTCTCGACACGCGCAGTAGATCCTTCGCTCCGCGCCACAGTTCGGCGACCAGGCAAGTACATCGCAGCGCGTCGCTCAGGATGACAAAGGAATGGTGGACCCGCTCACCACAGCCCGCTTCAGCGGGCTTCGCGTGGTTCCAGCCGGGGGCTTCAGCCCCCGGTGTTCGATGCGCGGCGCTCAGCACCGCCCCTCACGCCACCCGCAACACCTCTTCCGGCGTCGTCACCCCCGCCGCAACCTGGCGCCACCCATCCGCCTGCAAGGGCCGCATGCCGCGGGCGAGGGCCAGGCGGCGCAGGCCGTCGGCGCCGGGGCGGAGGAGGAGCTCGGCGCGCAGCTCGTCGTCCACGCGGAGGAGCTCGTAGATCCCCGTGCGGCCCCGGAAGCCGGTGCCGCGGCAGGATGGGCAGCCGCGTCCACGCAGGGCGCTGCTGGCGGGGTAGCCGGCCTCCGCCATCCCGCGCGCGACCGCGGGATCGATGGGCCCCGGCTCGGCGCATTGGGCGCAGACGCGGCGAACGAGGCGCTGGGCGAGCACCGCTTCCACCGTGCTCGCCACAAGGTAGTCCGGAACGCCCAACTCCACGAGCCTCGTGAGCGCGCCGGGCGCGTCGTTGGTGTGCAGCGTGGAGAGAACCATGTGGCCGGTGAGCGCCGCCTGCACGCAGATCTCCGCCGTCTCCGGGTCGCGCATCTCGCCCACGAGCAGGATGTCGGGGTCCTGACGAAGGATGGAGCGCAGCGCCCGCGCAAAGGTGAGCCCCGCGCGCGTGTTGACCGGCACCTGCGCCACGCCGGCCAGCTCGTACTCGACCGGGTCCTCCACCGAGACGATCTTTTCGCGCCCCGTGCGGATGCGGTCGAGGAGGCCGTACAGCGTCGTCGTCTTCCCGCTCCCGGTCGGACCCGTCGCGAGCACCACGCCGTGCGGGCGCCCCGCGAATCCGAGCAGCGCGGCCAGCGTGTCGGCCCCCATCCCCATCCCCTCCAGCCCGATCCGCTCCCCCTCCGTGTCCAGCAGGCGGAGCACCACGCTCTCCCCGTGCAGCGTGGGGAGCGTGGATACGCGCACGTCCAGCTCGCGGTCGCCGGTGCGCAGCCGCACGCGTCCGTCCTGCGGGAGGCGCCGCTCCGCGATGTCCATCTCCGCCATGATCTTGAGGCGGCTGACGACGGCGGCGCGGAGCTGCGCGGGAGGTGCGGGCGCGGGCTGCAGCACGCCGTCCACGCGGTAGCGGACGCTCATCCCGCGCGCCTCGGCCTCCATGTGCACGTCGCTGGCGCCGGCCTCCACCGCCTCGGTCAGCAGGAGGTTCACCAGGCGGACCACCGGCGCCTGGTTCGCCATCTCCTCCAGGTCGTGCGTCCCGACGTCGCCGTCGTCGGAGCCGCCGGCCATCCCGGCGATCATCCCCGCGGCGGTGTCGTCGTGCCCGAATGCTTCGCGCACGGCCTGAAGCAGCTCGTCCTCCCCCCACTCGCGCAGCGCCACGCGCGCCCCAAAGAGCACCTCCAGCTCCGCGACCGCCTGCGGGTCCGGGCGCCCTGCGAACGCCACCACCACGCCGCCGTCGCCGCGCGCGAGCGGAAGGAGGCGGTGCTCCTCCAGGTACTCGCGCGTCACCCAGTCGCCTGGGCGCTCGATGGGTACGTCACCCTGCACCGGCGGGCGCTCTGCTCTCACGGAAGGCACATCACTCAGGGGGAGCCTCGAGGACACACAAAGAGAGGTTGTTCTTGCGCAGACACAAAAGGGGCGGCGCTGGAGTGCCGCGGGACTCCTACAACCCGCCGCACCCTTTCCTGTTCCGCGACCATCCCCGAACGACTATACACGAGCTTTTCCGTTCGCGCCAGCGTCCGAATCACGGATTTCGTAAGCCGCCGATGACGCGCGTCTTAGATCATAAACATGGGTTTCGGCGGGATGGCGACGCGAAGCGAGATTACGGCGCCCGGGAGAGCACGGGCGGCCACACGGGGCCGCCCCTACGAAAGATCCGCGTATCACGGGTCCAGCCCCGAACGCTCCCCCTCCCCCAGGCAGTGTGGGGGGAGGGGGATGCGTCGCGGAGCGACGCTGGGGGTGAGGGCCCCCTAC
>DASWNZ010000101.1:0-42578 GCA_036398975.1 Longimicrobium sp.
CTCAGGGAGCCGAGCGCATCGTGCAGCGTGACGGCGCTCTGCCGCATCAGCTCGATCCCTTGCTCCGAGGTGCGGGAGCGCTCCTCCACCGTGTCCACGATCCCGTGGTAGGCCCGCGCGACGCCCTCCACCGTTCCGGCAAGGTCGCCCACGCGGCGCTGCAATTCGCGCAGCTCGCTCCCGGTCTTCTCGTGCAGCGCCTCGTCCTGCTGCGCGGTCAGCTCCACCAGCCGCTCGTTCAGCCGCTCGAACGCCTCGTGGAAGCTCTCCGACAGCCCGTTCATCCCCGATTCGAGCCCCTCGATGGCGCGCCCGGTGTCGCGGACGGACGACGCGGTCTCGCGCAGCTCGCGGACGGCTTCGGTGAGCGGATCGACCGAGCCGCCGCCGTGCAGCCCGCCGTAGAGGAACTCGGTGGAGACCAGCTCCAGCCGCTCCAGCAGGTTGCGGCGCCCGGTGGCCAGCCCCTGCGCCATCAGCCCCACCGCGATGGCGCCCACCAGCGCCAGGGCGTTGCCCCCGAACGCGTCGGCAACCGCGCGCAGCGGAGCGGCGATGTCGGCGCCGCCCGGCTGCGCCCCGCCCGTCTGCGACACCGCGTCGATCAGCCCGGGGAGCGCCGTCTTGACGCCGGCGAAGGTGCCCAGCACGGCCAGGAGGAGGAGGAGCGACGAGGCGTATCGCGCGAACACGCCGTACCGGGCCGTGCGCGTCTCCGCGATGCCGCGCAGCTCGTCGGGCGAGACGCGGAGGTAGGGGTCGTGGGCCTTTTCCAGGATGCGACGGACCCGGTCGTCGATCAGCGTCTCCACCTGCCCGCCCGCCTCGGCGGTGTACTCGCGCTCGCCGCTGCGGAAGAGCGACTCGCGCCGCGCCGCGGGGGCGAACACCAGCCCCAGTCCCTCGCGGCCGTGAAGGTTCACCCACTCGACGTCCTCTTCCTCGTGGGCCATCTCGGCCCGGTCCAGGCGCACGCTCCGCAGGGCCGCCAGCACCAGCACGAAGCCCAGGAGGATCATGCCGGTGAGAGCGTAGTTGGGCTCCTTGCCCAGACCCAGCAGCTCGAGCACCGCCGCGATCCTGGACCCCTCGTCGCTCGCGAGCAGCGCGCGGAAGAGGGTCGCGCTGGCGACCACGTAGAAGATGACGCCAAACCTCGCGTACACCGCGGCCGACTGGTTCCCGCGCGGCGGCAGAGCCAGCCGCCCGAGCGTCTTGGGCGGCGCCGGAGGGAGCGGCGCGGCGACGGTCTCGGGCGGCGGGGCGGAAATCGTGTCGGTCATAGCGGCCTCGCCGTGCCTTTGCGCAGCACGGTGCCGGACGTGGCCACCACCGCGGGCTTAGTGGACTGGTACCGGGCGCCCGCCTCGCGGCGCTCCCAGACGAAGAAGGTGCTCCATCGCTGCAGCGCCGCGTCGCTGAGCGGCACCCGCGGGTTCAGCCACACCTCGCCCTCACCGCCCCGGCGCTCCAGCCACGCTTCGGGCGGGTGGCGGTCGCTGGAGACGACCGCGTCGTTGCGGGCCTCCACCGGCGCCGAGCCGGACGACGGCTCGTAGGACTGCCCGGCGGCCGGCGGGGCCGCGACCGAATCGAAGGCGGCGGGGGCGGGATCGGACCCCCAGGTAATCTCCTCACGCCCGCCGCGGAGACCCAGGTGGCGTGCATCATCCTGCCAGGCGATGCCGTGGACGGGCGACGGGTCCCGCCTGGCGTCCCGGACCGGGTCACGGAATGCGTCGCGCGCCGTTCCGCCCATCGCATCCGGGCGCGGCGGGCTCACGCGGGGCTGCTCGGCCGCGAGTGCCCCGGAGAGGCCCTGCTGGAGCAGGTCGGCGACGTGCCGGATGTCTTCGCGGATCACGTGCAGCCCGCGGATCTCTTCGCGGATCGACCTGAGGTCGTCGCGGTCCAGGCGCACGGTGGCCACGTCCTCCGCACCCGCGCGATTCACCATCCGAAAGGCGGGGCTCGGCGGCGGCACGTGCTGGGCGGCGCGCGGACCCTCCCGCATCAGCCACGCACGGGCCAGCAGCAGCGCCCCCGCGAGGACGCCCACGCCCGCCACGATCCAGAGCAGAGTGATCATCCGTCACCTCGCGCGTAGGCGGCGACGAACGCGTCCATCAGATGATCCAGCACGGCCCCGGCCTCCACCATGAACAGCGAGCCGGGAAGGCCGTGCGTCTCCCGCAGCAGCCTCTCCAACCGCCCCCGGGCGGCCTGCTGGATCCCCTCGGCGCCCATCCCGCGCAGCGCCTCCTCCAGGTGATCGGGGAAGGCGGCCCAGGGTCCGCCCACCCCCGCCAGCCGCTCCCGCGCGGCCGCGGCGAGCGTGGTGTGGAAGCGGTCGATCTCCATGGGGCCGCTCTCCCAGCGGATGCCGCTGATGGTGTCGCCCGTGGCCTTGAGGTGCGGCGCGATGCGCGAGGTGGCGGCGTAGCGCACCGCGTCGGCGCCGGCACGCTCGATGGTCACGGACTCGCCCACCACCGAGCGCTGGGCATCGGGGGCCAGGGTGAGCTTGGTGGCGTCGACTCCCGCCACCAGCCCCAGCGCAACCTCGTGCTTGGGCGCGCGGCTCGGCACCACGCGTGGCGCCTTCGACTGCGGCACCCCGCGCGCGGAGGCCAGCACCGACAGCAGCACCTCGCGAAAGGGGTTGGACACGGTGTCGCCCCACTCGCGCTGCAGCCACTCCAGGAAGCGGCTCCCGTTCCCCGCCAGCACCACGGCGTCCAGCCGCAGGTCGGGGTGCGTGGCGTCGAGGGCGCGCAGCAGCAGCCCCGTGTGGTGGAAGGCGGCCGCGAAGAAGTAGAGCACCGCGCCCCGGAAGGCGCCGTACGCGGGAGTCTCGCGAAAGCGGAGCGCGCCGTCGCCGCGGTACCAGGGGGTGCGCAGCAGGTAGCCGAGCGCCAGGGCGTCGTGCCCCTCGCTCTCGAACTTGCGCAGCGGTTCCAGCTGCGACTCGGGGAGCCCGTTCGTCTTGGCCCACGCGGCGAACGCGCGCACGAAGGGGTTGGTGAAGCCAGCCGTGTCGCCGTGGCGCACGCGCGAGCTCACCAGGTCGCGCCCGCCCCAGCGCAGCGAGTCCAGCACCAGCGCCGTTCCGCGCGCGTACACGGCCAGGTCCGTGGTGCCCCCGCCCACGTCCATGATCACGGACGCGTCGCCGGCCACCGTCACGGCCCCGCGGCCCACGAAGTACTGGAGCGCGCTCTGCCCCTCGTCCACGGCGCGGGCCAGGCGGGGGCGGCCGGGTGCGTCAGCCTCGCCGTCGGCGGAGGCGCCCAGCACGCCGCGCCAGCGCGCCTGCAGGTCGCTCAGCCGGTCGGCCTCGAAGGCGCGCGGGTAGGCGTACGAAAAGGTGACGTTCTCCGGCCTCACCCCCGCCTCGCGGGCGCTGGCCAGGGCGAGCGCCGCCACATTGCGCAGAAAGACGGAGGCAAGGAACTCCTCCCGCTCGCTGGTGGACCACTTCAGGTCGTCGGCCACGCGGTTGCGCCCGACGTCCTTCACCCATCCCGCGAAGGGAACGTTCACCCGCAGCGCCACCGGCTCGCGGCCCGCGTCGCTGTACGACGGGATCCCGGTGACGTGCACGACCGCGCTGTTGAACGGCTCGGGCGCGATCTTCTCGGGAAAGAAGAACGAGTCGGCGTAGAAGGGCAGATCGCCTTCCGCGCGCGTGACGGGCAGGAGGAGCCTGTCGTGGTGGAGCACCGCCGGGTCCGGCACGCCGTCTTTGCGTATGGCCAGCACGGTGTTGGAGGTGCCGAAGTCCACCCCCACCGTCCAGCGGTCGGCGGAGGGCGCGGGGGCCGGCCGGTAGCGGGGAAGGAGCACGCCCAGCCCCTGCGGCGCCAGGCCGGGCCCGCGGTCGGCTTCGAAGGCGAGGACGGTTGGGGCGCGTTCGAAGGCGTACGTGGATGCCTCTCCGGACCGCTGCACGTGCCCCGCGCCGGGGAGCTCCGCGCCGTCCGCGTATGCGGTCAGCCGCAGCGTGGCCGAAGGATGGATCGGCCCCGCGGCGGGGTCCAGGCGGAACACCGCGTAGTGGGGCCAGTCGTCGGCCTCGAAGGCGGGCCACACCACCACCTGCGGCCCTCCCTGTTCCTCCCGGATCTGGGCGCCGGTGTAGCGCCGGGTGATCCGGATCTCCTCCGGGTGCTCGCTCCCCACGGGGATGGTGAGCGTCACGCGCACCTCGCCGGGGCGCGGCACGTCGATGCGCAGCCAGCGCTCCACCTCCGCGGGCTGGAACCAGCGGAAGAAGTCGGGCTTGAGCGGAAGCGCGATCTGCGGCTGCGCGAACGGCCCCTGGCTCACCGAGGGGTCGGCGTGGTAGCACTCGTGACCGTACGCGCCCTGCGAATCCAGCGGATAGCTGAGGATCACCAGCGCGTCGGCCAGCCAGTCGGTCTCGGGAAGGACCCAGCGGCGCCGGTGCGAGGTGCCGGGAAGGACCTCGCGGTCGCGGGTCCGCTCCAGCCCCGCGGGAAGCTCCGTGGGGGGCAGGCCTTCGCCGTAGATGCCGTCGAAGGTGCCGGGAACCAGCACCAGGGGCCGCGGCTGAGGCCCGGTGGTGGCGCGCAGCTCCCACCGGCTGGGAGGGTGGTCCCCCCCGCCCGTGTGGAGCACGACGCCCGCGAAGGCCTGCTCGCCGGCGTGGCGCAGCGCCAGCTTGCGGATCTGCGCGTCGAGGCTCTCGGGACGGGCCAGCTCACCCTGGCGGTGCCCGGCGGCCCGCCGCGCGTCGTCCACGGCGTCGGCCAGCCACTTGGCCACCCCGCGGCGCACGGCTTCCACGTCCACGTATTCCGAGGGCGCCGGCCGCGGTGCCAGCATCTGCGGGAGCACCACCGTGGCCACGTAGCGCTGGAATGAGAACTCGCGGTCGCGCAGGGGGCGGGCCGGCATCCCCGCGGCGTAGCGAAAGAGGTCGGGATAGTCTTCGTGGGCGGCGTCCTCCGCCGTGAACAGCACGGTGTAGGGCGACGACGCGAAGACCGGCCGGCCGTCGACCGTGGCGAGGGTGATGACGGGAAGCGCGCTGGCCTCGCGCGTCTCGTGCTGCGCGGTGCGCGGCGCCAGGTCCACGAGCGCGGAGGCGTAGTCGCGCACCCGCGCGGTCACGTCGCTCTCCGCCGCCAGATCGGGCACGCGCACCCGGGTCGTCTCCAGCCGCAGCGTCTGCGGCCCGCACACCCAGGCCAGCTGAAGGGCGTCGAGCAGCTCGTTCTCCACCAGCGCGCGGGCCGGGTGGTGGGGGTCGAGCATGGCGTCGCGAAAGAGGTAGAGCCGCGCCCACGGGCTGGGGACGGACTGGACGCGCGTGCGGAACGCGCCTCCGTCGTCGTCGCGGGGCACCTCCAGCTTGCCCAGCTCGGCGGGCCCCTCCACCACGCTCCAGCGGCCGGGCGGAAGGTCGGGAACGTTGGTCTGCGGGCGGAACCGCGGCAGGAGCCGGCGGGCGCGTGAAGGCGTGGCCATCTCAGTCCTCCTCCTGGCCGGGCTGTTCGGCTTCGGGGAAACGGTCTTCGGAAAAACGCTCGCTTCCGGCGCGCAGCACCTCCATGAAGGCGCCGAACCCGCCGTTCCTGCGGCGCGCGGCCTCGGTGTTCCATGCGCGGAAGACGTTGAACACGTCGTCCGAGCTCCGCCCCCGCTCGCCGCCGCGGCCGAAGCCCTCGATCAGCGCGTGGGTGGGCACCCGGCTGGGCTGGTCCTCGGTGGCGGCGGCCAGGCGCAGCGCCGGGGTGGAGCGCCGCAGCTCGCGGAGCCACTCCCAGGTGCTCATCCAGCTCTGCCCCACGGCGTCCAGCGCGTCGGATCGGTCGGACCAGGTGGCCGGCGGCAGGCGCAGGAGCTCCGCCCACGTCACGCCGTGCAGCTGCGCCGCCAGGTCCGGGGGCGACCCGCCGTCGGGGCGGAAGAAGGTGAGAAAGCTGTGCAGGGCGACCAGCGCCCCCTTGAGCGCGCGCCGCGTCCCCCGATCCACCGGGAGGTCGCCCCACCCGGGCTCGTCGCTTCCCACGCCGGTCGCGCGGTAGATGGGGAGCCGGTCCTCGCGCTCCTCGCCTCCGCGCGCGGTGAAGTCGAGCGCGGCGAGCGCCGCGAAGAGCTCCACGTAGTGCGGCGCGTTGGCCTGCGCCTCGCCGCCCAGCTCGTTGCGCGCCTGCTCGCGCGGAACGCCGTCGCCCACCAGGTAATAGGCGCCGTAGCCGGGGTCGCGCGCGCGGTCCAGGTACGTTGGGAGCGCGCCCGCCGCGTTGTGGGCGAAGAGCGCATTCTCCGGCCGCGGCCCGCCGTCGGCCGGGGCGCCGCCGGGGGTGGGGAGGGTGAAGTAAGGAAGGAGGAGCGCCGCGCCCAGCCGGGCCCGCGCCGCGCCGCGGATGGCGGAAGCCCCGGCCTGCTGCTGCACCCCGTCGCGCAGCGCCCTTCCCACAACGGGGAGCGCCGCCGCGCCGGTGCCGCCGAAGACGGAGCCCGCCGCAAAGAACACCGTGGCGCCCGCGGCTCCGTGGTACTGCGAGAGGAGCTGCGCGAAGAAGGCCTGGTCGCGCAGGCGGTTCATGAAGATGGTCCCCACCGAGGGCACGCCGCGGAATCCCATCGACAGGTCCATCTCCCGCACGCGGCGCGAGTTGAGAAGGTCGAAGAGCACGCCCAGCTCGGGCGCGTCGGCGTCCATCACCTGCCGGTCGACCCCCGCGGCGAAGCGGGTGTCCGGCATGTAGCCGTCGTCCGCGATGGGCGACCAGACGCGCGACTCGGGGAGCGCGTCCACCACCTCGGTGCGAAAGAAGCCGGTCGCGGCGCCGGCGTCGGCCAGCCGTGCGCGCGCCTCGCGATACTGGTCCAGCACGCGGCCCACGCGGGTGATGGCGGCGTTCCCCTGGTCGGGGTCCACCAGGAGCACCCGCAGCTGCGCCGGTCCCAGCCCTAGCGCGCAGAGGTGCAGCAGCGGCTCCAGCGCACGGGCGCCACTGCCGCCCAGCGCCAGGTACACCAGCGTACGCTGGCGGTATTCGGGGGAGAGAAGGTTTGCGCTCATCTCGCTCACCCCTGTCCCGGGATCCACCGCGGCCACGGGCAGCCACGATAGTGGAAGAAGCCGCCCGTGCCCGGCCAGCGGCCCAGGAGCCGCGTCGCGAGCAGCGAGACGGCGGCGAAGGCGAGCGCGCCCCAGAACAGCCCCGCCACCATGCGCGGGAGAAGCAGATCCAGCGGGATCTCGACCGGGAACGCCGCGGGACGCGTGCTGCAGCTTCCGGCGCGCGCGTGCACGGGGGAGAACTGCCCGACCGCGAGCGGCACGAAGAGGCACAGCACCCCCGCGAGTCCGAGGGCGCCCCACCAGCGCAGCACGAAGCCGCGGTTGAGGCTCGCGCGCGGGAGCAGGTAGCAGCCCAGCAGCAGCGCCATCACCAGCGCGATGGAGACGGCCGCCATCAGCTGCCAGCGGGCCGCGATCTCGGCCGCGTTGTAGAGGCCGCCAGGGTCGGCCGGGTCGCCGGCGCGCGGCGGCGGGCAGTCGAGGCGGGCGCCGACCGGCGGAAGCGCCCACAGGTGCAGGAGCCAGAGCAGCATGGGATCTCGTGGCGGATGGAAGTGGATGCCTGCCGCACGGTGCGGCGGCGGCCTCGGTCAACGGACGAGCAGGTAGCTCCTGGCCAGCGGCGGCGCGGCGGCCGCGAGCGGGATGAACGGCTCGAACAGCCGCCCCAGCCCAAAGGTGCGCTCCGCGTCGGCCGCCTCGCGCGCCTCGAAGTCGGCGAGCCACGGGGGAGCGCCCGGCGCACGTGCTTCGATGCGGTACAGGGTGCCACACGGCTCGCCCTCGCCCGCGGAGACGCAGTCGTCGCCGCCCGGGCTGAACACCTCGACCCCCGTTCCGCCCGCTCCAGCGCGCACGGCACTCGTGCCGCCCTGGCGCCTCCACGGCGAGGCGGCGGAGTCGGCCGTCACCGGTCGCGCGAACAGCTCCAGCCGGGCGCCCGCGAGCAGGCGGTCGAGCAGCCTCCCAGCGGGCGTAGCGCCGTCGGCGGGGGCCAGCTTAGCGCGGAAAGGGCGAGTGGCGGGTGACGCCGCCTCGAGTTTGGGGACGGTCGCGGAGCCGGTGAGCCAGGCGGCGTCGTATTCCACGCCCTCCTCCTGCGCCGCCGCCTCCGGCCGCAGCTCGGCCGCGGCGAGAGGTGCGGTGGGGAGCGGATGGCCCCACACGTGCTCGAAAAGGCCGGCGAGCTCGGCCGCGATCCGCACTCCGTCCCCCGGCGCCGCGAAGACGAAGGCGTAGAGCGGGCACTCGCGCCGGGACTGGCCCTCCCCGCCCGCCGAGGCCGCGTGGCAGCCGGACGGATCTCCCTGCACGGGGCGGAACGGCGCGCGCGATACGGCGACGAGGAACGTTCCCCGCGACTGGCCCCACCGCAGCGCGAGCTCGCGCATCCTGACGAACTGGCGGTGGGCGAAATCGGGGTTGCTGCGCCGCGCGTCGCCGATCACCACGTGGCTCCAGGCGAGCAGCGTGTCGCGGGCGATGCTGTCCAGCGCATCCTCCATCTCCGTGTCGCGGTCGCCGTAGAACTCGCGATTCCCGAGCACGTCGATCCCCACGTTCGGCTCCAGGCGGACGCTGCTCCCGAACCCGTACACGCGGCGCGGCCCCAGCCGTGCCTGCAGCCCGTCGATCACGGAGCGGTAGTCGACGCGCGTGGGGTACGCCGGATCGAGGAAGCCGCGCATGCTGCGGCTGCGGTCCGCGTACACGGCCACGGGATGCGCCAGCGCACCCATCCCCCAACCCACGCTGTCCGGCGCCTCCACCCAGCCGCGGACGACCTCCTGCGTGACCGCCTCGCGATCTGCCGGCGTACCGCACGCCGCCAGCGCCGTTACGCAAACGAGGAGTGCGGGAGTCAGGCGTGAGCTGGACTGCATCGTCAGAGAAGCCACGTTCACCGTTCAGGGAAGATCCGGCGTGATGCGGCGCCTCGCGCCGCGCCGCCGAGATCCTTTGTCGGCACCGCCTCCGCGTTTTCCCCGCACCATGGATTGTTCGGAGTGGCGTAAGACGAATCGCTCGAAACATCAACGCTGGGCACGACGAACGGCGGCAGCGGGAGCACGCGGCCGGTGCCGGTGCCCTGCTGCCGAGTTCAATCGCTATCGTTGTGTCGGGGAAGACGGATGCAGAGACGTTCAGCGTGCCGCCGGGCGGCTCCAGCGCCTGGCGGTCTCCGGCGGGGCAGGGGGGCCGGCGGGCGCGAGGAGCGGCACCGCGGGGTCCACGCCGGGGCGGATGCGCAGCACGGGGATCGCAGTCGCCTCGAATCCCTCGCTCTCCAGGCGACCGACGGCCAGGTCGAACGCCGCCTGCACCGGCTTCCCCATCCCCAACCCGCCGTAGAACGCCTCGGCGAAGACGATCGCCGACGCGTCGCAGAGGGGCTGGTCCATCCCGATGGCGTAGTCCACCACGTCGCCCAGGGCCTCGACCATGGGAAGGGTGTCGCACCCGTTCAGGATCACGACCTTGATCCACTCGCTCAGGATTCCGAACAGCTTCGCCAGCTCCTCCTTCTCCACGACGCCCCGCCGCCCGTACGCGTCGGCCAGGTAGATGACGCCGTGGCCTTCGCCGGGTCCGGCGAAGTGCACGATGCGCGGGTCGTGCAGCATCAGCGCATCCTGCAGGTCGCGGGTGCGCGGCGCGAAGCAGGGCACCAGCTTCACCCGGTCGTGCGCGCGGCCCCTGCGGATGGCACGCTCCACCCCGCGCACCTCCGTGTGGAGCCGCAGCGACGCGCCCTCGCGGAACGGGTCCGACGCCAGGAAAAGGGCTTCGACGTTGTCTTGCATCGGTATCTTCCTGGTGAACCGGATCAGCCGCGCATCACGCCGCGTATGACGGGAGCTCCGCCCGTGCGCGTCACCGGGACGTCCAGGTGAAACGCCGTCTGCAGCGGGAAGTCGGGGTCCGGCTTGCCCAGCATGATGATCTGCGGCTCCTGCGCGGAGTTTTCGTGGCGCACGGCCTCGCAGAGCCGCCGGTGCAGCTCGCAGAAGCTTTCGCGGAACGCTCCTCCGTTCCAGAGCTTCAGCAGGTGGTTGAGGTAGAGCCCCTCGCGCGCCCTCTGCCCTTCGCCGGCGCCCGCCATCAACAGCACGCTGGCCTTGATGCCATCGTCGTCCAGCGGCGCGCGCGAGATGCACGACGACGACACCTCGTGCGCGTACGGCTGCACCCCACGCATCGGGGGGCCGCCGGAGCGGTATACGGTCCGATGTGGAAGCGGAGGATGTTCGTTCACCACCTCTTGGCCGAGGCGCATGCCGCCCGCGAAGCAGCTCTCGCTCACCACCAGCACGCGCGACCCGGCCGCCGCCTCCCTCCAGACGTCCATGAGATCGTCGTCGAGGAGGTCGGCGTCGTACAGGCACCACGTTTCGTCCAGGCCGTCCCGCTCGTCGCGGTTCGCGTCGGGCACCTGCGAGCCGTGGCCGGAGAAGGAGACGAAGAGCGTATGGCCGGGCTCCAGCGCCCGCGCCGCAGCCGAAAGGAGACCCTGGACGGCGTCGCGGGTGGCTTCCGCGCCGCACAGCAGGTGGATGGCGCGGTAGCCCGCCTGGTGCGAGAGCTCCGCCAGCTTCCACGCGTACCCTTCGCTCAGCGACAGCCGGTCCTGGCGCTTCGATGCCGGCTGGTTCACACCGATGTGGATCGCGGTTCCGCGTGCCATGCCTGCCCTCCGGCGCGGGTACGGGCGCCGCCGCGGATGCGGCGGCGCCTTGTCGTCGTGGGAATCAGCCCCCGCCGCCGCCCCCCGTCCCGCCGCCGCCCGACCCACCGCCCCCCGCGCCGTCGTCACCCCCGCCGCCGTCGCCGCCGCCCGAGCCGGCGACCAGGCAGGTGAACGGAAGCCCGCCCATCTCGGGGGGAATGGTCGCGCACCCGTTGGCGAGTGGCGGCGCCTCGCTCGCCGGTCCCCGGTACCTCGGGAGCAGCGTGGGCACCGGGCCGCTGAAGAGGCCGTAGAAGGCGGAGAAGTGCGGCGGCGTGAAGCCGCGCGGGGGCACCGGCTGGTGCTCCACCGGGAGCGGCTCCGGCGGCAGGTCTTGCGGGGGCTCGTGATACACGATCAGATTCACCCGGCCGTTCATGGGGAACAAGGTCCCCAGCGCCTTCTGCCCGCTCCCTCCGCCGATGAGCTCCGACACCAGCGTGAGCTGCTCTCCCTCCACGTCGGCGATCTCCCACTCCACGCGGTTCGCGATCGGGCGGAGCTCGCCCGGGCGCCACTCCCAGCACACCCCCGGCGACACCCGCGTGATCTGCCCCGCGCCCAGCGTCACGCGCGCCGCCAGCTTGTTCGACGTGTCGGCGCCCAGGAGGTCGGGATCCACCTGCTGCCCGGTGATCTCGCCCAGGTCTGGGATGTGGCCGCACAGCGCCAGGCTGGCCTCCGCGCCGGCCACGGGAATCAGCTGCCGGCCGGTGAGCGGGGCCATGGCGGTGAGGCCGGTGGGGGTGCCCCCGGGCGCCAGGTGCCCGGTGTCGTACGCCACCGCCGCCACGTGCCGGTCCTCGCCGTGGTGGCCGTGGCCGGACATGCCGGGCATCAGCACGTGCATGCGGCCGCCGGTTCCGCTGGCGGCGGGCTCGGGCACGAAGAGGCAGAGTCCCGAGAAGGTGATTCGTAGTGTGAACGCCATCGTCGTTGCGGCCCCGTCTGTGGGTGGTCGTTCCGTTCCGCCTGCCACGGGCCCCGGCTGTCTTCCGGGTGCCCCCCATTCGTCGGACGCGTTTCCAGCGTTTCCCACCCGCGGTGCTTGGGGAACCATTCGTGGGGCCGCACATGCTTGAGCCCGATACCGTCGAAGCCGCCAGGGCGCTCTTCCTGGAGCACCTGAAGTGGATCGACAGAGCCGCCGCGATCGCCTGCGTCAGAAAGGGGATCCACGGCGCCGACGCCGAAGATTTCGCGGGAAGGGTGCGAATGGCGCTGATCGAGGACGACTATGGTGTAGTGCGGGGCTTCGACGGTGGCTCCGAATTCAAGACATACCTTTCGACTGTGATCGCGCGCCTCCTTGTCAACTTCCAGCGCGAGGTGGGCGGACGCTGGCGCGGTTCGATGGCTGCCCAGCGGCTGGGGCCGCCCGCCGACGAGCTGGAGAGGCTCGTGAACCGGGAAGGATTCACGCTGCTGCAGGCAGGGGAGAAGCTGCGCACTGAGGGGCGCACCACGCTTTCCGATGCCGAGCTTGCGCGCCTTTTCGGCCAGTTACCAGTCCGCGCGCCGTTGCGCCCGGAAGTTCAGGAGCCGGTGACGGGGCTCGAAGGGCAAGATGACTCACGGGCGGATGACCGGGTAATAGATGCCGAAGCCGACAGCCGGCGCGCGGAAATCGTGCGTGCGCTGGACGCGGCCATGCGACAGCTCGATCCGGAAGAGCGGATGATCGTAAAGCTGCGCTACGCCGATGGGCACACCCTGGCAGACGTGGCGCGTACCCTGCGCCTGGATCAGAAACCGCTGTACCGGCGCGCACCGCGCCTGCTCGCCCGCCTGCTCGAGCTTCTGGAGAGCGCCGGGTTGCGCCGGGAGGACGTGCGCGGCTTCCTTAATGACGACGACGGATCATGAGCACGCAAAACCGCGGGCGTCGAGAGCCCCTGGCAGGAGGTTGCCGGTGAGCGATCACGAGAGCCAAAACAAGCGGGTAGCCGCCTTCCTGGACGGCCGCATGGACGCGCATAGCCGCGAGGATATGCTGGTCCACCTCGCCGAGAGCGACGAGGACCGCGAGGTCGCCGTAGGCGCTGCGGCCATCCTTCGCCAGTTGGAAGAGGAGGACGCGGCGGCCGCACTCGAAGCGGCCGAGGCCCCGCCCGTGCAGGGGGAGGGCGTGATTCCACTTCACACGCGCCAGCAGCCCGAGCCCGCTCGCGAGCTCCGCCGGCGCGCGCCCGTCCTGCAGTGGCTGGCGGCGGCGGCGGTGCTGGCGGGGATCGCGCTGTTCAGCGGCCGCGCACTGGAGGACCGGGCCGCCGGCGAGCCGGTGCGGATCGCGGCGCGGCTGGAGCACGGCGCCGAGGGCCTCCCCGCGGGGTGGACCGAGCAGCGCCCGTGGACCTCCGCCCGCGGAGACGACCCCGGCCGCGCCCCTACCCCGGGCGCGCGGCGGGCGAGCTCCGCGCGTGCCGGCGCGATGCTGGTGGACCTCTCGGTGGCGGTGGAGGCGCGTGACGCGGCCGCGACGCGCGTGCTCGCCGCCCAGCTCGCCGCCCGCTTCGATCCCCAGGGTGGCCGCGCCGGCCCCCTTCGCGAAATCACCGACGGTGCCGGCGGGAGCCCGGAGCGCCTGCGTCCACTGGTCGCAGATGCCACGGAGCGCATCGAGGACCGGCTGGACCGCGACGCGCTGCGGCTGGGCTCCTGGACCGAGGCCGCCGCCCTCGCCGCCACGCGCAGG
This sequence comes from Longimicrobium sp., assembly GCA_036398975.1. Classification (GTDB taxonomy): domain Bacteria; phylum Gemmatimonadota; class Gemmatimonadetes; order Longimicrobiales; family Longimicrobiaceae; genus Longimicrobium. The sequence continues at coordinate 13,483 of DASWNZ010000101.1, forward strand.
GACGCCGCCTTCTTCCGCGACCGTTCCACGCGGCGCATGCTCGACCGTGCCGGGCGCCTTACTCAAGCCGATCCGTCGGCCGATGCGGCGCTGCGGCAGGTGCGGCTCCAGCTCTCCGTCGATCCTCCGCGCTGGGAGGCACTCGCCCCCGCACTCGACGCGCTGGCACGCGAGCTTGCGACTGAGTAGGCACGAACGGCTGGCCTCACGCAGAGACGCAGAGACGCAGGAGAGAACAAAAACAAAAAGGCATCACACGGACGCCACAGAGGGAACCGCAAGCCACAGAGTGACTCTCTCTGTGGCTCCGTGTCTGTATGTGAGCCCCCTGTTGTTTCCTCTCCTGCGTCTCTGCGCCTCTGCGTGAGACTCCTTTGTCCCTCAGCCGCCGATGTACCGGAACCCCGCCCACGCCGCGGGAGAGCGCCGGTCGGGATCGCGTGAGCGGAGCATCTCCAGCTGGGCCTCGCGCAGCGCCGCCGCCGGATCGCCCGAGCGGCGGTACGCGCGATGGAAGGCCAGCATCAGCGGCTGCGTCAGGCGGTCGTTCGCGTCCCACAGGCTCCCCACCACGCCGCCCGCGCCCGCCGCCATCAGCGCGCCGGAGAACCCCGCCAGCCCGCCCGACCGCCCCTCGCGCGCGCGCACCGTGCGGCACGCCGCCAGCACCACCAGGCGCACGCCGCGAAGCTGGAGCGCGTTCACGGCCTCCGCGGTCAGGCGCCCGGTGGTGTCCGCCCCCGCCAGCACCAGCGCCGACCGCTCCGGCCGCGTGTCGTCGAACACCGCGTGGCCGGCGTAGTGGATGACGCCGGCCCCCGGCGCGCGGTCGCGCAGGGCGTCGCGCGTGGCGGCCGGGCCCTGCAGCACCACGTTGGCCCGGTACAGCGCGCGCAGCGAGTCCGCCTCCGCACGGGCGCCGTGAAGCCGGTCGAACGTGGGGTACTGCGCCGCGTCGAAGGCGGGGTCGGCCACGAGCAGCGCGGGCGCCGACCGGTTGGTGGGCGGTGCGGGCCGCGCCGCTTCGGCCAGGGTGCCCGCGAAGCGAGTCGGATGGTCCTGCACCAGGTAGCGGTTGCGCCTTTCGTCCACGAGCGCGCTGAAGGGGACGCCCGCGATCTCGCCGTCCACCACGATCACGAGCGGCGTCCCGGCAGGCTGGAGTCGATCCTCCACGGGCCGCACCAGCAGCTGGTAGAGCCGCGCGAGGTCCGGCCGGGCCAACGCCGCCCGCGCGGGCGACTCCAGAGCGCCCACGCTCCGCTCGATGGTGGCGAGGACGTGGCTGCGCCGGACGGTCTGGCGCAGCAGGCGCACGTGGCTTCCGCGCACCGTCCAGGTGAGCAGCGTGTCGCCGATCAGGGCGTACTCCACCGCCACGTGCCCCCGTGCGGCCGCGGGAGGGCCGTCCCCCACCGCGGATGCCGCGTAGCCCGGCGCGAACGAGACGCGCCCGCGCTCCACCGCCTGCAGCGCGGCGATGGTGTCGCCCGCGCGCAGCTGCAGCATCGCCAGCTGGTCGAACCGGCTGCGCGCCTGCTCCATCGCCGCGGCGCGCAGCGGAGCGTCCAGGCTCTGCGAGAGGCCGCGGATGTGGGCCGTGGCCGCGCGCAGATCGTCCGTGGCGCCGGCCAGCTCTCCCCGCGCGAGCCGCGCGTCGGCTCGCTGAAACAGGGCGGGGAGGAACCAGGCCGTGTTGCGTCCCTGGCTGAAGAACGCCACCGCCGAGTCCATCTCCGCCATGGAGGCCGTGCCGGGCGTCACCAGCGGACGGGAGAAGTGCACCGTTCCCGTCAGCCACATGCGCGCCGCCCCGGCGGGGAGCTCCCCCACGAACGACGCGGCGAGCTCCAGGTCGCGTGCCGCCTCCGCCGACCGCCGCTGTACCGAGCGGATGCGGGCCCGTCCGAGGAGGGCCTCCACGACCACGTGCCGGCGGCGGTCGCGCATGGCCACGGCGAAGTCCTCGTCCTGGATGACGGACGCGGCGCGGTGCAACTGGTCCGTGGCGGCGCAGTTCGCCAGCGTGAACAGCGCGTTGTGCAGCCACACGGACGAGCGGTAGCCGCGCAGGGCTCCCAGCCCCCGGTGCATGGAGCTGTAGGCCGCGAGCGTGTCGCGATTGCGGTAGGCGGCTTCGCCATCCATCGCCCACATCGCTCCCGTGAACTCCCTTTCTCCCGCGCTCTCGAACAGCCGGGCGGAGGCCTGGAAGGGGGCACGCGCACGTGACGGATGGCCACCGCGCAGCAGTCCCGTCGCGCGCATCCACAGTGCGCGCGCGGCCAGGGCGGGATACCGGACGGGATCTATGCGGGGGAGGATCTCCGCGAACACGGAATCAGCCCTGGCGTATCTGCGCGCGTACACCTCTCCGGCGCCGCGGAATACCTCCGCTGAGATCGCGAGCACGGGCGACGGCGGCCGCGCGTTCACGATGCCGGCGAACGAGTCTCGGGCGGCGACGTGGTCGGCGCTCTGGTACAGGCGCTGCCCCGCCGCGTATGCCCGGTGCGCCCGGGCGAGTGCGCGCGTGGCCGCGGGGTCGGCCCGGGCCGCGCGGATGGAGCGCACCGCGTCCCCGAGCGAGGCGTCTCCCCGGCGCGCCTCCAGCGCCTTCCCCAGCCGCTCCGCCAGCTCCAGAAGCTGCGCGGCGCGTGCCGCCTCGCCAGATTCGTACGCCCCGCCCCAGTCGCCCAGCACCGAGTCCCACCCGTAAAGGCGCGCCTCCTGCGGATGACCCGCGGCGAACGCGCGCACCTCCGCCTCGGGAGCGCCGGGGCGCGGCGCCTCGGGAACTGGACGGTGTTCGAGGGATTTGCGCCGCTCCCGCGCCTCGTCCGCCCACCGGCTCTTCGCGTCGATGCGCAGGTACTCCGTCCATGCGATCGCGGCCTGCTCGTCCAGCCCGAGCGTCTGCAGCGCGAGCGCGGCGTTGAACCGCGCGGCCCGGCTGCGGGGGTCGGCCTCGACGGCTTCCAGGGCATAGTTCAGCCCCTCCAGCACGTCGCGCGGGTTCTGCGTGCGCTGCGCGCGGACGAGGTGCGCGCCCGAGAGGTCCACCAGCACCGACACGCGCCGGCTGGTGAGGCGCAGCGCCCTCGTCAGCCGCGTGATCGCCGCGTTGGCCGCCTGCTCCGTCTCGTCGTCGCCGATGATGGCCAGGAGCGCCGAGGCCTGGAGCGAGTCCGGATCGGAGCTTTCCCCCGTGACGGCGACCGCCTCGAAGCCGCCCAGCCGCCCCACGTCCGCCCCGCACGACTCGCGCGGCACCGTTTCGCCCGCGCCCGCCCTGAGCACGGAGCACGGGCGGTATTCGACGGGGATGGAGAAGAGCGGCGAGCTGGCGCGCGCGGGCCGGGCGGCCGCGAGCTCGTCCAGCACCGGGCCGCGCGAGAGCCCTACACGCGCCTCCAACGCCACCACCGCCCCCAGGGCGATGGCGACGCCCAGCACCACAAGGTGCCAGCGCTTCACACGCACGTTCGCCAGTAGGCGCGTTAGGGACTGAGGCATCTGTACGGTCACCGATCCGGTAAACGACGGCCTGACGATGGACAAAGTGGTGAGGAACGGCGGATTCGCGCCGCCGGCCAGTCGGGAATTGTCTCACACTACGCCAGCGGAGTCAACTGCGGCGCGGGGCTTAAGGTCCCGCGCGTCATTGTTTTACGTCGATATTACCCAATGCGCGCGCGTTTGCGATTCGCGCATGCTGCGCATAGCGCCTAGAGTTCCGCGCGCAACGCGGGGCGATTTGGGATGAACCCCTCAAGCCGCAGGTCACTCGCTGTACGCGGTTAACGGCGTTGCGGACGGGCAGCGCCCGCATCATTCTTGAGACGGAATCTGCCCGCCTCCATCCACCCGGTAATGCCTGAACCGAACTTAGGCCCAGCAGCCTTCCTGAGCTACGCCCACAACGACGATGAACTCGGCGATATTTCGCGTTTTCGTGCGCGCTTGGAGCTCGAGGTCAAGCGGTACCTAGGACGGCCGTTTACCATCTTCTTCGATCGTAGAGATCTGGGCTGGGGCCAGCAGTGGAAGTCGAGCATCCAAGGGGCGCTCGGCGAGGCGACCTTCCTCATCCCTGTCCTCACGCCCAGTTTCTTCAGCAGCATCGAATGCCGTGATGAGGTCGCTACGTTCATGCGTCGTGAGCGTGAACTTGGGCGTGACGACCTGATCCTCCCTGTCTATTTCATTGAGACGCTGCTGTTGGACGACCCCGCTGCCCTCGGACAGGATGAGTTGGCGGCCGCGCTGACGCAGTATCAATACGCCGATTGGCGCGAACTCCGGCACGATGTACGCCTGGAGTCGATGTCGGTAAGCATCGCCATGGCCGACCTAGCGCGACGCCTCAGGGACGCAGTGATGCGCGTGGAGAGGTCACGGCATGATGGTACCCGCGCGCCTCGTTCAGCTGGAACGCCGTTACCGCCTTCGCGGCCGGCCGGGGGCCGCGACTCCGGCGCGCGGGGGACCGGCCCGCAGAGACCGGAGGCGGGGAAGGGCAGCCCGGCTGCGCGGCGCGCTCTTCTTCCCCCGGACTTGCACCCCGACACCCCAGAGCCCGCGCGGTACGAGACGGCTCCGCCGCCGCCTGCCACCGCGTCGGCGCCACCCCCACAGCGTACCAACCACGTGGCGCCGGACCGAAGGGGTACCTCGCGAGTCGCTTCCGACATCCAAGCGCCGGCCGCTCGACCGGCAACTCGCGGGGCCGCCTTCCGCGCGTCTGCAAGGAGTGTTGCCTGGTGGAGGGCAGTGCTTCCGGTCCTAGCTGGTAGTGGCGCGCTCACGATGTCCGTGCTCGCCGTTGCTAGGTTCCGTGCGATGCCGCCATGGGTCGGGCACCTCCTGCACCTCTGGGCGCCGCCCCCCGGTCATGCACTCCTGCCATGCCCCCTACCACCGGCGGGTTCGTTGTACGATCCTGCAGGGTCATTCGAAAGCGCGCGCCTCACCGTTATTTGGACGACGATGGGGGCCGCCACCGCTCTCGGCGTAATATTGCTGGTGCTGGCCTGCTATCAGATCCCGCGCAAGAGCCTCAGCGACGGGTTCGTCCGGCTTTGGTACATGGGGCTCGTCGGTGCGTCGCTGTTCTCCGCGGCGGTGCCGCCCGTCGTCGCGTTCCTCATGCCGGCTCGCGCAGTGGCAGGGAGTTGTCAGACCCGCCCCGGCTCGTTCTCCGTGCAACTTCCCCTCGAGCTGGTCCTCCCGCGGGCGGGGGCGGGAGCGCTCTGGGGGGCGCTTGCGTTCGTCGCCCTCTCGCTGCTTGCGACGCGCCTAGGGAGCCTTGGACCGCGGGCGGGCGGCTTCTTCCACTACCGCGGCTGTCCATGGCCGCGGTGGAGCCCGAAATCGAGGTGACGGATGTCGGCTGATCTGCTCTCGTCCGAGTACCAGGCGCGGACCTTGGTGTTCTTCGCCCTCGGGGGTGGCGGAGCGCGCGTCCTCGAGGCGTTGCTGCACCTCTGCTCACTTGGGCTCGGTCCGGCTCGCCTGAGAGTGTTGGTGGTGGATCCGGACGAGGCGAACGGGTCGGTGCAGCGGGCTCTTCGGGCGCTGAACGATTACCGCGACGTCCGCGACGGGGTCGGGCAGGGCTCGGAGCCGGAGGGGTTTTTCCGCACGGAGGTTGAACTGCTGGCCCCTGACATCCCCGTGTGGTCCCCGCTTGCCGGTGACTTAGGACGCCCTGACACTCTCTTCTCGACCAGCGTGGACCATGCGCTCATGGCCCACGGTTCGCCCGGCCTGGACACGCTGTTCGACCTGCTCTACTCGGCGCGATTGCGTGAGTTGGACCTATCGTTCGGTTTCCGGGGTGTTCCGTCCGTGGGCGCAGTGTTCATGAACAGGCTTGTGAGTGAGCCGATGTTCGCGCAGCTCCTGGCCCACGCCCATGCGGATCCAGGCAAGTGGCGCTTCTTCGCCACCGGATCGGTGTTCGGCGGGACTGGAGCCGCCGCGCTGCCTGCCATTGTTCGCGCTCTGCGTGCGGGTGATCACCCCTCCTGGAGAGGCGCCGAAGTACGCGGCGTAGCGCGCGAAGCGCTGGGAGCCGCGCTCCTCCTGCCCTACTTCAAGGCTCCGGCCGCGCCGGAGGGCGAGGGCGATTGCGTGCGCGAATGGAGCGCGGCGCTCGGGGAGCACCTAGACGATCCCGGATATGGAGCGTACTACCTGCTGGGCGATTCAATCCCCCGTGGACTGAATCAGCACGTCGCGGGCGGCGCGTGGCAGCGCAATACCGCGCACTTCATCGAATTCTTCGCGGCTCTGGGCGCACTCGACTTTGCAGCGCGTGGTGGTGTGCCGGGCGGAGAATCCCCGGTGTACCGCATACTAGGGCTGCGCGGAGACAATCCGGAGTGGGGCGACCTCCCGATGAGCCCACCCTCGCGAGCGGCATTGCGCAGCGCTCTAGTCGCCATGCACGTGTTCCTCACTGAACTGCGCCCCAACGGCCGAGAGTGGCCCTGGCTGGGGGCCGAACTGACGGGGGTGACCTGGGCCGAGCTACTCAGGCTCGATGCGGAGGTGTGGGTGCGTGAATCGCCGGCGCTGGATGCAATGGGCCGCTTTTGGCGGCGCACGTGGGAATGGCTACGGGAGATGAGGAGGGGTCCTCATTCCTCACTGAGCCTAGTAAACGCGTCTGACGAGCAGCCCGGCTGCGTGCCCGTGTGGAGCTTCATACAGCCGGGAGGGCTCTACGTTCGTCCCGCGCGCGATGACGTGTACACGGTGTTCCGCCACTGGAATGTGGAGGCGCACCGGCGGAGAGGGGGTGGGTTCAAACAGTTTCCGGCTGTGATGCGACTGGGCACCGAGCGTTACGATCTTGCCCGGTTTGCTTCGGAGAACGACGGAGCCGGAGGGAGTGTCCGTTTTGGGCGCTGGCTCCTTCCTCCCTTGAAACCGGCAGCCCCGCTAGCGTCCTTCGCCGCTGGGGAGTGGCGCGCAGTGGATGTGCCCGCAGCCTTACGCCATGAGCTGCGCGTGGACGATTCTGCACCGGCTCCGACCGAATCGTCGTCGCCAAGTCCATGGGCACGCATGCTCCTGTTCCGCGACGCGATGCGCGACTCCGCGCACCCCGCTCGGGCAATGGTGGAGAATGAGATCCTGGACGCGCTGGAACTGGTCTGGGCGAGCGGCCTCCACGCCGTTCCGCTCGAGATGGTAAGAATCCAGCCGGACGCGTTGGCGGACACCGCTGTGTCGCCGCGTGCCGCTGCAGTGGCCGAAGCGCTGGCGAACTCGGCGCCGTACCCTCGCGGGCGAGGTCCTGTCCCTGCCATCACGGTGGTGCGGGTCGATGGCCGCCCCGTGGCGGGATCGTCACCCTACACCCTGTGCTTCACCGCGGCGGATGCGGCAGATGAGCGCTACCCGTACCTGTTCGGATACGCAAGGGGAGAGCGGCCCCGGTCGTTGCACGAGCGGCCATCCAACTTCCAGACGTACGTGGCGGCGGTGATACTGCCGCAGCTGCTCGCTTCGACCGAGGATACCGCCGGCGATCGAGTCTTCCTGCGCGACGTGCTCACGTTTTTACAGGCCGCAGTTTTTGCGGCACGGCATCGCCCCGCGTCCCCGGTGCCGGAGGGCGACTGGCGCGCCGCGGCGGCCAAGCTAGACCTCACCCCGGCTGGGACCCCCTTTGCCGGGGTCGAGCTGTTCGTGGCCCGCACCACCCAGCTGCGCAGCCCCTGGATGCTGCGGCCGAGCCGTATCGCCGGTCCTACCCCCCCGCTCGTCATGGCGGCCGACGTATTCGACGGCGTCTACGGCGAGGGGCTCCCATCCGTGCGCCTCCCCGCCAGCCTCGAGAATCTGGAGCGGGATGTGCTCCCGGTAACGCGCCTGCGCCACCCGTGGGTGGCTCCGGAGCACGACTGGTTCACCGGCACGCTCCTCCACTTGGCTGCCCCGCTGGACGCGCGCACCGTGGTGGGCGCGGAGTGCTACCGGGTCCACCCTGCAGTTAGCGAGGGGCCTCTGGCCCGCCCGCAACTCGCACTTCCGCTTACCGCCGAGTTCTTCCGCTGGTTCACCCCGGAAGACGTACCACGGATGCTTTCGCTGGAGGTGAGGAGGACGGGTGAGGTGGAGGCCACGCTCCGCGTGCCGGTGGGTCCAGACGACAAGCCGAGCTGGGTCACGGTGCGGCGCGTCTACTCCCACGCGCGGGTATATCCCGGCGCGGGTCCGGAGCTGGCGGTGTGGCCTGCGTTCGCGGCCGACGACTGGACTGAGTACGCCGTGTTCCGGGTGGATTCCACGGGAGACGAAGGCGCGCTGCAATTGCACGCGTTTTCACGGGGCATTCGCCTGGAGCCGCTCGGTCACACCCGGCGCAGCGACGTCGCGTCCACCTACGCGTTTGGCTGTTCGCCCGAGGTGCTGGAATTGCGCGCAACCGAACGGGCGGGCGCGGCTGGCCGGCCGCTGGGGGTGATCCTGCCGCGCTACCGCACGGTCGCGCCGCTCGGAGCGGAAGCGTGGTGCGTAGGGATCGATGTGGGCTCGGAAAACACGGCGATCGCCATCGCTCGTGATGGCGAGAGCGAACCGGTGCTCCTGGCGTGTGATCCCGTGACGCTGCCGCTCACCCTTCCGGGAGCCGATTTCTCGAGCTACGTCGGAACGTACTTCCTCCCTGAAAGAATCCTCCCCGCGCCATTCCCGAGCGCGGCCGTTTACCAAACCGAGAGCCGCGCCCACCCGCGCGCGGTGGAGCCCGTGGCCCTGAACCTGAACATCCTGTTCTCGGAGCCGGTCCGAACGAACGACCGCAACCGCGTTGCCACCGCCGTCACGTCGGCGGACCCCGACGGGGACCCGTTCGTCTCGGTGGGGTTCGCGCGTGCCGCCGCCATGCTGGTGCTGGCGTCCGCGCGCGAGCGGGGCGTAGCTCCCCGCAACGTGACCTTTGTCTATGGCACTGAAAACACGTCGGCAATGGAGGTCCGCAGTGCGTTGCGATTTGAGTGGCAGTTGGCACTCGCCACGGATGAGGCGCGCACGGCCGCGGGGGAACGCGCTATCGCGCGCCTCGTTGACAACGCGGTGGACGTTGGGCTGGCCGCGATGCTCCACTTCTCGCACCGTGGAGCACTGCCGCTGTTGGTTGAAACGGCGATTGTGTTTGACGTGGGCGCCGCCGCCACCGGCTTCGTGGCATGCGCCCGAGGGCGGATCTCGGCGCTGGATTCCCTCGTTCTCTCCGGACGGCACCTCACGGCAGCCCGCGGGACGTCGCACGGTGGCCAACGGTTCAGCAATCCGTTCGTCCGCGCCTTCGCGGCTTGGGCGGTACGCCACGGCCTCCCTCCCTCCCAGGCCGACCCGCTGAAGGTCTTCGCGTCACGGGGAAACGACTCGCTCGCGTTCCGTCACCTGGTGCATACCCAGTGGTTCCAACAGGGGGGAGCGGAAAGGTTCCGCGGCACAGCCGAGAACGAACGTTTCCGCGGCGTCCTCTTCTACTTCTTTGGTGCGCTCTTCCACTTAGCCGGGCTGCTCAGCCGCGCCGCGCGTTCCCAGGGAGGCGATCCCGTCTCCGCGCTCGTATTCGCCGGTAATGGAAGCCGGTTTCTGAGCTGGCTCGCGCCGTCGTGGGCACCGGAAGCGCCGAACCCGCTCCGAGACGCGCTACTCGGCGTCTTTACGGCCGCAGCGGGCGACCCAGCCGGCCCAAGCCCGCGCGTGCTGGTCAGCGACGCGCCGAAGGAGGAGGTGGCACGCGGGCTGGCGATCACGTGCGCGGCGGATCGCAACCGCTTGTCTCGCGTTGATAACGGCACCGCGACGCTGCTGGGCGAACGACTGATGACCGTCGCTGGGGCGTTGGAGCCGACAGCGCGGGTGCGGAGCCGCATAGAATTGGATCCCGAACAGCTCCAATGGGCCGAGGGGCCAATGGAGATTGAGCGTTTTCACCAGGCGCTTGTTGAGGTCGTCCGAACCGGAGCGCCGCCCGGCACCTCATGGTTCGGTGGGGTAGGCCGCCTCCCCGACGCGGTAACGCGTATTGAACGGAGTTGGATTCAGGATACCACCCGCCTGAGCCTTTCCCGACTTCGGCACTGGGACGGCACGGTACCGGGCAACCTGTTCGCGTTGGAGGCATCGGTAGTGGTCGAGCGGCTGATCGACACCCTGTTCGAGCGCCCATAGCCGGGAGGGCCCCTGCCTGCGGTGAGGAGGGAAGCCGTCAGCGCGTGTGAGCGACTTTCCTGGGGCCCCTCCGAGTGCTTAATGACGCGCAGTTTTGGAGGAGCGGCGAGCCGTGTCGCGGTCAGAGGCTCGGCTACTGGAACTGCGCGCGGAATGATTCGAGCTGGGCGCGCAGCTCCGCGACCTCCGCCCGCAGCTCCTCCACGGTCCGCTCCAGCGCCGCGAGCCGGTCGTCCTCCGCGGCGCTGCGGCGGGTGGGAGCGGGCGGATCGTCGGCGGTCGTGTCGGCCGGCTCGCCGCTCAGCAGGTGCGCGAAGCGGACTTCCTTTTGCCCCGCGCGCCGGGGAAGGCGGGCGGCGAGCGGCTCCGGCTCCCGGGCGATCAGCGACTCCAGCACCCCCTCGAGGTCGGCGAGATCCGCGAACGGCTCCAGACGGGCGGTGCGCGCGTACAGCTCGCCGGGCGTCTGTGGCCCGCGGAGCATGAGCACGCCCAGCACCGCCAGCTCCCGCCTGCCGAGCTCCATCTCCTCTCGCAGCAGGTGCTCGTACTTCGTCACCCGCGACCCCGCCGGCTGGATCTGCCGCAGCAGCCCGCGCCGCCGGAGCGCCACCGTCGCGGGGACCACCGTGTCCTCGTCGAGCCGCATGATCGGCTCGCGGCTGGTCGTCTGGTTGCACGCCGCCAGCAGCGCGTTCAGCGAAAGCGGATAATTGTCCGGCGTCGTGACCTCCTTCTCCAGGAGCGACCCGAGAATGCGCACTTCGACGTCCGTGAGCGGCGGCTGCACCATCTGCCTCCTGTTGTTCCGAAAGGTCATCGGGGACCACCGGCGCAGCTCCCCTGGCCGGATCAGCCACGCATGTACTACACCGCGCCTGGATCACCTGCGTCGCGATACGCAGGTGCAGCCGGACATTTCAGACCCTTCGTACGGGCGCGATTCATCGCGCCCGTGCCCGCCGCCGCTCCGCCGCCCGCCCCACACCCCGATGCCCGGTAGGGGCAGACCCACGTGTCTGCCCACCCTCGCCGCCACCGTGATGCCCGCATCATGCCCCGCAACCCGTAGGGGCTGCCCCACGTGGCTGCCCGTGCCCTGCCACTCACCGAACCCATCATCCAGCACCCCACGAGACCGCCACCCGCACCCCACACCAATGTCCGTATTCGCGTAACGGTCGACAATCGCCCTCCGATCCACCTTCCTTGACAAAACATGAGCGCACTCACAATTATACATGAGCGCACTCATCTTTGGTGCGCGACCCCCGCAACAGGACGGGCTCAATGGCGGAACCACGCACCGCCGCGGCGAAGAAGAAGGTCGCGCCAAGGACCCCGGGCCGGCGCGCGCGCAACAAGGAGGCGACCCGCGAGAGCATCGTGACCGCGGCGCTGCAGCTCTTCGAGAGCAAGGGCTTCGAAGCGACCACGACACGCGAGATCGCCACGCGAGCGGGCGTCGCCGAGGGGACCGTGTTCAACTACTTCGAGACCAAGGACGACATCGCGCTCCACTTCTTCGAGACGGAAGTGGACCACGCCATCGCCGCCGTACGCGCCGACGAGTCGCTCAAAGACGCGAAGCTGGAGGAGAAGCTCTTTGCGCTGATCCACAGCCAGATCGACTTCCTGGCGCCGTACGAGGGCTTCATCGGCGCGGCGTTCGTGCGCGCGCTGCGGCCGTCGTCGAAGCTGGCGCTGAGCCCGCGCGCGCTGGAGCTGCGGGCGCGCTACCTGGACTTCGTGCAGGACCTGATCGAGGAGTCGCTCCCGAAGCGCCGCGCGCGCGAGCTGAGCTGGATCGCGCCGCAGGCGTTCTGGATCTTCTACCTCGGCGTCCTCCTCTACTGGCTGCACGACGCCTCCGCCGGCAAGCAGAACACCCTCGCCTTCCTCGACCGCTCGCTGCGCTTCGGGACGACGTTCCTGCGCGAAGGAGGGCTCTGATGCGCACCGACGACGGCGCGGCCAGACGGGCGCTGCGCATGGCCGCGATGAGCGCGGGGGTGAGCGGCAGCTACATAGGCTACATGGTGCAGCGGCTCTTTCTGGGCGAGGAGGCGCGCGACGACAAGCTGCGCGCCACCCATGCGCAGGCCGCGCGGCAGGTGACCGGCGGTCTCCTGGCGCTGCGCGGGCCCGCGATGAAGCTGGGCCAGATGCTGAGCCTGCAGACCGATCTGCTGCCCGAGGAGATGATCGAGGAGCTGGGCCGCCTGCAGATGGAGGCGCCCGGGATGCACCCTTCGCTCGTGCGCGCGCAGTTCCGCTCCAGCATGGGAAGCAACCCGGAGCAGCTCTTCGCGAAGTTCGACCCGAAGCCTTTCGCGGCAGCGTCGCTCGGCCAGGTGCACCGCGCGGTCACGCTGGAAGGCGACGACGTGGCCGTCAAGATCCAGTACCCGGGGATCGCCGACGCCATCGCCAGCGACTTCAAGCTGCTGCGCACCATCGCGCTCCCCGCCCAGCTCTCGAAGTACGTAACCCGCGAGCTGCTGGACGAGCTGCAGACGCAGATCGTCGCCGAGACGGACTACGAGCGCGAGGCGGAGAACATCGACTTCTTTCGGACGGGGCTGGAGCCGCTCGGCTTCGTGCGCGTGCCGGTGGTGCACCGCGGGTATTCCAGCGGGCGCGTGCTGACGATGTCGCGCCTCGATGGCGAGCACCTGGACGACCTCCTGGCCAAGGATCCGCCGCAGGAGCTGCGCGACCGCATTGGAGCCAACCTGCTGGAGCTGTACTACTTCCAGCTGCTCCACATACAGGCCTTCCACGCCGACCCGCACTGGGGGAACTACCTCTTCCGCCCCGACGGGTCGATCGGGCTGGTCGACTTCGGGTGCGTGAAGTACGTCCCGCCGAAGTTCGTGGAGAACCTCCGCAAGATTTTCCTGTATCCCGGCCCGCGCGATTCGGAGGACTTCCGTCGGCTCCTGGCCGAGCGCTACTCGCTGTACGGCAAGCGCATCGGCGCGGCGACCACGCGGGCGCTGGTGCAGTTCGCGGAGCGATTCTATGGCCGCGTGTACCCGCCGCAGGTCGAGCGCGACGACGAGCCGTTCGACTTTTCCGATCCCGGCCCTCTGCGCGACTACACAACGCACTCGCTGCGCGTGACGCGGGCGAAGGGCGCGCTTCCCGAGTACGTCTTCCTGGCGCGCGCGGAGGCCGGGCTGTACCAGACGCTCCACCGGCTGGGCGCGCGCGTCCACACCAGCCGCATCGTCCGCCGCTACCTCGACGGATGATGGACGCGCCCGCCGATCTCTGCTTCCTCCCCGCGCACCGGCTCGCGTCGGAGATCGTGGCCGGCACGCTCAGCTCGCGGGACGCCGTCGACGCGCACCTGGAGCGGATCGCGCGGCTCAACGGCCGCCTCAACGCGGTGGTCTCGCTCGATGCGGAGCGGGCGCGGGAGCGTGCGCGCGAGGCCGATGCCGCGCTCGGGGGAGGCGAATCGTGGGGTCCGCTGCACGGTCTGCCGGTCACCATCAAGGACACCTTCGACGTCGCCGGCCTGCGTACCACCTACGGCCATCGCCTGAGCGGGCGCAACGTGCCGGCGCGCAACGCCACCGTGGTCGAGCGCCTCGCGGCGGCGGGCGCCATCGTGCTGGGGCACACCAACGTCCCCGAGGGCGCGCACGACTGGCAGTGCGTCAGCCCCTTCTTCGGCCGCACCTCCAACCCGTGGGACCTCGCGCGCACCCCCGGCGGCAGCTCCGGCGGCGCGGCTGCGGCGGTGGCGGCGGGCCTCTCGCCGCTCGACATTGGCAGCGATGCGGCGGGTTCGATCCGCGTGCCGGCCCACTTCTGCGGCGTGTACGCGCTCAAGCCCACGGAGAACCGCGTGCCGGAGACGGGGCACTCGGAGATTCCGGGTATGCTGCGCCCCTTCCGCCGCATCGTCTGCTACGGCCCCATCGCCCGCACCGTCGCCGACCTGCGGCTCGTGCTGCCGCTTATCGAAGGACCGGACGGGCACGACTGGGAGGTCCCGCCTCCGCCTCCTCCATCGCCTGGTTTACAAGCGCCGCGGCGGTTCGCGCTGAGCTTCGGCCCATTCCCGCTCGACGATGGCGCGCGGCGTGTCATCGAACGCGCCGCGGCACGGCTGCGCGAGGCGGGGCACACGGTGGACGAACGCGACCCGCTCGGCTTCGACTTCGATGAGGCGCTGGACGTGTGGGGCCGCATCCTGGGCGCGGAGGTCGGCGCCGCCATGTCCGCGCCGCTGCGGGTGATGTGGCGCGCCATCCTCGGCCCGCGCTACGGAAGGAGCGCGTGGAGCCGCGGCTACGTCGCCGGGCTCGGCGGCGGAATGCGCGCATACGCCAAGGCGCTGGAGCGGCGCGACCGGCTGATCGGCACGGCGGAGGCGTTCCTCTCGTCCTACGACGGGTGGCTCCTCCCGACCTCCGCGACCGCCGCGTTCACCCACCGCCGCATCGGCGCCCGGATCCGCGTCAACGGCCGCAAGGTTTCGTACTCCATCGTGAACGGTGCGCACTGCTGCGCGATCGGGGTGCTGGGCGCGCCCGTCGTCTCCATCCCCGCCGGCCTGGACGAGGATGGGATGCCGGTCGGCTTCCAGATGGTCGGCCGCCGCTGGCGCGACATGGAGCTTCTCGACGCCGCCTCGGATGTGGAACGGGCGCTCGGCGGCTGCCGCGCTCCGCCCGCGCTCTAATGGTCTCACGCAAAGACGCGAAGCCGCAAAGAAAGGGGTTTCCTGCCTTTCCTTCGCGTCTTTGCGCCTTTGCGTGAGATCATGATCGGATCGCCGATAGGCGAACCTCCCCGACGCTACGGCACCAGTGCGTCCGCGATACTGGACAGCACGCTCCCGAGCTTCCCCTCCACCTTGGCCGCGGCGAGGTCGTCGGCACGCGTGGGGCCGATGTTGATGATGGCGATGGGGACGCCTTCCTTCTCGGCGCGGTAGATGAAGCGGCGTCCGGAGTAGACGGTGAGCGACGAACCGGCCACGAGGAGGACGTCGGCCTCTTCGAAGAGGCTCCATGCGTCCTGCACGCGCTCCGCGGGTACGTTCTCGCCAAAGAAGACGACGTCCGGCTTCACCACGCCGCCGCACGCCTCGCAGGCAGGCACCTGGAAGCTCTCCACCACCGGTGCGGGAAGCTCCGCGTCACCATCGGGCGCCACCTCGATCCCGCGCAGACGGTCCATCCACTCCGCGTTCATCGACCGAAGCCGCTCCTGGTGCTCGCCGCGGGGGGTGACGCGGCCGCACGCCAGGCAGCGCACCCACGCGAGCGAGCCGTGCAGCTCCACCACGCGCCGGCTGCCGGCAGCCTGGTGGAGCCCGTCCACGTTCTGCGTGATGATCCCACGCACGACGCCGCCCTCCTCCAGCCGCGCGAGTGCTTGGTGCGCCGCGTTCGGACGCGCGGAGGCGATGCGTGCCCAGCCGGCCGTGCTGCGCGCCCAGTAGCGCACGCGCGCCGCCTCGCTGCGCACGAATTCCTGGTACTGGATGGGTGTGCGGGTGCGCTGGATGTTCTCCGGGCTCCGGTAGTCGGGGATCCCGGACTCCGTGCTGCATCCCGCCCCCGCCAGCACCACGACGCGCCGGCCGCGGAGCAGTTCGAGCACGGGCTCCAGCTCGGGTGCCTGCGAGGTGACGATCATCGATTCAGCTTCCACGGCGATGCGCGTGAGGGTGATGCTCCTCGGTACTCTCGCGGAGGGCCGCCGTTCCGCGTACCATGCTGCATAGGTGCCCGCGGCCGTATCGCGCGGGATGCGCGGGGCACGGGCAGCCACGTGGGGCTGCCCCTACAGGGATTTCGGCCTGTTGGATGGGCGGCGGCGCAACGCGGGGGCCCGGGCGCGATGCATCGCGCCCCTACGGATCGGGGTGAACGGCGGGCGGCGGTGCAATTGCGCGGCGATGGATCGGGCCGATGGGCGGGGATCGAGGCGGGGCAGGGGAGGGCAGACACGCAGGTCTGCCCCTACGGTTGTTGGTGCCATGGGCGGGGGTTGGAGTGGGGAGAGGGCGGGGCGCGATGAACTGCGGCCCTGCCACGGATATTCTCGCCGAGTCCGCGAAGGCGGACTTTGTGCTGTTGTTGCAGCGAGTTTACTCGCCGGGGCCTGCCCCCAAGGCCCGCTCCTTGCCCCAACCGCCCCGCAATGACACCCTCTTACCCGGACATCCGCGCGTTCCTGACGCCGGGCCAGCTGGCCGCGGCGCGGGAGGTGGTGCGGCGGGTGCGGAGGGAGGTGGATGCGGAGTTGTGGCGCGTCTTCCTCTTCGGGTCGAGGGCGAGACGCGAGGCGCGGCCGGATTCGGACGTCGATCTGCTGCTCGTTTTCCGATGGCTGCCGCCGGACAGGGAGCCGCAGGCGGGGGAGGCGGAGGACATCGCGGACGAGGTGGCGGAGCGGAGCGGGGTGCCGGTGACGGTGTGGTCCGTGTCGCTGCCGGACCTAGAGCGCGGGCGGCGCACGCCGATGCTGGTGGACGCGCTGGACGACGGCATTCCGCTCTGGCCGGAAGGCGGCGCGCCGCTCCACCTTCCGTTCACCCCCGATGACGCGGTCTGGTGCACCGGGTGCCTCCTCGATCGCGTGGCCGAGGGCGGCGCCGAAGTCCCCGCGCTCCTTCGCGCGGGCGATGTGGACGGCGCGGCGCGGCGGGTGCGCGACGATGTGGTTCGGCTGTGCACCGCGCTGCTGCTCCTGCATGGCGAGACACGGCCGAGGCGAGGCGAGGCGGTGCACCGCATAGCGTCGCGCGATCCGGTGCTGCGCTGGGCGGCGGAGGCGTGGGGACCGCCGGGGCACGAGGAGGACACGCCCGTGCCGCCGCCGCCGGGGGGCTTCGGCGCGGCGTTCGCGGCGGTGGAGCGGCTGCGGGGTGAGGTCCTCCGCGGCCGCGGGAGGCTGGTGGAGCGGGCGCGAAGCTTGCGGAATCATCCGGTGTAGAAGGCACCTCGATCACCCCGAGTGCAACCATGAAGCTGATCCAGACGGACGGGCGCCAGCAGCGTACGCTGTCGGCCGTGTTCACCGTAACCTTTGTGCTGAGCATCCTGCTCACCGCGTTCTTCCAGACGCAGGTGGTGAGCGGCAAGCAGTTCGCCATCCGCGCGGAGGAGAACCGGCTTCGGCCCATCGTGATTCCCGCGCCGCGCGGCACCATCGTGGACCGCAACGGCGAGGTGGTGGCCACCAGCCTGACCGCCTACTCGGTCGCCGTGCTCCCGGGCGACTCCGGCGTCATCCGCACCACCCTCCGTGACCTGATGCCCTTCCTGGGTCTCGCGGAGGCGGACGTCGAGGAGATGATGCGGAAGCGCAACGGGCGCCCGCACGACCTGCTGGAGATCACCAACCGCGCCACGTACTCGCAGGCGGCCGCCATCGAGGAGCGCCGCGCCGCCTTCCCCAACCTCCTGGTGGTGGAGCGGCCGCAGCGGTACTACCCGGCGGGCCCGGCCATCGGCCACATGATCGGCTACGTGACCGAGATCACCAAGGAGCAGCTGGAGCTTCCCGAGTACAAGGAGGCCGGCTACCGCCAGGGGAGGCTGATCGGGCAGGCGGGGATGGAGAAGCAGTACGAGCTTCAGCTGACCGGCGAGGACGGCGCGCGCTACGTGGAGGTGGACGCCAAGGGGCGCGTCGTCAACCCGACGTCGTCCGTCGGCGCGCTGGCACCCAAGCCGGGCGGGCAGCTCAAGCTGACCATCGACCTGGCGCTCCAGCAGTACGTGCACGAGATCTTCCCGGACACCATGAACGGCGCCGTGGTGGCGATGGTGCCCTCCACCGGCGA
The DNA here is from genome assembly GCA_036398975.1 of Longimicrobium sp. GTDB lineage: Bacteria > Gemmatimonadota > Gemmatimonadetes > Longimicrobiales > Longimicrobiaceae > Longimicrobium. The sequence goes on from DASWNZ010000101.1 coordinate 31,499, forward strand.
GATCCTGGCGCTGTACAGCAACCCGACCTTCGATCCCAACTCCTTCGTCGGGCGCATTCCGCCGGTGCTGTGGAAGGAGCTGAACACCGACCCGCGCAAGCCGCTCCTGAACCGCGCCATCACGGCCATCTATCCGCCCGCCTCCACCTGGAAGCTGGCCACGGCCGTGATGGGCGTGCAGCGCGGCCTGGTGACGGGGACGACGCACATGCCGATCTCGTGCACGGGCGGCATGGCGTACATGGGGCGCTACGCCCGCTGCCACTACGCGCGCGGCCACGGCAACCTGAACCTGGCGCAGGCCATCGAGAAGAGCTGCAACGTCTACTTCTACCAGCTCGGCATCCGCATGGGGCTGGAGACGCTGCTGGCGGAGGGGACGCGGATGGGCTTCAACCGCAAGACGCAGGTCGACATCCCCGGCGAGGTGAGGTCCATCTTCCCGCGCAACGTGGCCGCGCTGCGCAGGCGGCAGGGGCACGTGGCGCCGTCGGAGATCATGAGCTTCGCCATCGGGCAGGGCGCCAACTCGCAGACGGTCATCAACATGGCGCAGTTCTACGCCGCCATGGCGGGGAACGGTACCGGGATCGCCCCGCACCTGGTGGTCAACGAGGAGAACTCCAAGCGCCAATCGATCGACCTGCGGCTGGACACCAAGGGGCTCGAGGCAATCTGGAGCGGCCTGCAGCTGGTGACCGAGGAGGACGGCACCGCGGTGCAGAGCTCGCTGGAGCGCTACAAGCTGTACGGCAAGACGGGGACGGCGCAGAACAAGCCGAACCCCGACCACGGCTGGTTCGTGGGCTTCGCCGGCGTGCCGGGTAAGGAGCCTGAGATCGTGGTGGCGACCATCGTGGAGTTCGGTCTGCACGGCGACGCGGCGGCGCCGCTGGCGGCCAAGGTGGCCAACTTCTACCTGGACCGGAAGCACGGCCACCCCTTCGACCCGATCCCCACCTGGGGCGAGCGGATCCGGGCCGGGCGGGTGTGGAAGTTCGATCCGAACGGGCGCACGCTGACGCCTCCGGGCGGCACCCCGAAGCCGCAGCCGACCGAGCGCACCATCCCCGGTCCGGGCTGAGCGGCTCGCGCGCACGAAAACGGAGCGGCGGAGGCCCGGGCTTCCGCCGCTTTGCTTTGGGTTGACGGGGCCGGGGGGCGCGCGCCAAGTTGTCGTGCTTCGAACCGCATCCTTGGACGGCGGGCTCACACAGAGACACAGAGACACAGAGGAAGAACGGCAGAGGGGGTTTTCTGCGGCTTTCCGTTCTTCTACGCCGTCTCTGTGTGACATGCTGTTGGAACTTTGGCATTCATGGCTAGCAAGACCAAGTCGCCCCCCGCCGCCGCGATCCCGCACGGGCTCACGCGCGAGCAGCTGCTGGAGATGTACCGGCTGGTGCGGCTCACCCGCTCGCTGGAGGAGAAGCTCGAGAACCTCTTCCGGCAGAGCAAGGTGGTGGGGGGGCTCTTCCGTTCGCTGGGGCAGGAGGGGGAGTCGGTGGCATCAGCGTTCGCGCTGCGCCGCCGCACGGACGGCACGGGCGACATGCTGTCGCCGCTGATCCGCAACCTGGGCTCCATGATCACGGTGGGCGCCACGCCGGCCGAGGTGGTGCGGCAGTACATGGCCAAGGGCGACTCGCCGGCGCGCGGCAAGGAGCTGAACATCCACTTCACCGACTACCAGCGCGGCTTCATCGGCCAGATCTCGCCGCTGGGCGACCTGGTGCCGGTGATGGCGGGGGTGACGCTCACCTTCAAGCAGCGCCGCGAGGACCGGGTGGGGATGGTCTACATCGGCGACGGCGCCACCTCCACCGGCGCCTTCCACGAGGGGATCAACTTCGCGGCCGTGCAGCGCTGCCCGCTGGTGGTGATCGTGGAGAACAACCAGTGGGCGTACACCACCCCCACCCGCCTGCAGACCGCCGCCAGGTCGTTCGTGGACAAGGCGCCCGGCTACGGCGTGGCGGCGGAAAAGGTGGATGGCAACGACATGCTGGCCGTCTACGGCGCCGCCAAGCGCGCCGTGGACCGCGCCCGCGCCGGCGAAGGCGTCACGCTCATCGAGGTGATGACGTACCGCCGCAAGGGGCACGCGCAGCACGACAACCAGAGCTACGTGGACCCGGCCGAGATCGACCGCTGGGCGGCGACCAACGATCCGATCGACCGCTACATCGTAGCCCTGAAGGAGAACGGCTGGGCCAGCGCCGACGAGCTGCGCGCCATCGACGAGCGGATCGACGCGGAGCTGGACGCCACCATCGCCGAAGCCGAGACCTCGCCTCTCCCGGAGGCGGAGGAGGCGCTGACCGACGTGTACGCGGACGGGCCGGTGCGCGCGCCCTGGACGCGCCACACCCCCGCCGACCCCACCCAGGCCTGAGCACTTCGATGTCGACCGTGGTCAACGAGAAGCCGGAAGCGGTTCGCTTGTCCGAACAGGGGAAGCCCGTCACGCTGCTGGAGGCGATCCGCGAGGGGATCTGGGAAGAGATGGAGCGCGACGAGCGCGTCTTCCTGATGGGCGAGGACATCGGGGCGTACGGCGGCGCCTTCAAGGTCACCGAGGGGATGCAGCAGTACTTCGGCGCCCCGCGCGTGATCGACACCCCCATCTCCGAGATCGGCTTCACGGGGGCGGCGGCCGGCGCGGCGCACATGGGGATGCGGCCGGTGATCGAGATGCAGTTCATCGACTTCATCTCGTGCGCGTACGACATGATCACCAACTACGTGGCCACGTCGCGCTACCGGGGCTCCGGCCCGCAGCCCATCGTCATCCGCGGCCCGTCCGGCGGATACGTGCGCGGTGGCCCGTTCCACTCGCAGAACCCGGAAGCGGCGTTCTTCCATACGCCGGGCCTCAAGATCGTGTACCCGGCCACCGCGCGCGACGCCAAGGGCCTCATCAAGGCCGCCATCCGCGACGACGACCCGGTGCTCTTCTTCGAGCACAAGTGGCTCTACCGGCGCCCGCAGCTTCGCGAGGTGCTCCCGGCCGAGGACTACGCCGTCCCCATCGGCAAGGCGCGCACGCACCGCGAGGGGAAGGACCTCACCATCGTCACCTATGCGGCGATGGTGCACAAGAGCGAGGAAGCGGCCGAGATCCTGGAAAAGGAGGACGGCCTGTCGGTGGAGATCATCGACCTGCGCACCCTCCTGCCGCTGGACGAGGACGCGATCCTGGAGTCGGTCAGGAAGACGAACCGCCTCCTGGTCGTCCACGAGGACACCCGCACCGGCGGCATCGCCGGCGAGATCGCGATGCGGGTGAACGAGAAGGCCTTCGAGTGGCTGGACGCGCCCATCCTGCGCGTCACCGCCCTCGACGCCCCCATCCCGTACTCCCCGCCGCTGGAGGACTACTTCCTCCCGCAGACCGAGGACATCGTGAAGGCGGCGCGGCACCTGGCGAATTACTGAACGGCAGTGCCGAGTGCCCAGTGCCGAGTGCCCAGTAACTACTAGGCACTCGGCACTAGGCACCAGGCACTTCTTCAACTCAACCTGCACCGCAGCGGATCTAAACCATGGCCCGTATCGAAGTCCCGATGCCCCAGATGGGCGAGTCCATCGCCGAGGGCACCGTGTCGGTGTGGCTCAAGAAGGTGGGCGACAAGGTGGAGCGCGACGAGCCCATCATGGAGATCGCCACCGACAAGGTGGACGCGGAGATCCCGTCCCCCGCCGCCGGCATCCTCACCGAGGTCGTGGTGCAGGAAGGCCAGACGGTGGAGGTGGGGACCATCGTCGCGTACATCGAGACGGACGTGAACGCGGCCGCCGGCGCAGCCGCTTCGGCCCCCGCCCCCGCCGCGCCGGGGGAGCCCGCGGCCACGGTGCCGGGCGAGACGGCCACCACCCTCCCCGAGTCCTCCGTGGGCCAGCCGGAGACGGGCGGCGGCGCGGGGGCTCCCGCGGATGGCCGCTCGCCATCCGAGGACCCGGCTCCCATGGCGCCCGCTCACGACGGCGGTCCCGAGACGGCGGAGGAGCGCCTGCGCCGCAGGAGCACCCCGCTCGTCCGCAAGATCGCCGCGGAGCACGGGGTGGAGGTCAGCGCCGTCCCCGGCACCGGCCGCGCGGGCCGCGTCACCAAAGACGACATCCTCCGCTTCGTGGAGGAGAAGGCGTCGGCCCCGGCCGCCGCGCCCAGTGCGCAGCCGGCCACCGCGGGCGCCGCGCAGCAGCCGCCCAAGCGTCCCGCCGCCCCGCGCCAGGACGGCGAGGGCTTCGGGTGGGACGAGTTCTACACGCGCGTCGAGCACCCGGCGGTCACGGCCGGGCCCAACGACCGCGTGGAGCCGATGAGCCGCATCACGCAGATCATCGCGCAGAACATGGTGCTCTCGCGGCGCATCTCGCCGCACGTGCACTCGTACTTCGAGGTGGACTATTCGCGCATCGACCAGGTGCGCGCGAAGTCGAAGCGCGCCTGGGCCGAGGCGGGGGTCAAGGTCACCTACACGCACTTCATCGCGAAGGCGGTGGCGCAGGCGCTGCGCGAGCATCCCAAGCTCAACGCCACCATCAGCGGCACGGACGTCATCTACCGCGCCGACGTGAACGTGGGGATCGCGGTGGCCATCGAGAACGGGCTGATCGTGCCCGTGGTGCGCGGGGCCGACGACCTGTCGCTGGTGGGGCTCGCGCGCCGCATCAACGACCTGGCGACGCGCGCCCGCAACCGCCAGCTCAAGCCGGAAGAGATCCAGGGCGGCACTTTCACCATCACGAACCCGGGGATCTTTGGCACCACCATCGGCTTCCCCATCATCAGCCAGCCGCAGGTCGCCATCATGGGCGTCGGCGGCGTGGAAATGCGCCCCGCCGTGGTGACGGACGAGTTCGGCAGCCACGCCATCGTGGCCCGCAAGCGCGGCTTCATCTCCCTGGGCTACGACCACCGCCTGGTCAACGGCGCGGACGGCGACCAGTTCCTCGCCCGCGTCAAGGAGCTGATGGAGAGCGCCAGCGAGAACGGCTGAGTGGCTCGATAGACGGGTGAGCGGGAGACCGGCGCGGGGTGCGCCGGCCTCCTGTTTCGCTTGTGCGCCGCGCCGGTCGTGTATATCGTTGGGCACCCGCCGCCTGGCTCCCGCGGGAGCCAGGCCCCCGATCCTTCCGTGAGAGATCCATACAGATGAACGATTTCACCACGCCGTTCCCAGCGGTATCCGGGCTCGACGCCGCGCGGCGTCAAACCTTCATCTCGCGCACCTACAAGCACCTCCTCGTCGCCATCCTCGGCTTCGCGGCGGTGGAGACGTTCTTCTTCCGCTCCGGCCTCGCCTACCCGATGGCGCAGGCGATGCTCGGGGTGAGCTGGCTGCTCGTGATCGGCGGCCTGATGGTGGCCGGGTGGCTGTTCAGCGGGATGGCCGCGCGCTCGGAGTCGAAGGCGGGGCAGTACGCGGCGCTCGCCGGCTACGTGGTGGCGGAGGCGATCTTCTTCGTCCCGCTCCTGGTGCTCGCCGAGTACTCCGCTCCGGGCGCCATCAGCAGCGCGGCGGTGGCGACGCTGGTGGGCTTCGCGGGGCTGACGCTGGTGGCGATGTACAGCGGCAAGGACTTTACCTTCCTGGGCAGCGCGCTGCGCTGGATGGGTGTGTCGGCGCTGGTGCTGATCGTGTGCGGCGTGATCTTCGGCTTCGAGCTCGGCACCTTTTTCTCGGTGGCGATGGTCGTCTTCGCGGGCCTCGCCATCCTGTACGAGACGTCCAAGGTGATGAACACCTACCCCGAAGACCGCTACGTGTCCGCTGCGCTCGCGCTCTTTGCATCGGTGGCGCTCCTCTTCTGGTACGTGCTGCGCATCTTCATCTCGCGGCGGTAGGCGAGGTTTGGGTGATTAGAAGCGGGGCTCCGGGTTGCCCGGGGCCCCGCTTCTGCCTCACACAGAGCCACAGAGGAAACTGAAAGAACAAACAAGGGGGTTCTCTGTGGCCTTACCTTTACCTCTGCGTCTCTGTGTGATGCTTTTGTCGTTATAGGCTTGGTTCTGAGGGAATTATGCAGGATCTGACGACTGGTGTACGCACGCTCGCTGTACGCCGCCTGGGCTCCGTCTCGTACGCCGACGCGCTGGCGCTGCAGGCGGAGCTGGTGGCGCGGCGGCGCGCGGGCGAGATCCCGGACACGCTCCTGCTGCTGGAGCACCCGCACGTCATCACGCTCGGTAGCGGCTCGCACGACGAGCACGTGCTGGTGTCGCCGGAGGAGCGGGCGGAGCGCGGGATCGAGCTGTTCGAGACGGGGCGGGGCGGGGACGTGACCTACCACGGCCCTGGCCAGCTCGTCGGCTACCCGATCCTGGACCTGAAGCCGGACCGCTGCGACCTGCACCGCTACCTCCGCGACCTGGAGGAGGCGCTGATCGGCGTGCTCGCCGAGTTCGGCCTGGAGGGCGGGCGCAAGGAAGGGCTGACTGGCGTGTGGGTGGAGGACCGCAAGCTGGCGGCGATCGGCGTGCGCGTCTCCTCGGGCTGGATCACGAGCCACGGCTTCGCCCTGAACGTCAGCACGGACCTCTCCTTCTTCGGCACCATCGTCCCCTGCGGCATCCGCGCGCACGGCGTCGGCTCCATCTCCGGCGAGCTCGCCCGCCCCGTCCCCATGCCCGAGGTCGAGGCCGCGGCCGTGCGCAGCTTCGAGCGCATTTTCGGAGCGGTAGCGCACTCCGGCTGACGCGCTAAGTCCATGTGTGAACGGCTGCTGGCGCATTGTGCGCGCACTTGGGGCCGTCGCGCTTGACAGGGCGTCTGGAGAGAATTAGGGTGCATCAGACTACCTGCACCCACGAGGAGAGATGGCGGACCTGCTGATCGAAGACGTGCCTGATGAGGTGTGCTGTACGTACCGTTCCCTGTCCGACGAGGAGCGCCGAATGGTGGCGTTCGAGCTCGCCGCGACTGTCCGGCGCCTGTCAGTCAAGCGCCCACATCTTCAAGACATTGATAGCTACATCGAGCGAATTCGCGAGTGGAGCGAGAAGGGCACCCTGAAACCGCTTACTGACGAGCTGATCGAGGAAGCCATCGCGGGACGGGCCGGGTGATCGTCGCAGATACGAACCTGATCGCCTACCAACTGATCGCGGGCCCGCAGACCGAAGATGCGCAGCGCGTTCTTGGACGAGATGCGGACTGGCATGCACCGCCCCAATGGCAGGGCGAGTTCCTGAACGTGCTGTGGCTCTCAGTGCGCAGGACGGCGATTACCGCTGTGATGGCGGACGAGGCATACGTAAAGGCGGAGGCTCTCGTCCGGACTACGCAGCGCCCGCACTTCCGGGCCGTGCTCGATCTCGCGATCACATCGGGGTGCTCGCCGTACGACTGCGAGTTCGTCGTGCTGGCGCAGGCCGCGCGCGTGCCGCTCGTCACCAACGACCAAAAGGTGCTCGCGGCGTTTCCGGGCGTCGCGGTATCGTTGCGCGAGTTCGGCGGATAGGGGGCGGTAAGAAGTGAAAAGCATGGCTGTCACCCTGCAGCCCTCCACCGCGCGATCGGCTTCCACTCCTCCCATAGACCGCACGGATCAGACAGGCACCCCGCGGCCGGCGGGGCAGGATACGTCGACAACGACTGGACGTCGCTCCACGGATGGCAAAATCGGTCCCGTAAACTCGATCATCGATCCGCTGGTGCCCTCATGGGAGCCGGCGCGTGGAATGGGGCGGACGGCGGTCTACCTCGCCGAGATTCTGCTGTGCCTCGTTCTCCTCGTGCTGATCGGCAACATCCTGCACAGGGTAGGGTACTTCCTGTTCGCTTTCTTCTGGCGCGGCAAGTGGAGGGAGGAGCCCCGCGACCTCAAGATATCGCTGGGCAAGGAGGGAGTGATCGTTGAGACGCTACAGAAGGCACGGATGGCGCAGGCCCCGGTTCAGAGTAAGCTGATCAGCAACCTGGCGTTGCGCGTTGACAATTTGGAGGCCGGTCATAATACATTGGTACAGACTGTGAATGGCCTCATCACGGTCGAGACGGAACAGGTACTTGAGGTCGCCACGGAACCGAATGCGGAAAATGCGGACGACGAGGACGACTACGATGACCACTGAAGCCAAAAACGCCCGGTTACGCGAACTGCGGAGGCTTCAGGCGCTCGCGAATTCCGCAATGATTGGCGATGAGCAGCGCGAAGCGCACCGTGCCCGTTTTTCCGAGTTACAGCAGCAGATGAAGGCGATCGACGAAGCCGCCGCTGCGACGCTCCGCAGACACGGGATCTTCGTGCTCGGCGCCTGAGCTTCCGCAGCAACCGAACACGAGCGTTCGGAGGCCCCGCTTTAGGAAGGCGGGGCTTTCTTGTTTCGAGGGCGCTTCCTTCAGCCCCGCGGCAGGGCGCGCGCGGGCTTGAAGCCGGCCTCGTCGGGGGGGATGGCGAAGAAGTCAAGGAACTTGTCGCGCTCCTGCTGCTTCGCGATCCAGTCGTCGAAGCTGGATTCCACCAGGCCGCCGCTGTTGAGCTGCTTGGTGGCGGCGCGGATGGCGAGGTCGTTGGCGTACTCGTTCTGCGGATGGCCTGCGTGGCCCTTCACCCACCGCCACATGATCTTGTGGCGCCCCGCCGTGCGCAACAGCTCCTTCCACTGCTCCAGGTTCTCGATCTCCCCCGTCTTGCGCGTCCAGCCGCGGGCGGCCCACCCGTGCACCCACTGCGTCATCCCGTCCACCAGGTAGCGGCTGTCGGTGGTGAACACCACGCGCGACGCGGCCTTGAGCGCCGCCAGCGGGAGGATCGCGCTGCGGATCGCCATCCGGTTGTTGGTGGTGTCCGGCTCCGAAAGCCAGAAGTCGCGCCGCACCCAGCCGCGCTCGGGGTGGAAGAACTCCACGAGACCCGCTGCGCCGCCCGGGCGCGCCCGGTCCTTGAACTGGTTGCCCAGGCACGATTCGTCGGCGTAGATGTGGATCAGTGGCTGGGTCCGGGAGGGGCTCGGGACGCTCAAGATTGGGCCTGGTGAGGGTTTGCGGGTGCACGGCCGGGCGGGCGTGCACCGACCGCATAACAAGACAGCCCCGCCCCCGCCCGCGCAACCCGGCACGCAATGGTTGACACGGGCACATCGTGAGACGATCCTTGTGCACCTGCCCGTCGCTCGCCACGGCCTCTCCCTCCGCACGCGTCCCGCCCCGCCCGTCCTCCGCCAGATGAAGACCGCTCTCGCCGCACCGCTGGTTCGTACCGGACAGCTCCGCCGAACCCCATGAGGGCACATGCGGCATCCTGACGGGCGGCTTCCGTGAGGACGATGCGGCGCGCCGACCTCCTGCGCCTCGTCCGGGCGGACGACTGGTGGCTGTACCATCTCCTTCCGCTGCTGGCGGCGGCGTACGCGTCCATCGCGTTCTACGCGGTCGGGCCTGCCGTCGCGTACCCGGCGGTGGCGCGCCTCCTCCTCTCCATCGTCTGCATCTCGGCGTACGCGCACCTCGTCAACGACATCGGCGACGCGGAGCAGGACGCGGCGGCGGGGAAGCCGGACCGCTGGCGCGGCGTTCCGCTGGCGTGGCGCGCGGCGATCGCCGCCGCGTTTCTGGCGTGCGGGTTCGGGGCGTGGGGGGGCGCGGGGCTTTCGGCGGAGATGCTGGGGCTGCTGGCGGTGATCGCGGCGCTGCAACCGGTGTACGCGCTGCGACCGCTGCGGCTCAAGGAGCGCGGGGGGTGGGGGCTCGCGGCGGACGCGCTGCACACGCACGCGCTTCCGACGCTGTTCTGCGTGGCGCTGTTCGCGCAGGCGGCGGGGGCGCCGCTGTTGGCACCCCTTCCGCTGGTGCTGACGGCGTGGGCGTTCTTCGTGGGGGTGCGCGGCATCGTCTATCACCAGCGGACCGACGAGGCGCACGACCGGCGGGCGCGGGTCGCCACGTTCGTAACGCGGCACGGCTCCAGTAAGTCCGCGGCTTTCGTGCGGCGGGCGGTTTTCCCGGCCGAGCTGGCGGCGCTCGGCGGGGCGGGCGTGGTTCTCTTCCCCGTGATCCCGGTGCCGGTGATCGCGTTCGTGGCGTACTTTGCCCTGATGCAGATCCTGCGGGCGCTGGGCGTGTGGCGCGTCACCTTTGCCGATCCCGCGCCGGCGGAGCGGACGGCGTACATCCCGCTGCTGGCCTTCTACCGGAGCCTGCCGGCGCCCGCCTTCGCCATGGTGCTGGCGATGCACGACGCGCGGTTCGTCCCGCTCCTCGCCGTGCACCTGCTGGTATTCGCGGGGCCCATCGTGCGGCAGGTGGGCGACGTGTTCAGGATCGTACGACCGCTCTGGTGGGGGGTGAGGCGGAGGCTGCTGCGGGCGCCCGGTGGTTGAAGCCGCTGCGCCGTCCGCGGTAACCCGGCCGTCGCGTACAGGGGTCGAGAAACGCGAACGGCGTCAGAAGAACACCGGCTCCTGGTAGGCCCCGAACACCGCTTCCATCGAGTGGCGGATCTCGTGGAGGGTGGCGTAGGCGCGCACCGCGTCCAGCATTGCGGGGACGACGTTCTCGCCGGCGCGGGCGGCGTCCTGCAGGAGCTGCAGCGTGCGGTCGACCTCGGCCTGGTCACGGCGGGCGCGCATGGCGGCCATCCGCTCGCGCTGGCGGCGCTCCGCTTCCTCGGTCACATTGAGGAGCGGGATGTCGATCTTCTCGCCCTCGATCGTGTAGTCGTTCACGCCCACGATCACACGGTCGTTGCGCTCGATCTCGACCTGCTGGCGCATGGCCGAGCGCGCGATCTGCTGCTGGAAGTAGCCCCGCTCGATCCCCGGCACCACTCCGCCCATCCCGTCGATCTCGGCGAAGATCGCCTCCGCCTCGGCCTCCATCTGGTCGGTGAGGGCTTCCAGGTAGTAGGAGCCGGCCAGCGGGTCGATGGTGTTGGCGACGCCCGTCTCGTGCGCCAGGATCTGCTGCGTGCGAAGGGCGATCTGCACCGCCTTCTCCGTGGGGAGCGCCAGCGTCTCGTCCATCGAATTGGTGTGCAGCGACTGCGTGCCGCCCAGCACCGCCGCCATCGCCTGGTAGGCCACGCGCACGATGTTGTTCTCCGGCTGCTGCGCCGTCAGCGTCACGCCCGCCGT
>DASWNZ010000102.1:0-5582 GCA_036398975.1 Longimicrobium sp.
ACGGAAAGGGTATGGATCCCGGCCGCCGGCCCCAGCGTCCAGCTGTTGGTGGCGATGCCCTCGGCGTCGGTCACCGAGGTGGCCGATGCGAGCGAGCCGCCGCCCGTCTGCACCGTGAAGGTGACCGGCACCCCCGCGACCCCTACCCCGAGCCGGTCCACCACGCGCACGCGGAGCGCGCTGCCCAGCATCGCCCCCGCCGCGCCCGCCTGCCCGTTGCCCCCGACGGTCTCGGCCCTGACGGGGACCTGCGCCACCCGCACCTCCACCGACCCCGCGGCCGAGCCGGAGCGGGCGGTGATCGACGCCGTTCCGTTCGCCAGGGCTTTCACCGAGGCGCTGTCGCCACCCAGCCCCGTCACGGTGACGGACGGGGAGTTGGACTCCCAGCTGACGACGGCGTTCCCCATCGCCTTCCCCTTCTGGTCACTGACGCCCGCGCGCACGATCTGCGTGGCGCCGATCGCGTCCAGCGAGGCCGCGGGCGCTACGGTGATCGTGGTGGCGACGGACGGTTCCGTCGTGGAGTCCGAACCGCACCCCGCCGCCAGCGCGGCGAAGACGGGGACGAGCAGTAGCTTGCGCATGATGGGGGGCTTCAGCACGGTGGGGTGGAGCCGGTTCGCCCGGCCCGGGCATGGTGGGACATACAAATTAGTACGAACCCGGCCGATTCGTAAAGGCCTGCCGCCAAACAACCTGTCTCACTCTCGGACACGCGCCGCGGTGGGGCCCCGCAGTGCGTGAGTGCGTGAGTGCGTGAGTGCGGCCCCGCCCCGGTGCGATTCCAGGAGCGAATGGAATTCGCCGCTGGAACCACCCCAAGTCCGCCTCCCCGGACTCCGGGTCCCAACGCCGCGTCCGTCGAGCCGGCTTCAGCCGCCTTCGCGTGGTTTCAGCCGGGGGCTTTAGCCCCCGGCGACCAGCCGCCGGACCCCCGCCCCCGCGAAGCCTGCGAAGGCAGGCTTCCCGCAGTTGTTGCAGCGGTTTCAACCGCCGGCCCTCCTCCCACCCCCCACCAAACGCGTGAGTGCGCTTCAACCCGAAGCGCACTCACGCACTCACGCACTCACGCACACACGCACTCACGCACTCACGCACTCACGCACTCACGCACTCACGCACTCACGCACTCACGCACTCACGCACTCACGCACTTCTGTGCCCCTACCGCGCCTCCGGCGGCGAATCCCGCTTCTCCCAATCCGTCAGCGCGGCCACCACGAACGTCACCGCCGTCAGCCCCAAAAAGAAGTTGCGCGCGGGCTTGTGGTCCGCGAAGCCCAGCAGCCACGGCACGAACGGCAGCGCCAGCCCCAGCGCCGCCTCGGTGGCACCGTGGACCTTGAACGGCACCACGCGGCGCGCCGAGAGCGGGTAGTCGGTCACCGCCGAGAGGCCGGCGTAGCCCCCCGCCAGCGCGCGAGCCGCGGCGCGCGCCTGCGGCGGAAAGTCCAGCATCTCCGCGGCGGCCGCGGTGGTGGCGGAAGTGGCGTAGTCCAGCACCCCGTGGGCGCGCGGCGAAATCGGTTTCCTCATCCTTCCCTCCATCGAGTCGTGTGAATACAGGGGCGCGGCAGGGAGGCAAACCGCGTACCGGCCTTGCCGCAGCAGCACTTACGCGGGGCGGGAGAAAAGCAGGGCGGGGAATGACGCATAAAGATTTTGCTGCTCCTGCAAGTCGCCGCTACAATGGACCGCATCCGCAAATCCGTCCCATCTCGCCCATTCCCGGTCCGCGTGCCCGTGCAATTCCCGCGTCTCGCCCTTCCGCTCCTCCTCGCCGCGGCCCTCACCGCGTGCGACCTGACCCCGGGCCGCGCCGGCACCGTCGCCTTTGGCCTGGCCGCGCCGCTCACCCGGCCCTACGGGGAGAACTCCAGGCTGGGCGCCGAGCTGGCGGCCGAGGAGCTCAACGCGGCCGGCGAGCTCGACGGCGTCACCATCGCCATCCGCGCGCGCGACGACGGCGGCGAGGGTGCGGCGGCCATCCAGGTGGCGAGCCGCTTCGTGGACGATCCGCAGGTGGTGGCGGTGGTGGGGCACGCCAACTCCGATCCCATGATGGCGGCCTCCAGGGTGTACCACGACGGTGAGCTTCCCGCCGTGGGCACCAGCGCCACCAGCACCGAGATCGCCGAAGCCGGGCCCTGGATCTTTCGCATCGCCTCCAACGACAGCGCCAACGCGGCGGCCATCGCACGCGAGGCGCGCCGGTTCGGGCTGCGGGTGGGCATCCTGTACGCCAACGACGAGTACGGGAACAGCCTCGCCGCCATCTTCCGCAAGGCGCTCGCGCAGACCGACGCCGTGCTCGTGGGGACCGATCCGTACCTGGAGGAGATGAAGGACTTCCGCCCCTACCTGCTCCGCTTCAAGGCGCGCCAGGCGGAGGTCCTGCTGGTGGCGGGGCTGGAGGTGGGCGCGTCCACGATGATCCGCCAGATGCGCGAGGTGGGGCTGAGCGCGCGCGTGCTGGGTGGCGACGGGCTGGAGTCGCTCACCTCGATGGAGGGGAACTACGACGGCACCATGTTCGGGATGCTCTACCACCCCGAGACCAGCGACCGGGCGCGCGCCTTCGCCGCGACCTTTCGCCGCCGCTACAACCGGGAGCCTGAGTCGGCCGCCGCCACGAGCTACGACGCGGTGTACCTGCTGGCCCGCGCGCTCAAGTCGGGCGCGCGCTCCCGCGCCGAGATCCGCGAGTACCTGGAGGGCGTGGGCCGCCCCGGAGGAAGCGAGCCGTTCGTGGGCGTCACGGGTCCCGTCGCCTTCGACGAGAACGGCGACCCAGTCGGGAAGCCCGTCGCCATCGCCGCCATCGAGGGCACCCGCTTCCGCCTGGTGCATTCCGGGCGATAGGGACGGCTGGCCTCACACAGAGCCACAGAGAAAGGCAGGAGGTTGTTCTCCGCGCCTTACGGTTCTCTCTGTGTTCTCTGTGTGAGGCTCTTCCCGGACGCCTGGGCTTCGAGCCTGCGGATGTCGCGCAGGCAGAGCCAGAGCGGGATGATGCCGATCACCCCGAACGATGCGTCGATCAGCCGCCAGTAAAACGGGATGCCGCGGATCGGCCCCGCGATCAGCGCGAGCGGGACGACGGCCACGCACGCGATCATCCCCCACTCCACCACCCAAACGTTGCGCACGGGATCGCGCAGCGGGCCGATGAAGAGCGCCGCGATCACCAGGTGCGCGAAGGCCAGCCAGTCGGTGCCGTACGCCAGGAACGGGTACGCGCGGTTGGTGGCGATCACCCCGTCGCGCACGGTGACGAGCCATCGCAGCACGCCGCCGTCCGCGGCGTCGGCGCCCAGCACGCGCGTCAGCCAGCGCAGCTCCGTCTCGATGGGAAAGGCCGTGACCCCGCTCACCACCAGCCCCACGATGAACAGCACCAGCAGCAGACGGATGCGCCGCTCCAGCCGGTAGGATTCCATCCGCACGTTCCAGTGAGGGGTTGGCGATGGTTGTAGCACCCAAGCTGGCGCAGGTCACGAGGGCATGCAAGCTATGGTGCAGCAACGGGTGGCGCCGACCCGAGTGGCGCGGCATCGGCTGTGCGGCAGATACCTCGGACTGTCCCCCCCCGTCCCGCGGAGAACGAATGAGTGATTCGGCCGTAGTCCACAGCCACCCCGAGATCGTGAGCGGGGAGCCCGTCTTCATTGGGACGCGTGTACCCGCGCGAAACCTGGTAGATTGGCTGGAGGGTGGTCACACGCTGATGATTTCCTGGACAACTTCCCTTCGGTACGGCGCGAGCAGGCAGTCGCGTTTCTGGAGCAGGCAACCGAACCGCTCGCTGGCTGGCGGAGACGTACGTGTCAGACGAACGAGGGCCCTGCACCGGATGCCGGTGCAGGGCCCTCTTCTTTCTGAGCGTGCGGCGGCTTACCGCAACGTGGTGTCCTTGGACGCCGAGCGGGCGGTGTCGCGCGAGCGGCGGCCGGAGCGCGCCGTGTCCGGGCGCGTGGTGCGCGAGGAGCGTGCGGTGTCGGAGCGCGTGGTGCCGCGCGAGCGAGCCGTGTCGCCGCCCGAGGACTTCGTGGCGGCGCCGCCGGCCGTGCCGCTCTCCGTGCCCTTGGGACGGTCGCCCTCGACGGCGTCGGCGTTGTCGGCGCCGTTGATGACGCTGATGGGGATCGGGTTGGGGAGCTGCACCTCCTGCCGCACCTTGCGGTTGCTGCGCGCCTGCTGGATCCACGCGGGGTCCTTGGGCGCGCCGCCCGCCACCATCAGCGTCTGCGCCAGCTCCTCCGCCTCCTCGTTGCGCATGCGGATGGAGCCGTGGCTGGCCGCCGTGCCGATCGACTCCGGCTCGTTGGTGCCGTGGATGGTGCGCGGCGGATCGTACACGATCTGCACGGTGCCCAGCGGGTTGTCCGGATCGCCGGGGTCCTTGGGCTCCTCGCCCTTGGTCCACTCCTCGTCGGGCGGCGGCGTCCAGCCGGGATTCCACACCACCTGCGTCACGTTCCAGTTGCCGTTCTGCGTGGGCCACTCCGCCGTCCCCACGGCGATGCCGTAGCTCTTCTCGAGCTGGTCGCGGCGGAAGAGGCGCACCTGTTTGGCCGCCACGTCGACCTCCAGCCGCACCTCCTGCGCCGGCTGTGGCGGCGGGGCGGGCTGCGCTGCGGGCGCGGCGCCCCCGGCGGGGGCCGCGGCGCCGTTGTTCTCGGCGTCGCCGCCGCCGCACGCGGCCAGGGCGAACGCGGCCGCGCCGCCTATCGCCCACGATCTCATGAGCCTTCTCGTCATTCCTCGTCTCCTTTGCAGGGTTGGGCCCAGCCGTTTAGCAAGGGGCGTGCGCGGAGGTTGGACGCACCTTGCGCCGCGGGTGCCCGGCAGCGCACGCGCGTACCGCTTGGAGGCATTCGGGCGCTCCGCTACATTGCTGGTCCGGGCCGGCATCCCGCCGTACCGCTCCGCACTTCTTCCGCAAACACGGTGAGGCATGCCCGTTGACCGCAGCGCCATCGACGCACAGCTCCGGGCCATCGGCGAGGGGGACCGCTGGTGGGAGCACCGCGAGTTCCGCGCGCTTCCGCACATCCTGCACGCCGACGAGCGCATCCTGGGCGTCGTGCGCGGCAAGCTCCTGGGGGTGCGCCGGCCGCGCATAGGGCCGGCGGGGGCGTGGCTCTTCGTGAGCACCACCCAGCGCCTCATCTGCCTCAAGCAGGACCGGTTCGCCCGCAAGCAGGTGGAGTTCGCCGCCGGCCAGATCACGCGCGTGCAGCAGGGGAGCCGCCTGCGCGCGTACCAGATCGCGCTCGACACGCCGCAGTGGCGCTACCGCATCCGCATCACCAAGGAGGACGCCTTCCGCTTCGCCGGCTCCATCGCCGGGCTCGTGCCGGGGCAGCCGCGGATGATGGAGGGGACGCTGGAGCCCAAGCCCATGCACCCCGCCATCGCCGCGGTCGCGGGGCTGCCGGGGGTGGACGCATCGCGGCGAAGGCGGGGCTCCTTCCGCCGCCCGAGCCCGCCACCCGTGCCCACGTCGACCGGCTGGAGGCAACCGTGGAGCGCCTGCAGATGGACGTGGAGCGGCTGCAGCAGCAGGTGGGGTTCCT
>DASWNZ010000103.1:0-4459 GCA_036398975.1 Longimicrobium sp.
CGGCATGGAGGCCGCGCTTCGTTTATCCGCATGGGAGCAGCGCAATCAGCCAGGGTCCGTCACGGCGGACCGCGGTAAAGCCGAGCTCCTCAAGAACGACGGGTGCGCGACGACCAGTGGACCGAGGCGATGCGCCAGCCGGCCGGCGTGCGCGTGAGCACCATGAGCTCCGCGCCCGCGGAGTTGATCGCCCTGCCCTTGAAGTCACCCTGCGTCGTGCTGGTCGATGTGGCCCACGCGACATCGCCGCGCACTTTGACCCGGATGGGCCCACGCTCACTCCGAATGGCGCGCGCGAACTCGATGTCGCCGCCCAGGTGGTGGGAGCGGTACTCAGCCCGCGTCTCCACCCCACCCGCCTCGAGGATGATGGCGTCCTCGGTGAGCAGCGCGAGGGCGCCCGCGCTGTCGCCCGCCGCGACCGCCTGGTGGAAGCGCGTGACGGTTCTGGCGACCTCGGCCGAGTCTGCCGCCGGCGCCTGCGCCTGCAACCCGCTCCTCGCAGCTCCGGCGCATGCGACAGCCATCTCCGTCGCCCGGCGCGGCACCTCGAACACGAGGGTCGCCCAGTGGGCATCCCAGTCGGCGCCCGTGCTCGAGTCGGCGGGGACGATCTGCAGGGTGCGGACGTTCCACGTCCCCGGGCGATCGACGCACACGCGCACGGCCCCGTCCGCGTCTGTTTGTAGGTGAGGACCACCTCCCGCCACCTGGGTGCCCGGAGCGGCATCGGCGTGGATCTGTGCCCCAGCCAGGGGGCGCCCGCGGTAAATCAGCCGGAACTCGGCGTACTGGCCGGCGCGCAGGCCCGACGGATCTGAAAGCGGGACGAACTCCAGCGGATGCCCCGCAGTGCGCGAAAAGGCACGCGGGCCGCCCCGGCCCACCTCCACGATCGACTTCGCGTACTTCGCATAGCGGCGGGTCACACTGTCAGTGCTCGGAAGACGTCCCTCTCGGCCGTAGCGCTCCAGCGCCTCGGGAGCACCTTCCAGCTCCAGGTAGCGCCGGAACGACGCCGCGGACTCCCGCACCGAGCGCGGCTTCAGCGTGAGCGCGACGATACGCTGTCCCGCCGTCGTGGGACGGTGCCGGATGCGCAGGGAAGTGCCGACGTGAGACAGATCGCGGATCGGCTCCTCCCCTGCCGCGGACAGGATGCGCGCGTCCGCAATGCGGTCCAGCGCCACCGCCGCCTCGCTGGTCGGGAAGCGGCTGCTCGTCTGCCCGCGGACATCCAGCCACGTGCCGGGCGAGACAACGAAGGCGTTCGGCACCAGCCAGAAGTCGTGCGCCGCAAGCGCGCTCGCGGTGGCCAGCAGGGCAGCCGCACCACAGAGTGAGACCGCGAGCGTCCGACGCGGCTTCTTGATCAAGTTCACGGGATTCGTGGGTGCGGGTGTGTGGCGCATTGGAGGGCGCCGGTCGAAGGCAGAACCCGGCTACAGCCGGGCGCGGCGGAGTAGCTGCGCATTCACTGCGACGATCACGGTCGAGAGCGACATCAGCACGGCACCGATCGCGGGCGAGAGCACTATGCCCCAGGGGGCGAGCACGCCCGCGGCCAGCGGAATGGCTATCACGTTGTAGCCGGCGGCCCACCACAGGTTTTGGATCATCTTCCGATACGTTGCGCGGGACAGCGCGATGATGCGGGCCACGTCGCGCGGGTCGCTTCGCACGAGTACCACGTCGCCCGCTTCCACGGCCACATCCGTGCCGGCCCCGATCGCGATCCCGACATCCGCCGTCACCAGCGCGGGAGCGTCGTTCACCCCGTCACCCACCATCGCGACGCGCCTCCCCGTGCTCTGCAGCTCCTTGATCTTGTCAGCCTTCTGCTCGGGGAGCACCTGGGCGAACACGGTGTCGATGCCCAGCTCGGCGGCGACTGCGCGTGCCACCGGTTCGGCGTCGCCCGTCAGCATGGCCACCTGCACGCCGCGTTCGTGCAGCCGGTCTACGGCTTCCCTGGATTCCGGTCGGACCGCGTCGGCCACCGCGAATGCCGCGAGCGCCTGGTCTCGTTCGACAAGGTAGATCGTCCCCTGCCCTCGAGCGGCCGCAGCCTCAGCGGCCGAGCGTAGCCCGGGACCCGGCTCCACCCCGGCGCCAGCGAGGAGATTGGGTCCGCCCGCCTCGAGCGCGCGTCCCTCCACGCCGGCGCGGACGCCGCGGCCGGCGATCGCCTGGAACCCCGTGGCCGGCGGCACCTGGAGCCCACGCTCCCGGGCGCTCAGCACCACCGCACGCGCCACGGGGTGCTCGGAGTCCTGCTCGACCGCGGCGGCAAGCCGGAGGGCTTCATCCTCGGACAGCTCTCCAGAGGTGGCGATCCCCACCACGCGATGCTCCCCGAGGGTCAGGGTGCCGGTCTTGTCGAAGACCACCACGTCGAGGTTGCGTGCCTCCTCGAGCCCCCGCCGATCACGCACCAGCAGCCCGCTGCGTGCGCCGAGCGTCGTTGAGATCGCGATCACCAGCGGAATCGCGAGTCCCAGTGCGTGCGGGCAGGCGATCACCAGCGTCGTCACCATGCGCTCTACCGCATACGCGGGCTCCGCGCCGAGCGCCAGCCACACAACCAGGGTCAGGGCACCGGATGCGAGCGCGACCAAGGTCAGGATGTATGCCGCGCGGTCGGCGAGCGCCTGCGCGCGGGAGCGCGAGGTCTGGGCGTCCTGGACCAGGCGCATAATCCCCGCGAGGGTGGTCCGCTCACCAGTCCCGGTCACCTCGACGCGAAGGGAGCCTGAGCCGTTCACCGTGCCCGCGATCACCTTCGCCCCTTCTGCCTTTTCCACGGGACGTGACTCGCCGGTGATCATCGACTCGTTGACGGCGCTCGTGCCGGTTCGCACCACGCCGTCCGCCGGCACGTTCGCTCCTGGGCGCACAAGGACGAGATCGCCGACAAGGAGCTCGGATACGGGAACCTCTTCGATCTGCTCGCCGCGTACCCGGGCCGCGGTGTCGGGGAGGAGCTTCGCCAGCTCGGAGAGCGCGCCCTGCGCCTGCGAGATGGAGCGCATCTCCACCCAGTGGCCCAGGAGCATGATGGTCACCAGCGTGGCCAGCTCCTCCCAGAGCGGCATCCCGGGAAACCCGAGCGCGACGGTGACACTGAATCCGAATGCGACGGTGATGGCCAGCGAGATCAGCGTCATCATCCCCGGGAGCCGGTCCTTCAACTCACCGAGCGCACCCTGCAGGAAGACGCGGCCGCCGTACAGAAACGTCGCTGTTCCGAAGACAGCCGGAATCCAGTGCGATCCGGGGAAGCGCGGCGCGGTGTAGCCGAACGCCGCCTGAAGCATGTGCCCCCAGATGAGCGTGGGAAGCGTGAGCGCGAGGGAGATCCAGAACTTGCTCCGGAACATCTCGACGCTGTGCCCCGCGTGCTTGTCATGCCCGCCGTGACTTACGTGAGCGCCGCGATCTACGTGGGCGCCGTGCGAGTGTGCTGCGTCCGCAGATCGATGATCGGGGCCATGCCCATGGTCGGCCTGGTGAGACGGAGACCCGTCAGAGCCGCGGAGCTGCCGGGGCGGGTGCGCAAGCTCCGGGTGCTCGGGGTACCCCGGTTTCGCGGGCGGCTCGGCCGGCCCATGCTCGTGGTGATGTGCAGGATGGCTGTGATGTTCGTCTCTCATGCGACCACCGGGCGAAAGGTGAATCGGATTCGTACCAGCGACGGCCCCTGGGCTCCCTCACTCTCCTGCTGTCCGCGCTTTTCTTCATCTCCAGGCCCCGGCGCGGCACTTTGCGCGGCCGGGAAATCTTACATGGCAGCTGGCGTGGCGGTCGCCACGAGCACCGCGGTGACGAGCAGCACCAGAATCCCGGTGGCGATCTCGACCGTCGCGGAGCGGCGCAGGCGTGTCGCTCCCACCTCGTCTCCAAGCGCGGGCTTGAGGCGCAGCCAATTGTAAGCCCCGGTCCCGAATACGACGGAGAGGACGCCGAGCTTGAGCAGAAGGGTACGCCCATAACCGGTGTCCCACAGGGCGGGGATGCGGCCGAGGTGAAGCCACGCCGCGTAAAGCCCGGTCAGCGTCAGGGCGCCCGCAAATAGCAGGGCCGTCGGTGAGAACGCGTTCACGAGCGCGGCCACCGCAGGGCCCCGCTGCTCCTTCTTCAAGTCCATGGCAACGGGCACCCCCACCACGACCACAAGGAGAAGTCCACCGACCCAGCCGCCTGCTCCCAGCACGTGGACGCCATCCGCCAGGACGGCAAGGGCGGCGACTCCTGGGACCGAGGCGGCGTGGCCGGACAGCGCCGGTGCGAACGCCAGCGCCACTCCACCGAGTGCCGCCAAAATCCATCCCCCACTTGGGCGCTCCACGGGACGGATAGATGGGCGTTGGACCACCGACGGGTGCGCGGCCACGAGGGTTCCACCGTCCGCGATCCGCGGGGAGTCCTGGGCGAGAGCGTCGTTCGGCTCCACGCGCTG
>DASWNZ010000104.1:0-8146 GCA_036398975.1 Longimicrobium sp.
CGGGGCCCGGAGTCGCCTCCGGGCCCCGCCTCGTACCCTGCCCTACCCAGCGACTACAGCTGGATGCTGCTGATGATCCGACGGGCGGCGGCCGTCATCGCGTCGGCCTGGGCCTGCGTCAGGCGGTCGCTGCCGACCATCGCGTTGACCTGGTTGATGAAGGCTTCCAGCTGGTTCACGGCCGGAGTCTCGTCGCCGCGGGCCAGCGAGGCGCTGGCGGCGCGCAGCTTGGCCAGGAGAGCGTTGGCGTTGCCGCGGCTCAGGCTGCCGGTGCGCTCCAGGGTCGAGACCAGCGCCTGGAGGTTGTCGACACCCTGCGACGGGCTCTGCACCGTCACCGTAGCCGTCTGCGTGCCCACACCGCCGTCGTCGTCGCGCACCGTCACCGTGACGGTGTACGTGCCGGCGGTGGTGTAGCTGTGCGAGAGCACCATCCCGTTCCCGGAGATCGCCAGCGGCTGCACGCCGCTGCCGTCGCCGTAGTCCACCGTCGCCGTCCACTGGTCCGCGCCCGCATCGGCGAAGGTGGTGGAGCCGTTGAAGCTCTCACCGGCGAGGATCGTCGCCCCCGCGAAGACGTGCACCGCCGGGTCCACGTTGGCCACCACCACCTGCGTGGTCGTGCTGCTCTCCGCGCCGTACACGTCCGTCACGGTGAGCGTCACCTGGTACGTACCGTTGTCGGCGTACGTGTGGCTCGGGGTAGCGCCCGTGCCGGTGGTGCCGTCGCCGAACTCCCACGCGAAGGTCAGCGCGTCGCCGTCCGGATCGGTCGAGCTGTTGCCGTTCAGGAAGATCGGCGAGCCCTCGGCGCCAACGTACGGGCCGTCGGTACGCGCCGTGGGGGCGCGGGTCCCGCTCTCCACCATCCGCTCGATGCGGTCCGGCAGCGCGGCCAGCACGTCGTAGCCGCTGATCGCCTCCACCGCGTCCACCGTCGTCTTGTACGTGTCCCACGGAACGTTCCGGATGCCTGCGTCGTTCGGCATGATGACGGCGACCACTTCGACGTCGTCGTAGCTGTCCACGTTCGCCAGGCCCTGGTCGCGGTTCATGATCAGCGCAACCTTCCAGGTCTGCGCCGGGATCACGATGCGGCCCTCGTTCTTCAGCGTCCCCTTGCTGCCGGCGACGCCCGCGATCACGAACACTTCCTTGTTGTTGCTCCGGGCAAGGTCGCCCAGGTAGTTCTCCATCAACGCCCACGGGCCCTGGTTGTTGTCCGCGGCCTGCGGGATGATGTTGCTGAAGTAGTACGTGTGCGCGTTGTCCAGGCTCCCAGCCGTGCGGTCGAACGAGCGGGCCAGGTGGCCGCGGTCGATGCCGTAGCCGTGGAACGTCCCCGCGCCCGTGTACGCCGCCGTGGTGTAGCTGGGGAAGTCGGCTGGCAGCGCGCTGTCGTACGTGAAGCAGTCGCAGCGGTCCTCGGCGCCGAAGTGCGTGGCGTCGATGTTGTAGCTCACCCAGTTGGGGGTGTTGCGGTTCTTGTTGAACGACGAGGTGAACTGCGAGTAGCGCAGGATGTGGTCGTCGCTCGCGTCCGCGTCCGCCGGCTCGCCGAACTCGGTGTTGTGGCCGTACTGCGCCGTCTGGCTCGCCGTCGCCACGTGCATCGGCAGCGAGTAGGTGGCCGTGGTGCCGTCCGTCGCCGTGGCGCGGAAGACCGCCGTGCCCGCCGAGACGGCCGTGATCACGCCGTCCTGGTCCACCGTGCCGATGGTCGGGGTCTCCGACGTCCACGCGAAGACGGTGGGGATGGTCGCGCCCGTGCCCGCGTCCCGCAGCGTGGCGAACAGCTGGTCCTGCATGCCGATCGGCAGCGCCGGGTCAGTGGTCGGGTGGCGGCCGGTGAAGGTGATCCCCGTCTGCGGAAGGGGCGGCGTGGCCGGGTTGCAGGCGCCGAACGAGCTGGCGCTGGGCCCGAACCAGGTGCCGTTGCCGGCGCGCTGCAGCGAGCGGCCCGCGGCCGGAGCCGGGTCTTCGTCCACACCCACGTCCGTCGAAGTCATCCCCGCGGCCGGCCCGTTGATGGCGGTGAAGCTCCCCTCGTAGGAAAGGAACTCGACCACGGTCCCTGCGGCGTTCACCAGCGCGAAGCCGTCCTGCCCGCCGTTCTGAAGCCCGGCCGTGGCAAACGTCAGCACGCCGCGCGTGCCGCAGGTGCTCGGAATGGTGCCCGAGAGCTGCACGGTGCCGTACGACTGCCCCTGCGTGGACGAGCCGACCGAGCCGCTGTAGAGCACCAGGCTCCACCCGGCGAGCGAGCCGTTGGCGTCGCCCTCGATCTCGACCGCCTCACCGACGTCGGAGCCGTCGTTGTCGTAGTGGAACTCCGAAACGCGCACGTTGGAGGCCGAACCGCTGGCGGCGCTCACCGTGATGGTCGCGCTGCCGGCCACGTTGTTCGGCGAGGTGGCGGTGATCGTCGCCGTGCCCGGCGCGACGGCGGTAACCACGCCCGTGACGCTGACCGTGGCGACCGCGGCGTTGCTGGTGGTCCAGGTGAAGGTGGTGCCGGCGACCGGGTTGCCCGAGTCGTCCTTGCCCGTCGCCACCAGCGCCTTCTCGGTGCCGACGGTGATGGCGGCCTCGGTCGGATCGATGGTGACCGTCACCACCGTGGCCGGCTTGGGCTCTTCAGCGTCGTTGCAGGCGCCGAAGGAGTTCACCGGCTTCTTCGTCCACACGTTCGCGCCGCTGCGCTCGATGGAGCCGCCCAGCGCGTCGCTGCCCGGCTCGCTCGCGCCGATGTCCTTGGAGGTCATCCCGCCCGCGACGGTGCCCGCGGCGGCCGTGAACACACCCTCGTACGAGAGCAGCTCCACGACCGTGGTGCCGTTGACGAGCGCGAGCCCGTCGGCCGTGCCGTTCTGCAGGCCGTCCGCCAGGTACCGCACCACGACCACGGCGCGGTCGCCGCACGTGGTCGGCGTCAGCGCCGCGAGATTCTCACTGCTCCCCGCCGCGGCGGCGGGCGACGTGTAAACGACGGCGGCGGATGCCACCGAGCCGTTGTACCGGACGATCTTCCAGCCGGTCAGGTCGGTGCCGGCCGGGAACGAGACCTCGACGGCCTCGCCGGCGTCGGCGCCGGCATTGTCGTAGTGGATCTCGCTGATCCGCACCGGGGGCAGCGCGGAAGCGGTAACGAGCCGCAGCTCGCCCGGCGTGGGGGCGAGCATGTTTCCATCGGAGCACGACACCAGCGCAGCAGCCAGCACCATCGCACCTGCGGCCCGAAGCAACTTCGTCAGCATGACAGCTCGCGGTAAGGGATGTCGGGAGAGACTTCCGCGTGTGTGCGGAAGGGACCGGCGGGGCCTGCGGGAAAAAGCAACGGCTCGGTTCAGCCTGGAGGCCTCCCCGATCCGTGCGCACAACGATATACCGATTCCCGCATACTGGCAACGAACAGATGTAACAATATGCTAACAAACGGGTTATATGTCAATCGCCAGGGGCTGCGGAGTCGCCTGGGGCGTGCGTGCCACACCTTCCACCTCGAACAGCCCTCACACAGAGACACAGAGGGGGACGGCAAGAGAGACGGAAAGTAGTTCCTCCGCGGCTTGCGGTTCCTCTCCGCGCCCTCTGTGTGACGCTTTTTCCTAATCGCCGCGGTACACGCAGCCGGACGTGCACGTCTCCCGCACCGCCACCTTGCTGAGCCCCGGGAGCGCGGGACGAAGGCGCGCCCAGATCCACCGCGCGAGGTTCTCGCTGGTGGGGTTCTCCAGCCCCTCGATGTCGTTGAGGTAGTGGTGGTCCAGGATCTCGTGCAGCGGGCGGAAGGCGCGCTTGAGCTCCGCGAAGTCCATCACCCATCCCGCGTGCGGGTCCACGGGGCCGCTCACGTACAGCTTCACGCGGAAGGAGTGGCCGTGCAGCCGCGCGCACTTGTGCCCCTCCGGCACGTTGGGGAGCCTGTGCGCCGCCTCAAAGGTGAACTCCTTGAAGATCTCCATGCCCCCGCCTCGCGTTCCAATACGAAAAAGGGTCCACCGCGACGATGGACCCCGGCCCCGCGCATACCTTCGCCCGCGAATCTACACCGCTCGCCCTCCGCCCGTCCAGTGCGTCAGGAGCCTGCGGCCGAAGTCCCCGCCGAAGCGATGAGATGGTACGCGAGCAATCCCCCAATCCCCAACATCACGGCTCCAGGCACGATGAAGATCCGCGCGTTTTCGGGTGTGACCCTCGCCATGCTCCTCAATCCCGCCTGCGGATGGACGAACGCGACCACGCTCTTCACCACCTGCGCCCATCTCAGCACGGTGAGCACGGCTGGGATTCCCACCCAAACGTTGTGGAACCCCACGATGAGCGAGCCGAACGACAGGCTCAAGAAGCCGTTCGCGAAGCTCCCCGCCGCGCCCTTGGCGCGCAGCCACGCAAAGAACTCCGCCCACGCACGCGGCTGCACCACGTGCGACAGCCCGATCACGATGCAGTTGATCGCCGCGACGTACTCGATTGCGCGTTCCATGACTGCTCCACCCAAGATGTCCGACGTAAGATTATTTACAGTCGCTAATATATTAGTTTAGCCTCATCTAAAAATCTATTGTGGATTGGAATGGCGGGACACAGAGACACTGAGGCGTGTTCGCTCAGTGACTCCGCGTGTCTGTTCGTGATCGCGGCCCGGCCAACCCGCGCCTACGCTCCCGTGGTCACCTCTTCGTACGCCACGCTGACCGGGTCGCGTGCGCCCGGCTGCCCGAACGCCCCCCAGGCTTCGAAGCCGGGGAGCGGCGCGCGCATCGCCAGGATCTCCTCGCGCGAACGCCCCGCCGCCACGTGCCTCTCGACGAACGCGATCACGGCCTGGTGGTAGTCGCGAAACTGCAGCAGCTCGGCCCCGCTCCCGGTGACCGGCAGCCCTTCTTTCGCGTGGCCGAAGATGTAGATGGTGTCGCGCGAATGTGAGTTCACGACCTGCTGCAGCAGCCGCGCCCAGTTGCGCATCGAGGCGCCGGCCGCGCGGTCCACCACGGGGTGGCGCCGGTGGAAAGCGAGGTCGCCCATGTGCACCACGTTCGCGCGCTCGAAGGTGATGACCGCGTCGCCACTCGTATGCCCGCGCCCGTGGTGCCGCGCGACGATGCGCTCATCGCCGACCTCGGTGGACCAGCTGTGCGTAAAAGTCGTGTCCGGATATAGCGGCGGCGGAGGGGCCGGCTGCGCCTGCTGCGGCTGCGCGGGCGGCTGTTGCGCGGGCTGCGCCTGCTGGGGCGGCTGCGGGGCGCGGCGCATGTGCTGGTCCGCCATCCCGTGCGCCACCACGCGCCGCGCGACCCCGCGAAAGACCCCGTTGCCGCCCGTGTGGTCCCCATGATGATGCGTGTTGATCAGCACGTCGACCCCTCGGTTGCGCGACCGCTCCTGCAGTCCCGCCAGCAGCGCCCGCGCCTCCGCCGGGAACTGCGTGTCCACCACCGCCACGCCGCGCGGGTTCACGAGCCAGCCCACGGTGCCGCCCCGCATCGTGAACGTCCCCACGTTGCGGCGAATCGGCGTGAACACCCCCTGCTGCGTCACCTGCGCGAGCAGGCGAAACGGGTGACCGGCGAAGGCGCCGAGCGTCCCGGCGGAGGCGGCGAGGAAGTCGCGGCGGGTAAGGGACATCGAGCACTCCTGTGTTGGGTGGGTTCGCGGTGTAATGGTGCGCGCCCGCACACTGCGCGCCGCTTCCACAACAAGAAACCGTGCGAGCACAAAAAAACCGCGGGACGGCGAAGTGCCGTCCCGCGAGTTTTATCCCACGAACAATGGAGCGTATCGGGATCGAACCGATGACCTCCGCATTGCAAATGCGGCGCTCTCCCATCTGAGCTAACGCCCCCTACAGGCCGGGAAAGATACATAGGTCCGCTTCAGTATTCAAGGCACGGCAGCCCGCTTCCGCCGCTACGGGGTATTCCGATTTACGGCACCGCGATCACACAACCTTCTACCAGCGGGCACGTCGATGTGGAGCGAATGGGGCCGGACCACCCGGTTCCTCAACAGTACCCGGATCGCCTTCGCACGCGAAAAGGCTCTGTGGCACAACCTGGAGCTCGCGGACCCGTCCGCGGCGCGGATCCACACCGTCAGCGGGCCGGCGCGCTACCGCGTGTCGCTCGACGATCACATCCATGCGCTGGGCGACGAGCAGCTGCTCCACGGCGCCATTCTGATCTACAGCTACACGCTCGCGGAAAGCCAGGCGGGGGATTACCTCGGCCTCAGCACGCGCAACCTCGGTGGAATCGAAGATTGGGCGCAGCGGCTCCTGCGCAGGATCGGGCGGACGTGGGGGGACGTGCTGGACGGCAAAGCGGGGCTCGTGGAGGTGGCGGTCGTCCGCAACGCACTGGCGCACGGCATCCACCGAATGGACCAGCGGGGGATCAACCGGATGGCGTCCGCGGGATCGACGTTCGGGTGGAGCGTGGGCGAGCGGGTGGAGATCTCGTTCGACCAGCTTCGGTTGTACCGCGACCGGCTCCGCAGCCTGCTTCGACTCGCATTCCCCACGCCTCCCGGGTCGCGCCGCATCACGTGAGACCGGGCCCCCGCTGACGAGCCGGGCGCGGGTTGCCTCGAACGCGCGTTCGGTCCATCTTACGCGCAGCCAAAACGCACCATCCCGGACACGGAAATTCCGATGATCGAATCGCTTCTTTCCCGCAAGATCGAAAAGCTTCCGCCGGAGGTCCGGCTGGAAGGGCGCATCCTCTTCCTGGTGGACGACCCCGAGCTGGTGCGCCGCCAGCTGGAGGGCGAGGACGTCGAGCTGACGGACGAGGTGCGCGCACGGCTGCGCGACAACATCTCGACCGACGAGATCACGCCGGCGTACATCTGCTATTACTTCGACGAGACGCTTGGCGAGTTCCCGTACCTGGGGCTCAAGGCCGGCGACCAGTTCCCCATCAAGCAGGGGAGCGTCAAAAAGGGCGGCTTCGTGGCCTCGGTGAGCGGGCGGCGGCGCGGCAAGGGGTCGTCGCGCGAGCAGAGCCCCTACGCGGAGATGATGGCGGGGATCAAGGTGGTGATCGCCGAGAACATCGAGCGCATCTACCGCGAGAACTGCCAGAACCTGGGCGTCCTCACCTCCACCAACTTCGAGCTGGTGGAGCGCATCCGCGGCGGCGAGACGATCCCGCTCACCGAGTTCACGGACGGGGCGGACGAGATCACGCGCGGGATCATCGAGCACGGCGGGCTCTTCAACTACAACGTGGCTCGTTTGCAGGGGAAGGTGAACACGCCCCCCATCTCCTGCCACCACGGGATGCCGGGCGACGCGCCCGCCTCCACCGACGCGGACGACGTGCGTGCCATGCGCGGGAGCGGCGAGGGGAACCTTCCCGGCCCCGGCCCGGACACGGGCGTGGACTACGCGGCGGCGCAGTTCGTGGCCACGTCGACGTCCAACGTGGAGTCGGACAAGCTGACGGCGCCCGAGGGGCACGCGCACGGTCGGCGGGCTCGCCCCATGACCATCGCGGAGAAGATCTTTGCGCGGCACTGGGTAAAGGACCTCGCGCGCGGCGAGATCGGCGTGGAGTGGGTGCAGCCGGGCGATTCCGGCTTCGTGCAGACGGACATCCGCTTCAGCCACGAGTACGTGACGCCGATGTCGGCCATCTTCTTCGAGCAGCTGGTAGGCCCGGACGAGCGGGTGCTGGAGCCGGAGTCGATCCTCTTCTTCCGCGACCATCTGACCTTCCTCAAGGACGCCATGTCGCCCGAGCGCGTGCAGCTCGGGCTGCTGGACGTGGCGAACCAGCTGGAGGTGAAGCAGCGCGAGTTCGCGGAGAAGCAGGGGGTGCGGCTGTACGGCGAGCTGGGGCACGGCAAGCACGGCTCCGAGGCGATCTGCCACAGCAAGATCCTGGAGGCGTACGCGCTCCCCGGCCACGTCATCATCGGCTCGGACAGCCACACGCCGCACGCGGGGGCCGTGGGGTGCGTGGCCTTCGGCGTGGGGACGACGGCGATCTTCAACTCGTGGATCACAAAGGACGTGCGCGTCGAGGTGCCGAAGTCGTTCCGCGTGGTCGTGACCGGCGAGAAGCCTGAGAACGTGACGGCCAAGGACTTCATGCTGGAGATCCTGCGCCACCCGTACATCAAGGACGGGCACGCGATCGGG
>DASWNZ010000105.1:0-18543 GCA_036398975.1 Longimicrobium sp.
CTCTCGCGCGCGGCGCCAATGCCGTTGGGGCTGCCACACGGGGCTGCCCCCTGCCCGCCCCCGCGCCGAACCCCGCCGACGCGGACCCATGCACGCCACCGCCCCGCCCCCAGGCAGTTTTGGGGGAGGGGCCGCGAGGAACGAGCGGGGGAGGGGGCCCGTCCGGCCCCCGCCCCTGCCGTTCGCCCCCCCGATCCCCTATCTTCATCACCCGACCCCGCGACGCGACCACTCCCCACCGGACGGCCGGACTGCAACCCGCGATGAAGTTCGAGCAGGACCCCCGCTTCACCTTCGACACCTTTGTGGTCGGCCCCGGCAACCGGATGGCCGCGGCCGCCGCGCGCCACGTGGCCGAATCGCCGGGCACCAGCTACAACCCGCTCTGGGTGTACGGCGCGCCCGGCACCGGCAAGAGCCACCTGCTGCGCGCCGTCGCCGCGCTCGCCAGCGCCGTGCGGCCCGAGCTGCGCGTGGTGGTGGAGACCGCCGAAGGATTCGCCTCCCGCCTCTCCACCGCGATCGCGGCGGGGGGGCTGGAGGCGTTCCGCGATGGAGTGCTGGACGCGGGGCTCCTGGTGATCGACGACGCCGAGGGGCTCGCGGGGAAGGCGCGCACGCAGGAGGAGCTCGCGTCGCTCTGGGAGGAGATCCTGCGCCACAAGGTGCAGATGGTCTTCGCCGCCACCCTGTCCCCAGGCGAGGTGCCGGACGTGGACGAAGCGTTCCGCGCCAGGCTGGCCGACGGGCTGGTGGTGGACGTTTCGCCGCCGGAGCCGGAGACGCTGCGCGAGCTGGCGCGGCGGCGGGCGGCGGGGCAGGGAGTGGCGCTGGAGAGCGGGGTGGACGAAGTACTCGCCCGCCTCCCCCTGCGCGGCGCGCACGAGCTGCACGCCACGGTGGACCGCATCGCGGCGGTGCAGGCGGAGCGCGGCGCGCCCGTCTCCGCCGACGAAGTGCCGTCCATCGTGGAGGGGAGCGCGGCGCCCAACGACGAGTTCAGCGCCTTCCTCAGCGACATCACCTTCACCGTCGGCCAGCTCGTGGAGGAGGCGCCGTGGCGCAAGCGGCTCGCCGAGGCCATCCTGCGCTGGGAGGGCGAGGGGATCCGCACCCGCCGCCTGGAGTCCGCGCTGGACGCCGACGCCGCGCCGGACGTCGACGCCGTGCTCGCCGGCTTCGCGGCCGACGTGGCGAGGCTGCGCGCCGTCCGCGACCAGCTCGCCCCGCTCGACGACAAGGCCGCCGACTCTCCCGTCCTCGCGGACCCGGACCGCGTGGGCGAGGCGGAGGCGATGCTCGTATCCGCCCGCGCCGCCGCCGAGCGCAAGAAGGCGCAGGAGCCCGCCGCGCCCCCCGTAGACCGCTGGTACTTCACCAACGCCGAAAAGGTGGCGTGGGGCTGGGTCGCGCTCGACGACCGCCTGATCGAGGAGCTCGGCTGACATGGCGATCAAGGGCAACCTCCGCGAAGCCTCGCTCCCCGACGTCCTCCAGCTCCTGAGCATGGGGCAGAAGACGGGGTGCCTATCGCTCACCGACCGCTCCAACTTCGGCTACATCTACTTCGAGCGCGGGCGAATCAGCTACGCCTCCATCGTCAACCGGCGCGACCGGCTCGGCGACCTGCTGGTGAAGAACGGGCTGCTGGACGCAAAGGACCTCTTCGCCGCCATCGACGACCAGGCCAAGTCGCCGGGCGAGCGGCTGGGCGAGATCCTGATCCGCCGCGGCTCCATCACGCGCGACCAGATGGAGCACTACATCCGCATCCAGATCGAGGAAGCGGTCTACTTCCTCTTCACCTGGACGCAGGGCTCGTTCTACTTCGAGGCGGACCAGCGCCCGGAAGAGGGCTCGTTCCAGGTGTCGATCAACCCGGAGAACCTCCTGCTGGAAGGGGCGCGGCGGATCGACGAATGGAGCCTCATCGAAAAAAAGATCCCCTCGCTGGACCTGGTGTTCGAGACGGACCGCACCAAGCCGATGGACGGGCTGGAGCTCTCCGAGGACCAGCGGAAGATCATCCCGCTGATGGACGGCAAGCGTACCGTGCAGGAGCTGATCGAGGAGAGCGGGATGGTGGAGTTCGACGTGGGGAAGGCCCTCTTCGGGCTGATCCAGGCCGGCTTCGCCCACCCGGTGGGGCGCCGCTCGAACGTCGAGCAGAAGGAGGTGCCGCAGACCCGCATCGACGAGCACCGCAACCTGGGGATCGCCTTCTACCGCACGGGGATGTACGACGAGTCCACGCGCGAGTTCAGGCGCGTGGCGGAGCTGCAGCCGGGCAACGTGGACTCGCGCTTCCACCTGGCGCTGATCGGCCTGCGCAAGGGCGACGACCGGATGGCGCTCCGCTTCTTCAAGGAGACCACCGAGATGGCGGGCGCGCGCGCCCCCGTGCTGCACGGGATGTCGCTCGCGCTGGAGCGGCTGGGCCGCCTCCCCGACGCGCGCTTCGCATCAGACGAGGCGGCGCGCCTGGCCCCGCAGCGTCCGCAGGTGCAGCTCTCCCGCGCCATCCTCCTGCTCAAGCAGGGCGAGGCGCACGAGGCCGCCGCGGCGTTCGCGCGCTTCCGCGAGGGGTTCACGGGGCCGCGCCTTCCCGCCGCGTACTTCGCCTTCGCCGTCCTGGCCGAGGCCGCATCTGGGCGCGCCGATGCCGCGCTCAAGCTGGGCGAGGAGGGGATCAAGCTGCACGCGCACTCCGCCCCGCTGCACCTGCACCTGGGCGTGGTCCGCGAGCGCCGCGGCGAATGGGAGCTCGCCGAGGCCATGTACCGACGCGCCGTCGAGGAAGACGGCGACCTGCCGCAGGCACACAAGGCCCTCGGCGACGCCCTCTACCGCCGCGGCGCCTACGACGACGCCGCCGAATCGTACGGCCGCGCCCTCCAGATCAACGCCGCCCTCGGCGACGACGTCTACTTCCGCCTCGGCAACATCCACTACAAGAAGATGGAGCGCGCCGAAGCCGTGAAGCTGTGGCGCCGCGCCCTGGAGCTGAACCCGCAGAACACCGTCGTGCGCACCAACCTGGAGCTGGTGGAGAGGGTGCTCGGCTGAGACGGGGTTGAGCGGGATCGGCCTCAAGGGTTGACCGTGGAAGCAGCTCGGCGCATTATTGGCAGTAGGAGGGAGAGAATCGCATCTCTGCCAATTTCCGACGGAGGTCCATTCTATGTCCACCGAGCTTCTGGGAACACCTTCCCCGCACCTGCAGTCGCTTGCCGTTCGCGCGGCTGTGCGCGCGGATGCAATGGGGCTCCTGATCGACCGGACAGGGCTCTCCGGAACCCATCCGGAGGATACAGCTTCCACATTGACCCGAGTACTGGACGTGGCTCGCGATGCGGGAATTGGGCGCGGCCTGATCATGCCCGGACCCTCGGGGGACGAGGCGCGTTGGGAGGGATTCGTGCGCAACCTCCTCGACGCCCTGGAAGAATCGCCCGTACCGCGGATGGAGTGGAAGGGGCTCGAGCGCGTGCTGGGAGCCGACCTGCTCAGTGAGCTCATCGGGGTGTCCCCAAGCAGCCTGCGTCGCTATGTGATCGGAACTCGCGACACGCCGGACGACGTCGCGGCGCGGCTGCACTTCCTCGCGCTGGTCGTGGGGGACCTCTCAGGATCTTACAACGACATCGGGGTGCGCCGCTGGTTCGAGCGTCGTCGCACGCAGCTGGGCGGGAAGACCCCTGCGGAACTGCTCCAGGACGGGTGGGACCCGCAGGACGAGGGACCCGAAAATGTCAGGAAACTCGCTGCGGCCCTGCTCGGCGCACCCGCCACATGATCGCGTTCCGGCACGCTGATACACGCTTTCCTCCTCTCTGGGAGACCGACGCACAACCCGCCGCCCGGTGGCATGCTGCGGATGAAGGCCCGGTGCATTACTTTGCCGATACGCCGGACGGCGCCTGGGCGGAGTTCCTGCGGCACGAAGAGATCACCGATCCTGCCGACCTCGGCACGGTGGAGCGCGCCATGTGGGCAATGGAGATTCCCGACGACGGGTACGCCGACGTTCAGCTGCCGCGTCCGATCCTGACCGGAGGCGAAGACACCTACGCGGACTGCCGGGCGGAGGCCGCACGACTGAAAGCGCACGGTGCGCAAATGATCCAGGCTCCCTCGGCCGCCCTGAAGTCCGGGGGCGCCGCCGGGTGGCGCGTGGACTCGGGACTCCAGCAGGGGCCCGCGCGTGACGGTCGGGTGCACGTACTTTTCGGCCCCAGACCCGATCTGATCGGCTGGAGAACCGCGGTGGGCCGTCCGTCCGCCGACCTGCTGCCGCACGTCCGTCACTTCACCGACCCGCCGGACCCCTGAGGCTGTCGGCCGGAAGCGGTGCGCACGGGAGCAATGCCGGCAACCCTGTAATCGGGTGGCGGTGAACAGGACGGCATGAGGAAGGGCGGGGACCGTGCGCGGTCCCCGCCCTCTTCCTTTCACGCTTGGACGGCGGTTATCTTGTTGCCCTTCCCCTCGTCGCGCGAACGCCGCTCCTGGACGGACCCCTGGCATACATGGAACCGAAGAAGCCGCTCGTTGCGGGCGTGCAGCGGGTGGAGCAGGTGCCGGGATGAACGTGCCACCCGCCGGCGTCCCGCTCTTCCACCTTCCGCTGGAGGGGGACGACGAGGAGCTGGAGCTGCTGAAGCGCAAGATCGAGCGCGACCGGGGCTTCAACTGCCAGTTCTACAAGGACAAGTGCCTCCGCCGCCGCATCGCGGTGCGGATGCGGGCGCGCGGGGAGCGCACCTTCGCCGAGTACGGATCGCTGCTGGACCGCGACCCGGGGGAGTACGACCTGCTGCTGGACACGCTGACCATCAACGTCACCAAGTTCTTTCGCAACATGGAGACGTGGACGGCGGTGGAGCAGCAGGTGGCGCCGCACCTCTTCGCCGGGCACGGGCCGGTGCGCGTGTGGAGCGCGGGGTCGGCCAGCGGCGAGGAGGCGTACACCGTCTCCATCCTCCTGCGCGAGTGGGCGGAGCGCAACGGGCGCACGGCCGACCTGGCGCGGCTGCGCATCACCGGCACCGACATCGACCGGCGCTCGCTGGAGGCGGCGGAGCGCGGCGTGTACCCAGACCTGTCGCTGGTGGAGACGCCCGAGGAGGTGCGGCGGCGCTGGTTCAGCGCGGGGCCGCCGTACCGCATCGACGCGGCGGCGAAGCAGGGCGTGCGCTTCGTGCACCGCGACCTGATCTCCGGCCCGCCGGAGGCGGAGCAGTCGCTGATCTTCTGCAGGAACGTGGTGATCTACTTCGACCGAGAGATCCAGGAGCGCCTCTTCAAGCGCTTCCACGACGCGCTGGTGCCCGGAGGATTCCTGGTGATGGGCAAGGTGGAGACGCTGATCGGCGAGGCGCGCACGCTCTTCCGCTCGGTGAACAACCGCGAGCGGATCTTCCAGCGCCCCGCATGAAGCACGTCCATCACTTCGTAAAGGTGGCGCAGCACGCCGTGGGCGGGCGGGGCGACATGCTGGTGACGCTGGGGCTGGGCTCGTGCGTGGCGATCCTCCTTCAGGACCCAAAAGCGGGGGTGATGGGGATGGCGCACGCCCTCCTCCCCGAGCCGGGGCTCTCGCGCGACGCCAGCAACCCCTTCAAGTTCGCCACCACCGCCGTCCCCGCGCTCGTTCAGGAGCTGAAGGCGATGGGCGCGCGCGAGACCCGGCTGGAGGCGCGGCTGGTGGGGGGCGCGGCGATGTTCTCCGCGCTGATGGTGCCCGGGACGCTCAACATGGGGGAGCGCAACCTGCGCGCGGCCCGCGCGGCGCTGGAGGAGGCGGGGATCCCCATCCTGGGCGAGGAGGTGGGGCGCGACTACGGGAGGTCGGTGCGCATGACCATCGGGCCGGGCAACACCGTCGTCTCCTCCGTCGGCAAGCCGGATGTCGCTCTCTAAACCCGCGGGGCGCCCGCACACCGTCCTGGTGGTGGACGACAGCGCCTTCATGCGAAAGGTTATCTCGGACATCCTCTCGCGCGGCGACGAGTTCAGGGTGATCGGCACGGCGCGCAACGGGAACGACGCGCTGCGCAAGGTCCACAAGCTGAACCCGGACCTGGTGACGATGGACGTGGAGATGCCGGAGCTGGACGGGCTCTCCGCGCTCGGCTACATCATGAGCGAGACGCCGCGCCCCGTGGTGATGCTCTCCGCGTACACCACCGAGCGCGCCGAGGCCACCATGCGCGCGCTGGACTACGGCGCGGTGGACTTCATCGCCAAGCCGTCGGGCACCATCTCGCCGGACCTGGCGAAGGTGGCGGACCAGCTGCTGGACGCCCTGCGCGCCGCCGCCGCCGCGAACCTCGCCGCCGTGCCGGTGCGCATGCCGCGCCGCCCGCGCCCCGACCTGCCGCCCGCGCCGCCACGAAGCGCGCGCGCCGCCGGGGGCGCTCCGTCCGACGTGGCGGTGGCGATCGCCGCATCCACGGGCGGGCCGCGGGCGTTGGCGGAGGTGATCCCGCGCATCCGCAATCCGCTGGGCGCGGCGGTGCTGGTGGTGCAGCACATGCCTCCCAACTTCACGCGCACCCTGGCCGAGCGGCTCGATGGCCTGGGCGGGCTCTCCGTGAGCGAGGCGGAGGACGGCGAGCCGGTGCGGCGCGACCACGTCTACCTGGCCCCCGGCGACTTCCACATGCGGGTGGTGCGAGAGGGCGGGGAGGTGAGGATCGCCCTGGACCAGGAGCCGACGGTGTGGGGCGTGCGCCCCGCGGCCGATCCGCTCTTCCACAGCGTGGCAGCGGTGTACGGCGCGCGCTCCGTGGGCGTTGTGCTCACCGGAATGGGGCGCGACGGGGCGGACGGGCTGCGCGCGATTCGCGAGGCGGGGGGCGGCGCGCTGGCGCAGGACCGCGCCACCGCCGTCATCTGGGGGATGCCGCAGGCCGCCGCCGAGTGGGCCGAGCTCGTCCTGCCGCTGGACCGCGTTCCGGAAGAGATCGCCGGCGCGGTGGATGCGCGCCCCCTTCCGCTGGCGGGGACCGGATGAGCGAGATGGACTTCCGCGCGCGCGCCGCGCTCGACGAGGGGGTGCAGGTGATCGCCTTCCGCATCGGCGGCGAGCTGCACGGGTGCGACATCCTGCTGGTGCACGAGGTGGTGGCGCGGCTCCCCATTCATCCGCTGCCGGACATGCCGCCGCACCTGCTGGGCGTGGTGCGGCTGCGTGGCGAGCTGGTGCCGGTGCTGGACGTGGCCCCGCTGCTCGACCTGCGCCTGGAGGGCGGACGCCCCGCGGTGCTCGTCACGGGCGAGGAGGGCGCGCGCGTCGGCGTCGCGGCGGACGCGGTGAGCGACGTGATGACGGTGCCCCCCGGCGCGTTCCGGCCGGCGCCGCGCGGCGGCGGGTACCTGGTGGGAGTCGCCCGCGTGGGCGACCAGCTCGTCAACCTCATCGACCTGGCGGAGATCCTCCGCGACCAAGCCACCCTGTCCCGCGGGGAAATGCCTTGAGAAACGTACGCCAGGCGGCGGTGCCGCAGGTGCAGCTCGTCACCTTTCGCGTGGGGGGCGAGGAGTTCGGGCTGGACGTCTTCTCGGTGCACGAGATCCTCAGCTACCAGCAGCCCACGCCGATGCCGCGAGCCCCCGAGTTCGTGGAAGGCGTGCTGGACGTGCGCGGCACGCTGGTGCCCATCGTGGACCTGCGCCGCCGCTTCGAGACGCCCGAGGTGGTGTACGACCAGGAGACGCGCATCGTGCTGGTGGACTTCAACGACGAGCGCCTGGGGCTGGTGGTGGACAGCGTCACGGAGGTCCTCCGCGCGCCGGAGACGGCGGTGTCGCCGCCGCCGGCGTACATCCGCGGGCTGGCGGCGGAGTTCGTGCGCGGCATCGTGCGGGTAGGGGAGCGGCTGGTGGTGCTGATCGACCTGGACCGCATCCTCAGCAGCGAGGAGCGCATCGCCCTGGCCCACGCGGACCCCGCCGGGGAATGACGTTCGACGAGCTGAACGCGGCCCTGGAGGAGCGCTACGCGCGCATCGAGGGCGAGCTGGAGTCCGCCGGCGAGGCAGCGCGCCCCGACCGCGAGCGGCTGCGCGGGGAGATCGTGGGGCTCTTTCGCGAGACGGAGGCGGCGCTGGAGCGGCTGGCCGAGTTCAAGGAGCGCATCCGCGGACTGGTGGAGCGCTACAAGCAGCTCCCGTCTCCGAAGGCCGCTCCGGCCGCATCGACCGTTTCCGACCACCTGGGCTCGTCCACGTACATCGAGCGCGGGTGGAGCGCCATCGCCGCGGGCGACGCGAGCCGCGCAGTCAAGGAGCTGGAGCGGGCGCTGGAGCTGGCGCCCAACGATCCGCAGGCGGAGTCGCTGCTGGGATGGGCGCAGATGCTGCGCGAGCAGTACGACGAGGCGCTCTACACCTACAGCAAGGTGCTGATGCGCGACCCCAACAACCCGCTGGCGCGGGTGAACCTGGGGTACATCTGCCTCAAGAAGGGGATCTTCGGCGAGGCCATCGAGCACCTGTCCCGCGCCATCCGCCAGGACGACGACCGCAAGGCGTCGCTGTACGCGCACCTCTACATGGGGATGCTGTATCTGGACCGCGAGATGTACGAGGACGCGCGCAGCTTCTTCCGCCGCACGCTGGAGCTGGGCCCCAACATGCTGCAGGCGTGGTGGGAGATCGGGCGGACTTTTTACCAGGAAGGGAACGTCTCCGCCGCCGCCGACGCGTGGCGGCGCGGCTTCGAGGCGAACCGCTTCAACCTGTGGGGGGAGCGGTGCGGGGAAGCGCTGAAGAAGCTGGAAGCGGGCGAGCCGGTATCCTTCGCCTGATCCGCGCGCTCCTGCTGGCGCTCGCCCTCGCGTGGGCCGGGCCGGCGGGGGCGCAGCAGGTGCTGGCGGGCGGCGGCGTGCGTGTCATCCACGCGCCCCGGCATGCTCCGCTCGCGCGCGAGGTCCTGGCCGTCGCCCGGCGCCCACTCGTCCTTCCGGGGCTCGGCTCGGCGGCCGCGCCGGAGTCCACCACCATCGTCCTCGCCGCCGATCCGGGGCAGTGGAGCGCGGCGACGGGCGGGATGGCGCCGGAGTGGGCGGGCGGCGTCGCCTTTCCCGACGAGCGGCTGATCGTCCTCCCCATCTACCCATCCGCAGCGGTCCGCAACTCCGAGACGGGGACGGTGCTCCGCCACGAGCTGGTGCACGTCCTTCTCCAGGAGCGCCTACCCGGCGCCATCCCGCGCTGGTTCCACGAAGGATACGCCGAGGTTGCCGCGGGAAGCTGGGACGTGGCGGGCGCCTGGCAGCTTCGAGTCGCCTTCCTCATGGGCCGCGCCCCGCCGCTGGACTCGCTCGCCCTGCGCTGGCCGCGCGGCTCGGGGGAGGCGCAGCTCGCCTATCTCCTCTCCGCCACCGCCGTGGAGCACATGCGCCGCCGCACGGGCGAGGACGGCTTCGCGCTGCTCATGGCGAACTGGCGGCGCGACGGCTCGCTGGAGCAGGCGGTGCGCTCCACGTGGGGGATGACGTTGGGGCAGCTCGAGGACGAGTGGCGCGAGGACGTGCGCAGCCGCTACGGGTGGCTGCTGGCGGCGGGGAGCGTGGGGCTCGTCTGGTTTATCGCCACGGTGTTGGTGCTTCTCGCCTGGATCCCGCGCCGCCGCCGCAACCGCGTGCGCATGGACGCCATGCGCGCCGAGGAGCGCATGCTCCCGCCGCCGCGCGAGGACGGCTTCGACGTGGAGTATCCGCTCCCCGAGCCGCCGGCCGAGCGGTGACGACCTGTCTTACACACAGGGGGTTTAGTGCCCGAATCCCTCAGCACCCGCCGGATCACGCAGGCTCCTGCATCGCCTCTCTCGGAAGGTGTAGATCGGCGGCGATCCGCCTCGCGCCGGGACGACCGTGCCGGCGCGGCTCGAGGATGATCTTCACCTCGTATCCCATAGCGTCGGCCATGCGCGTGAGGGTCGCGACCTCGAGATTCGAGCTTCGCTCCATTTCGCGTACGCGTCCGTGACTCACCCCCGCCATGGAAGCGACGTCCCGAAGCGACTGGCCCGACTCCTTCCTGGCCCTGGCGATCAGCTCTCCCACGGAGTCGGCTACGATCGCGTCACTCAGCTCCCGCGCGATGTCCGCCGCGGAGTACCCATCCCCGGCTACAGGCCCCACCCCGGTTACCACCTCCCCTTCGCCCAGATCGGCGAGGAGCGCCATCAACTCGTCATCCGGGGGCTCTGTGAGCCGGAACGCGTTCTGGACTTCCTTTCTGTTCTTCTTCATCGATGCCTCCGCTTCTGGAGAACCGGTATCCCATTTTTGTGAGCGACCGCGACACGAGCCGTGAGCTTCAGCTTCTCCAGATCCGCGGCGTCATCATCTTTGACTTCGCTGGTGACCAGACCGGCTTCGTCCTGGTCCGTCAGGAATAGATACACACGAGTCCCGCCCGTCTGACCGCCGCGAGCCCTGGTCTTCAGCTCGTAGATGGGGTAGTTGCCCATCCGGACCAGGTAACGGCTCTCGCGCCCGTTCTCCTTCAGGTCCTTGACCATTTTGATGATCGCGGCGATCGGGCGCGTCTTCCCCGAGTTCACCATGGCGAGCATCTCTTCGATGAGGATCGGGTGCCTGGCTTGCAGGTTCTCCGGAAGCCGAGCCGGGTAGATGCGCATGTGTAGTCTAGCCTATACACCAGTGAGGTGTCAACTCTACCCTATACACGAATTTTACGCGTTTTCGGGAACTCCGCACCCCCGCGATGACCGAGCTGGCAGCGGCCGAGATTGCCCTCCCGGACGGCTTTGCTCAACGAGGTGGACGCGCGAGCCGGGTGCTGGCAAACTGAGTGGTCGCGCTCAGCAGCGTCAAGCGGCTTGTCACACGGGAGTCGCCGTCATGGGTGTCTCGAAGCGGCTGGGAGTCCTGCGGGATAGTCGTGCGGCGCGTCGCACCTCGCGGGGCAGGCTTGCCGCGTCTACATTACGCAGAACCGCACATCCTGGAGTGCCGAATGGTAGGAGTATGCCCGTGCTGAAGCTGGGGATGGTCGTCGCCTGCGCTGTTGCGGGGGCGGCGTGTGCATCGCGACCGGCAACGGCTCCCGTGGCACCGCAGGCGGAGCCGGCGGCGCACCACCACATGCCCGATCTGCCGGCGACGGCGGGGCCGGGGTTCACGGTGGCGGACGTGCGCTTCATGCAGCACATGATCGGGCATCACGCGCAGGCCGTGCGGATGGCCGCCCTGGCGCCGACCAACGGCGCGTCGGACGGCGTGGTGCGGCTCGCGCGAAAGATCGACATCTCGCAGCGCGACGAGATCGTGATGATGAAGAATTGGCTCGCCGAGCGGCGGCAGGCGGTGCCGGACGACGCGCACTCCCAGCACGCCATGATGATGCCCGGGATGCTGACCGACGAGCAGTTCGCTCAGCTTGGCGCCGCGCGAGGGCGCGAGTTCGACCGGCTTTTCCTCACCCTCATGACCCGCCATCACGAGGGTGCGCTGCAGATGGTGCGGGAGCTGTTCAGGACCCCGGGCGCGGGCCAGGAGCCGGACATCTTCCGCTTCGCCACCGACGTCGACGCCGACCAGCGCGACGAGCTGGTGGTGATGGAGCGGCTCCTCCACGCCATTCCGGATTGACCGCGGGACGTATTTCCACCCTCCGAGAGAGACCGATGAGAGATCACGTTCGCATCCACAGGACCGCCATGGCGCTGGCCATCGCCGCGGCGGTGCAGCTCGCCACGCCGGCCTTCGCGCAGCAGGACACCATCCCGACGACTAACGACCCACGCGCGACGCTGCGGGCGGGCACCGGGAACACGGCCGGGATCGCCGCGAAGGGGATGCGGCTCGTCTCCTACACGGCCAAGCCGGCGCAGCTCGACTCGGCGCGCGGGCTCGCCTACATCAACTCGGACATCGCCTTCCGCGGGACCACGGTCTACCAGGGCAACTTCAGCGGCTTCAGCATCTGGAACGTCGCCAACCCGGCGCGCCCGGTGGAGCTGAGCACGGTGGTGTGCGCCACGGACCAGGCCGACCCGTCGGTGTACGGCAACCTGCTCTTCATTTCCGCCGAGTCGCCGCGCTCGCGCACCGACTGCGGGATGCAGGGGGTGCAGGACGGCAAGGACCGCATGCGCGGCGTGCGCATCTACGACGTGAGCAATCCGCGCGCTCCCCGGCTGATCAAGAACGTGCAGACGTGCCGCGGCTCGCATACGCACACCATCGTTCCGCACCCCACCGACCGCAACGTGATTTACATCTACGTCGGCGGGTCGTCCAACGTGCGCGACGCGGCGGAGGTGCCCGAGCTCGCCTGCTCCACGGGGACGGTGGCCGAGAACCCGAACACGGCGGACTACCGCGTCGACATCATCCGCGTGCCGCTGCGCAATCCGGAGCAGGCGGCCGTCTCCGGCTACGCGCGCATCTTCCAGGGGCTGCCGCGCCCCGCGGGCCGTGGCGGCGTGGCCCTGAGCGACACCGCGACCGGCCGCGGCGCGTCGGGGCCGTCGGGGTGCCACGACCTGACCTCGTACCCGGCGTTCCACCTGGTGGCCGGCTCGTGCGGCAGCTTCGGCATCCTGCTGGACGTGCGGAACCCGGAGCAGCCGGTGGTCACGGACGCCAAGTCGGACCTCAACTTCTCGCTGTGGCACACGGCCGTCTTCAGCAACGATGCCAAGCGCGTCGTGTTCACCGACGAATGGGGCGGCGGCACGGCGCCGCGCTGCCGCGCCACGGACCCCTTCCGGCTCGGCGGCAACACGGTGCTCACCATTGCCGGCGGCAAGATGACGCAGCACGGCTACTTCAAGCTGCCGGCCGCGCAGACGAACACGGAGAACTGCGTGTCGCACAACGGCGGCCTGGTGCCCGTGCCCGGGCGCGACATCATGGTGCAGGGGTGGTACCAGGGCGGCGTGAACGTCTTCGACTTCACCGATCCGACCCGCCCTATGGAGATCGCCTACTTCGACCGCGGCCCGGTGGACGCGCAGACGCTGGTGATGGGCGGCTCGTGGGGCGCGTACTACTGGAACGGCTACGTCTACTCGTCGGAGCTGTCGCGCGGGCTGGACATCCTGGAGCTGCTGCCGAGCGACCAGCTCTCACGCAACGAGCTGGAGGCGGCCAAGCTCGCGCGGATGGAGGAGTACAATCCGCAGATGCAGCCGCGGATCACCTGGCCGGCCGCCTTCCCGGTCGTCCGCTCCTACCTCGACCAGCTGGTGCGCAACCGCGGGCTCTCCACGGCGCGGACCACGGCCATCGCCTCCGCGCTCACGCGTGCGGAACGTGTACGCGGCACCGCGCGGCGCACCCAGCTGAACGTGCTGGCCGCGCAGCTGGACAGGGACGCGCGCGGAGCGGCGGACGCGGCGCGCGTCACCGCGATGGCGGCGGCGGTGCGCGACCTGGCCCGCGCGACGCGGTAGGGAGTCACGCAGGATCGATGTCACAGGCATGCGGGGCAGCGCGCGAGCGCTGCCCCGCTTCGCATTACCCGGCCGAAAAGACGCACGCGCCGCAAGGAGCTCTTTTCGCCGCTTCGGCCTGCAACGAACGAGGCACGCGAGTTCGCGTCACGTCCCGGAAAGTGAGAGGAGGGCTCGTAAATCCGCTCCAATCATGCTATCGTTGCACCTCGTCACACCCCGGTGAGGCGTTTCCCCCGCAGTTCTGTTCCCGCTGTCATCGTACTCATCTCCCAACCGCACCCTAAAGGAGCTCCCCATGATCAAGCATGTACTCGCGTCCGCTCTGTGCCTCGTCGCCGTGGCGCTGGCTGCCCCTTCCGATGCCGCCGCGCAGGCGACCCGCACCTGGGTCTCGGGCGTGGGCGACGACGTGAACCCGTGCTCGCGCACCGCCCCGTGCAAGACGTTCGCAGGCGCCATCTCCAAGACCGCGGCCGGCGGCGAGATCGACTGCCTTGACCCAGGCGGCTTCGGCGGGGTGACCATCACCAAGTCGATCACCATCGACTGCAACGGCGTGGTGGGCAGCGCCCTGTTCGCCGGCGCCACCAGCGGCATCAGCGTCAACGGCACCGACATCGTCGTGGTGCTCCGCAACCTGCAGATCAACGGCGCGGGAACGGGCCAGGTCGGGGTCCGCTTCGTCAACGGCAAGCGCCTCATCCTGGAGAACGTTCTCGTCTCGCAGTCTTCGCAGGCGGGGATCCGGGTCCTTTCCATGCCCGGCTCCGGACACCTGGTGATCAACAACTCGCAGATCACCAACAACAGCACCGGGATCCGCACGGCCTACGGCATCACCTCGATCAACAACTCCACGATCTCCGGCAACGCCATTTTCGGGCTGATCGCCGAGAACACCGGTGTCATCAACGCCAACGACAACATGCTCGCGGTGAACGGGATCGCGGTGCAGGCCGGCGACGGCTCGGGCGTGGGCCAGTCCAACGCGTTCGTG
Source organism: Longimicrobium sp. (assembly GCA_036398975.1). Lineage (GTDB taxonomy): Bacteria > Gemmatimonadota > Gemmatimonadetes > Longimicrobiales > Longimicrobiaceae > Longimicrobium. The sequence continues at coordinate 14,435 of DASWNZ010000105.1, forward strand.
AACCTCTCCAACAACGGCGTGCACGGTAACCTCACCGCTTTCGTCTGCGCGGGCGGGTTCGTGGCTTCGGACGGCAGCAACCGGCTCTCGAACAACGGCGGCGGCGGCGCCGCGCCCTGCACGCCGAACGCCGTCATGACCAAGCAGTAGCCGTCCACGCAGGCTAGAGCTGCTGCCGAGGGACCAGCTCTCGCGCAACGAGCTGGAGGGGTAGAGTGGTGGCGAGGTGTGCCGGCCGGGGCCGGATCCCGGCCGGCACACTCCGTCTCCGCAAAGAGGTATCCTACCAAAAGGCGCCCACCACCCGGCGTCCCAGCCTGGTTCGACGTTCGAACCGGTCCGCCGCCTTCCATCACCTTACTCGCCAAACCACCCGTCCCGCTGTCGGCGCGGCCGGGCGTCGCCGCATCCCACGTCACCCGAGCTTGCCTCGATGGCGGATATAGGCTATGCTCCTGTATCACAAAACATAAACAAATAATCCGTGAAACGGGGCCCGAGCCGGTAATGCTCGGTTGCCTGTGATCTGCGGCAGGTGCGGAAGACCTCGGTCCGGCCGGGGTGCCGCTCCTTCGGGGACATACTGCTGGAAGACGTGCGGCGTGCAATCGCGCTGCATTCGGTGAGCGCGGGGGGCAGGCGATCGATGGATGCGGGGCAAGGAAGTACCACCTACGAGAGGAACAGTCATGGTGAAAAGAAGTCTGGCCGCCTGCTTCGTCACGGCAGCGGCGATGGGATTGTTCCTCGGCGGGCCCGCGGCGGCACAGGCGCGCGCCGGAGCGTTCGAGATCGGCGCATTCGGGCAATGGACGAGCTTCGACAAGAACGCCGGCCGCCCGAACGTTGTCCCGGAGGACGGATTCGGCTACGGCGGCCGCCTCGGGTTCTTTCTGACCCGCAGCGTTCAGCTGGAGGCGGACGGCTGGTACTCGCCGCAGGAGCGGGACGCCGACGAGACGTTCTGCTGCACCGGCGCGCAGCCGACCGAGGTCAACGCCTCCGGGCTCGCGCTGCGCCTGAACTACAACGTTCCCATCACCAGCCTGCTGCAGCTCGTCGTGGGCGGTGGCGCGGTGCGCACGAACTACGCGTTCGCGGGCGGAAACGACGCCGATGCGGACAGCTCCATCACCAGCTGGGGCGCGAGCGGCCTCGCCGGGCTTCGCTTCCTCGTCGCGGGCCCGCTCGCGATCCGCGTGGATGGGGTGGCGGAGTACATGCCCGGCCACGAGCCGGAGGCGAACCTGAACCTGCACGCCCGTGCCGGCCTGAGCCTCCTGCTGGGCGGCCGCGCGGTTTCGCCCCCCCTTCAGCCGGGACCCCCTCTACCGGAGCCGCAGCCTCCCGTGGTCATCAGCGTGCCGGCGCCCGATCCGCCCGCGATGATCAACGTGTGTGTGATCGAGAACGGGATGCCGAGGAGCGTGCAGGCTGAGTACACCACCGCCACGGGTGACACCTTGATCGCGGGCCGCCCGTTCCGCGAGGCCTACCCGGCCACGGCACCGCACTACGCCGCGGGCGCGGCCTGGTACATCCAGGGCGACCCCATCACGCTCGACCGGCGCCGCTACGTGAAGTTCGGGATGCCGCGCGTGCTGGGCGTGAACGAGGTGGCGCGCATGGGCGAGCACCAGGGCGTGCCGGTGTTCGCCGAGACGGGCGTGACGCGGCCCGAGGTGGTCTACCTCCCGGTCCGCCCCGGGTGCGAGTTCCAGCCATACCAGTCCGAGGTGAAGTCCGGCGCCGTTCGCGGCGAGTGACCATCGCGGGAGACAGGGACGCAGGACGCGGGGGGCGCCCACCGGCGCCTCCCGGGACCCGCGGACGTGAAGGATCTTCGCGAACCATGCGCGCGTCCGCGCGCAGCCGCGGCCACTCGCATCAGGTCAGAGGGATTCCATGACAATCTTCACGAAGGGCCGCATGGCGGCGGCGCGCGCACCGCGCCGGCTCGCCGTGCTGGCGCTCGCGCTCGCCGGGCTGGCCACGGCGGCGTGCGAGGACGCGACGGGTACGCGGAACCTGGCGACGCTCACCGTCACCCCGCCCACCGCCACCGTGGCGGTGAACGGGACGGTGCAGCTGAGCGCGAGCGGCACGCGCGAGGGGTTCGACGACACGCGCATCAAGGGCGAGACGTGGACCGTGGCCGGCGGAGGCACCGTCAGCGACGAGGGGCTGTTCACCGCGGGCCCCGCGCCGGGCACCAGCACGGTGACGGTTTCCTGCGGCGGGCTCACGAGCACCGCCACCATCACCGTGACCGCCGGCCCGCTGGCCACCATCACGGTCACGCCCAACCCGGCGACGCTGGCCATCGGCGCGCAGCAGCAGTTCACGGCGGTGGGCAGGGACGCGGGCGGCAACGTGGTCGCCATCACGCCCGTGTGGTCCACCACGAACCCGCCGGGCACCATCAACGCGGCGACCGGGCTCTTCACCGCGGGCACCACCGTCGGCACGTTCGCCAACAGCGTGCGGGCCACCTCGGGCGCGATCACGGGCACGGCCACGGTCATCGTGACCCCCGGCGCGCTGGCGACCCTCACCGTCACGCCCAATCCGGCCACGCTCCCCATCGGGGCGCAGCAGCAGTTCACGGCGGTGGGCAGGGACGCGGGCGGCAACGTGGTCGCCGTGATGCCCGTGTGGTCCGCCACCAATCCGCCGGGCACCATCAACGCGGCCACCGGTCTCTTCACCGCGGGGAACACCGCCGGCACCTTTGGCAACAGCGTCACCGCCACGGCCGGCGGGATCTCCGCCACGGCCACTGTCATCGTGACCCCCGGCGCGCTGGCGACCATTACGGTCACGCCCAACCCGGCCACGCTGGCGATCGGAGCGCAGCTGCAGTACACCGCGGTGGGCAGGGACGCGGGAGGCAACGTGATCCCCATCACCCCCGTGTGGTCCACCACCAACCCGCCGGGCACCATCAACTCGGCAACGGGGCTCTTTACCGCGGGGAACACGGCCGGCACCTTCGCCAACAGCGTGCGGGCCACCCAGGGCGGGATCTTCGGCACGGCGACGGTCACGGTGACCTCCGCTCCGCCGGCGGCGCTGGTCAGCATCACGGTCACGCCGAACCCGGTCACGCTGCAGACGGGCGGGCAGCAGACGTTCACGGCGGTGGGCAGGGACGCCAACGGCGTGGTCGTTCCCATCAACCCCACCTGGACGGTCACCAACGGCGGCGGCACCATCCCCGCCGGCACCACGGGGCAGACGGCGCTCTTCACCGCGGGCAACACGACGGGCACCTTCACCAACACCGTCCGCGCGACGCAGGGCTCGATCTTCGGTACGGCGACGGTGATCGTCACCGCGCCGCCGGTGACCCCGCCGCCCCCGCCCCCGGCGACGACGTTCCGGGTGCTCGCCAACAGGGCGGTGGCCTGCACCAGCGGCAGCATCAGCGGCGACGTGGGCACCTTGCAGCCCGCGCCCACGGGCGCCTTCGCCAGCGCCGGCTGCGCCGTCACCAACGGGACGGTGCAGCTGGGGACGGCGGCCTCCGTGGCGGCCTACAACAACTTCGTAGCCACCTACAACTCGCGTGAGGCGGTGCCGTGCGGCACGGTGCTGACCGGCACGCTGGCGGGGGTCACGCTGCCGCCGGGCGTGTACTGCTTCTCCACCGCGGCCACACTCACGGGTGTGCTCACGCTCAACGGGCCGTCCAACGGGGTCTGGCTGTTCAAAGTGGGCACCAGCGGTGTGGGCGCGCTCACCGGCACCGGCCTTTCGGTGGTGATGGCGGGCGGCGCGTCGGAGTGCAACGTGACCTGGTGGGTGGAGGACGCCACCACCCTGACGGACTCCAACTTCCGCGGTGCCATTCTGGCCGGCGGCAACATCACCACCACCCGCGGGACGCTGAACGGGAACGCGTGGTCGCAGGGCGACGTGACCATCACCAGCACCGTGCTCTCGGCCTGCGCGCCCTGAAGACGGTACGGTGATGGGGGGCGTCCGGCTGAGCCCATGATGCAGGACGGTACGCGGGGGGCGGAGATCATCCGGTCCCCGCGCGGCGTTCGGTGGTCACGTACGGCTGATGGCGCAAGAGAAGCGGGGCAGCGCGACGAGCGCTGCCC